>CANJID010000006.1 GCA_947474395.1 Caulobacterales bacterium
ATATTCTAGCCTATGTCCCTATTGCGGGATAGGCGGTGAATCAGGACTGAGGAGCTGCGCCCCCTGCCCTCGCTTCGCCAAGCGGGGATTTTCGACCTTAGTCTGACAGCGCCGCCAGCCGAGTTCGCATGAAGAACCGAATAGACCCTCCAGCGGCTTTGCCCGCGATGGCCCTTGTCGGGGGTGCGCTTGCGCTGCTCCCGTCCGCCGCGGAGGCGCACATCAAATGGTTCGGCAAATACGTTGTCGGCGCCCCCCCGGCGCCGATCTCGGCCACGCTCGCCAACGGCTGGTTCTGGCTTGCGATCGTGCTGGCGCTGACGTTCTTCCTGGCGACCCTGGCCGTAGAGCGCACGACCCTGGGCGAGCGCGTGCTGACCGGCCTGGACAAGCTGTCGGCGCCCTTATGGGGTCGGCTCGACGACTTGATGCGGGCCGTCATCGCGGCCTTCTTCGTGGCCATCTTCGCCATGGGCGGCGTCTTTCTCACGCCCGACCTGAAGACGGCGAACGAGATGGTCAGCTGGCTGCAACTGCTGATCGCGCTCGGCATCTTCTGGCGCAGGACCATGCCGTTCTCGGCGGCGGCCATCGTCCTGCTCCTGGTCTTAGCGCTGAGCGCCTACGAGCTCTTCCACATTCTGGATTATCTCGCCTTCGCCCTCGGGGTGGCGGGCTACCTGGTCCTCGCAGCGTCCAACAATCCGGAGTGGCGCAAGCATCGCTTCGACGCCCTGTGCTGGGGCATGGCGGTCGCCTTGATGTGGTCGAGCCTGGAGAAGTTCGCCTACGCCCAGTGGTTCTATCCGCTCATCGAGCAAAAGCCTTTCCTGACCTTCGACATCCCGCAGGACCGGTTCATCCCGATGGCGGGCGTCGCCGAGTTCACCATGGGCCTGGGCCTGCTGTGGACGCCGCTTGTCCGACGCCTGTCGGGGATCGCGCTGGTCATTATCTTCTCAACAGCGGCGATTCCGTTCGGCCGGATCGACGCCATCGGACACTCGATCTTCATCGCCATCGCCGTCTGCGCTGCGGTGAACCCGACGCGCGAGCAACGCTTCCTGCCGGCGTTGAAACGGCGGCTGGCGGTCGCGCCGGTGGGACTGGCGGCGGCGCTGACGATCTTCGTGACCAGCTACTGGGGACTTCACATCGTCTTTTATGGGCCGAACGGGGCTGCCGGTCGGCTGACGGAGAGGCTGGCTGAGGTCGGAAGCGCGGCGGACACGAGGCAAGGAACGCCGGTCCCGGGCCCGGCGACCGAGGCGTTCGAGGCGACCATGACGAAGATGCACCCGCCGATGATGGCGGGCCTGATGAACCCGGATCCGGATGTCGCGTTCGTGCTCGGGATGATTCCTCACCACCAGGGCGCCGTCGACATGGCCAAGGTCGAACTGCGTTATGGGTCCGATCCGGCGAACCATCACCTCGCCACCGAGATCATCCAAAGCCAGATGATCGAGATCCAGCAGATGCGGCGTTGGCTGCAGGTCCGGCAAATCCAGCCGCCCGACAGCAAGTAGAGCGGCGACATAGGCGGCGCTGGCCCCGCCATATCATGAACTTCCTGCGCCTGGCGCTCCCGGATTGCGGGCGCCCCGCCGGCGCCTAGCCTCAAACGAATTCGAACAGGCCGGCCGCGCCCATGCCGCCGGCGATACACATGCTCACGACGCCGTAGCGTGCGCGGCGACGCTGGCCCTCGATCAGGAGATGGCCGACCAGACGCGCGCCCGTCATCCCGAACGGGTGGCCGACGGAGATGGCGCCGCCATCGACGTTGAGCTTGTCCGGATCGATCCCCAGCTTGCCGGCGCAATACAGCGCCTGGCTGGCGAAGGCCTCGTTCAGCTCCCAAAGGTCGATGTCGTCCGCCTTGAGCCCGTGCCGCTGCAGCAGCTTGGGAACGGCATAGACGGGCCCGATGCCCATCTCGTCGGGTTCGCAGCCCGCCACCGCGAACCCGCGGAAGATCCCCAGCGGCGTCAGGCCCGCCCGCCGGGCCTCGTCCGCCTCCATCACCACGCAGGCCGAGGCGCCGTCCGACAGCTGCGAGGCGTTGCCGGCGGTGACGAACTGGTCCTCGCCCCGGACCGGCTTGAGCGCCGCAAGAGATTCGTAGGTCGTGCCGGGTCGGTTGCAGTTGTCCATGGCGGCGTTGACCTCGCGCTCGCTGGCCTCGCCGGTCGCTTTGTCGACAACCCTCATGGTCGTGATGATCGGCACGATCTCGGCGTCCATCCGCCCTGCGGCCTGGGCCTCGGCGGTGAGGCGTTGGCTGCGCTCGGCGTATTGGTCCTGGGCCTCGCGGCTGACGCCGTAGCGGGCCGCGACGATATCGGCAGTCTCGATCATCGGCATATAGAGCTCGGGCTTGTGGGCCATGAGCCAGGGGTCGATGCCCGAGGCCCCATCCTCGCGGGTCTGGATCTGGGAAATGCTCTCGACGCCGCCCGCGACGACGGCGCGCGCCCCGTCGACGATGACGCGCCCCGCTGCCGCGGCGACGGCGTTCAGACCGGACGCGCAGAAACGACTGAGGGTCATTCCCGCGACTGACAGGGGCAGTCCTGCGCGCAGGGCGGTTTGGCGGGCGATGTTTCGGCCAGTCGTACCTTCCGGATAGCCACAGCCCAGTATGACATCCTCGATCAGCGCCGTGTCGATCGCCGCCCGATCGACCGCATGACGGACCGCGTGGGCGGCCATGGCGGCGCCGGACAGGATGTTCATCTCGCCGCGATGGGCCTTGGTCAGGGGGGTGCGGGCGGTCGACACGATTACGGCTTCGCGGGTGCTCATGGGCTCTCTCGATCAGGACGGCCGAAGAAGATTACACTGCCAGCTGTTCGTTGGCGAAGTCCCACAGGCTTGCGCCCGCCTCGGAGAGTTCGACCAGGAGACGCGCCGGCCCGAAGTCCACGTCCGACGGCGGCGACAGCGAACTCCTACTGGATGTCGAGTTCCTAAGGCCTGTAGCCGGGCGAAGCCACCGTCCGTAATGGCGGTCGCCTCATGACGGACCCGCCCTACTCGCGCACCAGCCGGGCCCCGGCGGCGGCCATAGACGAGGAGCTGGCGGAGGCAGTGGAGCGAACGAAGCAGACGCTTCGGTCGCGAGGCTGGACGGATGACCGGACGGTCATGGCGCTCTTGGCCGCTCCAACACCCACGCTTGACCCGGTCGTCGTCGTGACGAAGCCCGTTCGGAAACGGTGGTTTGGAAAGAAGCCGGGCGTTTACCAAAAATCTCAACGGCCCGTTTCCCTCGACGACCCTACTATTCGCCCATGTTCGACGGGGCTCGCCCCGTCCCGCGGGCCGACCGTGGCGACAAGGGGGAGCCTCGATGGAACGGGTCATGAATCGCGCCGACGTGAGTGCGCTGCTTGAAAAGCCCTCTTGGCCCGTCGCGGAGCTGCGGGATCTAGGGCGCAGGTCTCAGGCGGCCGCTGAAGTTGCGCGGCAGAGTGAGGACGTCAACTTCGACTCCTTCGGGCCCTTTGTCGTGGCGACATTCGTCAGCATGGGCGCCCTGATCTTCCTGCTGCACGACTCCCCCGCCCTGCTGCCAGTGCTTCTGGTGGTGTGCGGGCTTTCAGGCATGGCTGTCATCATCTTCGGGCGCGGCCGCCGCCTCGCCCAGCACCTCTTGGCGCGCGAGGCTGACGCCATGCACCGGGCCTTCCATGACGGCCTCACAGCCCTGCCGAACCGGCTGCTCTTCATGGATCGCCTCAACCACGCGCTCCAGCAGCTCTCCCGCGGCGAGGGAGCCGTCGCCGTACTCGCCCTGGATCTCGACCGCTTCAAGGAGGTCAACGACACCTTCGGACACCAGTTTGGCGACGAGCTCCTGCGTGAGGTGGCGCGCCGCCTCAACGAGACCTGTCGGAACACCGACACCCTCGCCCGCCTCGGCGGCGACGAGTTCGCCATCGTCCAGAGCAACGCCTCGGTGCAGTCCGCCGCCAGCCTCTCCGACCGGATCATCCGCGCCCTCGCGGAGCCCTTCGACCTTTCCGCCGGCCGGGTGTATGTCGGCTCATCGATCGGCATCTCACTGCTTGCGCGCTCCGCCGTCGATGCCGCCGACGGCCTTCGCCAGGCCGACTTGGCCCTCTACCGCGCCAAGGATGGGGGCGGCGGGCAGTACTGCTTCTTCAAGCAAGAGATGGACGCCGCCTTCAAGACCCGTCGCGCGGTCGAGATGGACCTGCGCGAAGTCCTCGCCCAGGGAGGCCTGACCATGGCCTATCAGACCCAGGTGGGCGCCAAGGGCCAGGTCCAGGCGGTCGAGGCCCTGGTCCGCTGGACCCACCCCGTTCGCGGCCCGATAGCACCCGAGTTCTTCGTGCCCATCGCCGAAGAGTGCGGCCTGATCGAGCAGCTCAGCATCTTCACCCTGCGGACCGCCTTCACCGACGCTCGGAATTGGCCGGAGAGCGTCAAGGTGGCCATCAACGTCTCGCCCGCCCACCTGAAGATGCGCAGTTTTCTCGACACAATCGTCGCCCTCCTCGACGAGACCGGCGCCGACGCGAATCGCTTCGAGCTTGAAATCACCGAGAGCCTGTTCCTCGGCGAGGACCCCCAGGTGCAGACCACCCTACGGCGGCTGCGGGAGATGGGCTTCTGCCTGGCCCTGGACGACTTCGGCACCGGCTACTCGTCCTTTAGCTTCCTGCGCCACTATCCTGTCGACAAGATCAAGATCGATCAGTCGTTCGTGGCCGCCCTGGGCGCCGACGCCGAGTCGGACGCCGTGGTCAGCGCCATCATCAAGCTGGCCAGCGCCATGAAGCTCGCCGTCGTCGCCGAGGGCGTTGAGACCAATGACCAGCGCAAGCGGCTCTCGGCCGCCGGCTGCTCGGATGTACAGGGCTTCCTGTTCAGCCGTCCGGTTTCTGCCCTCGAGGTGGCCTGCCAGGTCGACCAGCCCACCGATGAGTACGCAGCCAGCGAGGTCCTACGCCGGTTGACAGAGCCCCGACCCGCAGCCGCCCGCTGAAGTGGCTTACCGGCAACGGCAAACCGAATATTCGACCACGCCATTCGGGCCCGCGCGAGGTGGGGTGTACGGCGAAGCCCGACCTATCCGCTCAGCGGAGGCGTCCGTTCCTGGCGGGGGGATGCGGGCCCGCGGCCAATCATCGGAAGCACGCAGCGGCTGGGATCCGAATTCGGCGGGCCAGTCGAAGTAGGTGTACGGCGAGATCGATCGCAGACGGGTGCGTGACCAAGCGGAATGCGGCGGGGCTGTTGTCGCGTGGTGATCGGCGGGCGCGGAGCGGGCAGGCGGGAACGGCGGCCTGGCCGAGGCCCCGGCGCTAATCGAAAGCGCTGCCAAGAGAACAACGAGATCGAGTTTCAGTGCGCACTTCCTCAACAACCTAATCGGTGACGGATGTTCTTGTCGGGCTTGGCGGCGGGAATGTCCTTGAAGAAGTCCGCCGGGGCGCGGACCTCGTCCTTGGTCCGCAGGGAATAGGCGACGATCCCCTCGTCGCGGGGCTCCAGGGCCATCAGCCGCTCGCGGGTGTGCAGCACCACCCGGCCGATGGCGACGCGGCCCGACTGGACCATGGCCTCGCGGATAACCGCATAGGCCTCCGCCGCCATCTTGCCGTCGGGGACCAGGAAATAGGGGTCGTTCCAGTAGAGCCGGTCGATCTCCGACAGGTCCACGAACCGCTCGATGTCGAGGGTGCGGGTGCTCTCCAGGCGCACCGAGCGGATCTCGTCCTCGGTCAGCAGGACATAGCGCCCCTTCTCCACCTCATAGCCCTTCACCAGGTCCGACCGGTTGATCGGCCCGGTCTCCGGGTCGGTGGTGACCATCTTGATGCGGTTGTTGGTCTTGGGGTTGATCAGGTTGAAGTGCACGTCGCCTCTGGGGCTGACGGCCGTGTAGAGCGCCACAGGGCAGGTGACGAGGGACAGGCGCAGGTGGCCCTGCCAGGTGGGACGGGCGGCGGCCATGGCGAAACTCCTCGAGACTGGGCGGCGGCTTGACCTTGCCGGAACGCCGTCCGAAACGAAATGTTCAGCCGCCAAGGAGCCATCGCCCCATGCCGCCGGAAGACGACGCGGTCCTGGTCGACGCGCGGGGCCATCGCTGCCCGGTGCCGACCTTGCGCCTGCGCCGGGCGCTGGAGCCCTTGGGCGTGGGCGCGCGGGTGCGGCTGCTGGCGGACGATCCCATGGCGCGGATCGACGTGCCCCACTTCGCCGAGGCCGCCGGCTGCCGGGTGATCGAGGGTCCGGCCGAGGGCGCGAGGGAGCTCGTCTTCCTGATTGAAAAGGTTACCGCGCAAGCCTGAGGGGATGGCGCTTTGCAGCCCCCTGTTCGCCCCTGCTATCTTGGGCGACGGCGAATCTACTGCTCGCCCAATCTCCGGACTGGAGGACGTGTGGCGGCTAACGCCCGGGTGCTGATCGTGGCGCGAGACGACCAGTTGGCCAGCGAGCTGGCCGGCGGGCTCGACCGGCTGGGCTGGCGCACGGTCACCGCCCGCGGCCTGCAGGGCGCCATCGCCGCCATCGACGACCTGCCCGTGGAAGCCTGCGTCGTCGACCTGGCCGACGTCGGCGGCGACATCCCCTTTCTGGCCGAGCGGCTGAAGGCCGCCGCCGCCCCCCGCCGCCTGCCGATCCTGGCGCTGGGCGCTCCGGATCCGATGCTGGAGACCTGGGGCTACGACATCGTCCTGTCGCCCCCCGTGCACCCTGCCCAGGCCGCATTGCGCTTGGAGGCGCTGCTGCGCGCCGCCGTCGCCGAGGAGGAGTTCGTCCTGCGCCGCGAGACCTTCGCCGACCGCGGCAAGGTGTTCGAGACCGGCGAGAACGACGCGGGACCCTTGCGCATCCTCACCGTGGGCGAGCCGGCGCCGAAGTTCCTGGCCCTGGCCCACGCCCTGACCCAGGGCGGGACCGAGCTCGTGGGCGCCTTCACCGCCTACACCGCCTTCGACTACCTGCACGACCGCTCGTTCGACGCCGTGGTCCTGTGGGCCGGCGAGGCCCACGCCGAGGCCCTCTCGATCGCCAGCGGTATGCGGCGCAACACCCGGCTCTACCACATCCCCACCGTGCTCTATCTGCGCGAGGGGGCAGAGGTGGCCTACGCGGAGGCCTTCCACCGGGGCCTGTCGGACGTCGCCACCGCCGAGACGCCGGAGTCCGAGACCGCCCGCCGTGTGATCGCGCTCGCCCGCGCCTACCGCCGCGAGACCGCCATTCGCAACGCCCTGGACCGGGCCCGCAGCTCAGGCCTGATGGACGCGGCCACGGGCCTCTTCACCCGCGACCTCTTCGCCAGCCACCTGGGCCGCCTGGCCAACTCGGCTCGCGCGCGCCGCCGGCCCATGTCCGTGGCCGTGCTGCGGATCGCCGAGCGCCCCGACACCGCCAAGATGCGCTCCGAAGGCTGGCTCGACCGGGCCATCCCGCAGATCGGCTCCATGATCGGCCGGCTGGTGCGCGCCGAGGACACCGCCGCGCGGCTGGGGCCGGATCTCTTCGCCCTCGCCCTGCCCGCCGCCGACCTCGCCTCGGCCAAGGTGGCGGCCGACCGCATCGCCGCGGTGATCGCCTGCACCGCCTTCGAGGCCGGCGAGGCGCGCCAGCCCTTCACCATCGATTTCGAGATCGGCGTCGCCCAGCTCGAGTCCGGCGAAACCGCCGCCAAGACCCTGGAACGGGCGGCGGCCGGAGCCCCGGCGCGGAAAGCGGTCTGACGCCACTCAGTCCTTTCCCCTCTGGGGAAAGTGTCCCGAGCTTGCCTCGGGACGATAGGGGCTGCAGGGCTGAACCTGACGCGTAATATCCCGCCGTTCCTGCCCCGCTAAACCCCAACCTCGCGCCCTTGAGCCCCTATCGTCGGCCCGTTCGGGCCGCCACTTCCCCCAGAGGGGGAAGGACTAGGAGCCCTACCGCGCGGGGGCCGGCACCGCGGGCGCCGGGGCCGGCTTCGGCAGGGTGCCGCCTTCGGCCAGGATTTTCATGTTCCTCAGGCCTTCCATGAACCGCGTCCGGCGGTTGTTCTTGTCGGCCGCGCGGGCGGCGTCGTCGGCCAGGTTCGAATTGTCGAAGAACAGGGAATAGATCAGCTTCGTCGTGGTCGCCGAGGTCGGCTTGGCCTCGATGGTCCCGTGGTAGAGCTGGTAGAATCCGCTCGCCCGCACCGGCTGGGTGTAGGTGTGCGACAGGTCGGTCTTGGCCACCAGAATCTCGATGATCGAGCCGTTCAGCGTCCGCACGGCGCCGAGCTCCCCGTCCTTGCCCGAGCTCATGACGCAGCTCAGGCCCTGGAACCACTCGCCGATGTCGCAGAACTTGCCGATCCGCGCCCACACCTGGGCGGCCGGACGGTTCACGTCGATCTCCATCACCACCGAGTCGTAGTGCGGGTTCGGCACCGCCAGCGGCGCGGGGGCCGGAGCGCCGGCTGAGGCGGCGGTGGCCGCAAGCAAGGTCAGGCCGCTGACGGCGGCGGCGAGAAGAGCCTTCATTGTCGTTTCCCCCGAGACGGCCTCGCGCCGCCGGTTATCCCCACGGAGCGGAGTATGGCGGCTCTGCCCCCCCTGGGGGAAGTGTCCGCCCGAACGGGCGGACGAAGGGGGCTGAAGGGCGTCGCGTTAGCCCCCTTCCCCCGCTTCGCGGGTACTTCCCCCAGAGGGGGAAGAGCCTAGGCCGCCGTGGCCAGCGCCACCCGCGCCAGGTCGGTGAGGATGCGTTCGGCGGCGTTGAGGCGCTCGGCCGGGGTTTCCCACTCGCCCTTCACCACCATCTTGTGGTCGGGGCGCAGCCGCCACAGGGCGCCGGCCTTCTGCACCTGGCTGATCAGGCCGACGGGGTTGGGGAACTGGTCCTCGCGGAAGGTGACCACGGCGCCCTTGGGCCCCACGTCGATCTTGGAGACATTGGCCTGGCGGCAGAGGCCCTTGATCGCAACCACCTTCAGCAGTTGGCCGGCCTCGGCCGGCAGGGGCCCGAAGCGGTCGATCAGCTCGGCGGCCAGGGCCTCGCGGTCCTCCGGCCGTTCGGCTTCCGACAGGCGCCGGTAGAGCGACAGGCGCACATTGAGGTCGGGGACATATTCGTCCGGGATGAGCACCGCCGCCCCGGCGTTGATCTGGGGCGACCAGCCGCGGCCGTCGACCACCGCCTCCGCCCCGCCGGCGCGAAGCTCGGCCACCGCGTCCTCCAGCATCTGCTGGTAGAGCTCGACCCCGATCTCACGGATGTGGCCCGACTGCTCCTCGCCCAGCAGATTGCCCCCGCCCCGGATGTCGAGGTCGTGGCTGGCGAGCTGGAAGCCCGCGCCCAGGCTGTCCAGCGACTGCAGCACCTTCAGCCGCTTCTCGGCGGTGGCGGTGATGACCTTGTCAACCGGGGTGGTCAGGTAGGCGTAGGCCCGCGCCTTGGCCCGGCCGACCCGCCCGCGCAACTGGTAGAGCTGGCTGAGGCCGAACATGTCCGCCCGGTGCACGATCAGGGTGTTGGCGGCGGGGATGTCGAGGCCGGACTCGACGATGGTGGTCGAGAGCAGCACGTCGTACTGGCCGTCGTAGAAGGCGCTCATCACCTCCTCCAGCCCCGTCGGCGACATCTGGCCGTGGCCGACCACGAACTTGATCTCGGGGACCTGCTCGCGCAGGAACCGCTCCAGCTCCGGCAGGTCGGCGACGCGCGGGGTGACGAAATAGGCCTGGCCGCCGCGGTACTTTTCCCGCAGCAACGCCTCGCGGATCACCACCGGGTCCTGCGGGGTGACATAGGTGCGCACCGCCAGGCGATCGACCGGCGGGGTGGCGATGATCGACATCTCCCGGATGCCCGAGAGCGCCAGCTGCAGGGTGCGCGGGATCGGCGTCGCCGTCAGGGTCAGCATGTGCACGTCGGTGCGCAGCGCCTTCAGCTTCTCCTTATGCTTGACCCCGAAGTGCTGCTCCTCGTCGACGATGACGAGGCCCAGGTCCCTGAACTTCACGTGCTCGGACAGGATCGCGTGGGTGCCGACGATGATGTCCACCTCGCCCGTCGCCAGGGCAGCGCGGGTCTCGGCGGCGTCCTTGGCGGGGATCAGGCGGGACAGGGCGCGAAGCTTCACCGGCCAGCCGGCGAAGCGCTCGGTGAAGGTGCGGATGTGCTGGCGGGCCAGGAGCGTGGTCGGGCAGACCACCGCCACCTGCTTGCCGGTCATGGCCATGACGAAGGCGGCCCGCAGGGCGACCTCGGTCTTGCCGAAGCCCACGTCGCCGCAGATCAGCCGGTCCATGGGCCGCCCCGCCCCGAGATCCCCCAGCACGTCGGCGATGGCGTTGAGCTGGTCCTCGGTCTCCTCGTAGGGGAAGCGGGCGCAGAACTCGTCGAACAGGCCGTGCGGAGGATCGACCGCGTCGGTGGACTTCAGCTGGCGGGCGGCGGCGATCTTGATCAGCCCCTCGGCCATTTCGCGCAGGCGTTCCTTGGCCTTGGCTTTCCGCGCCTGCCAGGCCGCGCCGCCCAGGCGGTCCAGCATCACCCCTTCGGAATCCGAGCCGTACCGGGTCAGGAGGTCGATGTTCTCCACCGGCAGGTAGAGCCGCGCCTCCCCGCCGTACTGGATGTCCAGGCAGTCGTGCGGCGCCCCCTGCACCTCCAGGGTCTTCAGCCCCTCGTAGCGGCCGATGCCGTGGTCGATGTGCACGACGAGGTCCCCCGGCGTCAGCGAGGTCGCCTCGGCCAGGAAGTTGGCGGCGCGGCGGCGGCGGCGCGGCCGGGCCAGCCGGTCGCCCAGCATGTCGGTCTCGGAGATGACGGCGAGGTCGGCGGTCTCGAACCCGTGGTCGACGGGCAGCACCACCCGCTGCAGCGGCTTGCCCTTGGCGCCCGCCACCCCGAACCCAAGCACGTCCTGCCAGTCCTTGGCGAAGCGGATCGGCGTCAGGCCGTGGTCGCCCAGCATCATGGAGAGCCGCTCGGACGAGCCGTCGGACCAGGAGGCGAACAGCACGCGTTTGCCCGCTTTAGAGAGAGCCCTGGCATGATCCGCCACCGCCTCGAACAGGTTGACGCTGTCCTGCGCCCGCTCGGCCGAGAAATTGCGCCCCGCCCGTGCGCCCAGGTCCACCACCCCGGGGCCTTCCGGCCGCTGGAACGGGGTGAAGCGGCGCACCGGGAATTCGTCCAGGTAGAGGTCCCACTCGTCCTTCGACAGATAGAGGGCCTCCGGCGCCAGGGCGCGATAGCCGGTCCCGCCCCGCACCTTGTGGGCTTCCTGGCGGGCGTCGTAGGCGTCGGCGATCATGGCCAGCCGCTCGTCGCGCGCCTCCTCGGCCAGGGCGTCCAGGGCGATCAGGGCCCCGTCGCCGACATAGTCGAACAGGGTCTCCATCCGCGGATAGAACAGGGGCAGCCAGTGCTCCATGCCGGCGCGCCGCCCACCCTCGCTGACCGTGGCGTAGAGGGGATCGTCGCCCGCCGCCCCGAAGGCGGTGACGTAGCCGGTGCGGAAACGGGAGATCGACTCCTTGTCCAGCAGGGCCTCCGAAACCGGCAGCAGGTCGATGGCCGAAAGCTGGCGGGTGGAGCGCTGGGTCTCCGGGTCGAAGGCGCGGATCGATTCCAGGGTGTCGCCGAACAGGTCCAGCCGCACCGGCTCCTCGGCCCCCGGCGGGAAGACGTCGATCACCCCGCCCCGCACGGCGAACTCTCCGCGCTCGGAGACGGTGGAGGCGCGGCTGTAGCCGTTGACCGCGAAATAGCGCTCCAGCTCCGGCATATCGACGTCGCGGCCGGTGCGGGCGAGGTAGCTGGCCGCGGCGATGACGGCGCGCGGCGGGATGCGCTGCACCAGGGCGTGGGCGGTGACCACCACGACGAGCGGCGCCTTGTCCGCAGCCTTGCGGTGGGCCAGCGCCGAGAAGGCCGCCATCCGCGTCGCCGCCACGCTCGGCGAGGGCCCGATCCGGTCGTAAGGCAGGCAGTCCCACGAGGGGATCGGCAGCACCGCCAGGTCCGGCGCGAAGAAAGCCAAGGCGTCCACGAACATGCCGGCGCGGGCCGTGTCGCGGGCCACGAAGACGCTCACGCCCCCATGCGCGCGCGCCATGTCGGCCATGACCAGCGCATCGAAGCCCTCCGGCGCGCCGGCCAGCTCCAGGGCCCCCTTGGCCTTTGCGATTCCGGTCACGTCCAAGGCCCGCTCCAACACAACTGTGCCGGCGCACGAAACGCCGGGCTGCTTCCCTTAGTCCCTCCCCCTCTCGGGGAGGTGGATCGGCGCGCAGCGCCGAGACGGTGGGGGCTAAACGCCGCCCCCTTTTTTCTTCTACCCGCCCAAATCCTCCCGCGCCCCACGCGCCTCGAACCGGAAGGCCTTGATCCGCGCCATCATCGGCGTCTCGAAGGCCTCCGGGGTGTCCACGCGCCCGATGATCCAGGCGTAGAGGTCCTGGTCCGCCTGGTCGAGCAGCCGCTCCAGCTCGTCCAGTTCCGCCGCGCTCATCCCCGCCGAGAAGGTGTCGACAAACGGCCCCAGGATCAGGTCCGCCTCCCGAAACCCCCGCCGCCACGCACGGAACTTCAGTCTCTTGAGGCGAGGGTCCATGGGCGCATCCGCGAGGGGGATTGGCCATATAGAGGGCGCAGGCCGTGGCCGCCAGCGGGAGCGGGCGGGATTTCGCGCAGGCAGGCAAGGAGGCAGGCCGCCCCGAAGGCGGCGGACGACCCTTTCTTAAGGGTGGTGCGCGATAATGGCGTCACTGCAGGCCCGCACTGTCGGCTGGGCGGCGTTCTGCTTGACGGTGTCGGGATGGATGCGGGCGACCTGATTCACGCGCAATTCTCGGCCCTGGCCCTCAAGCACCCTGAGGCCCTGGCCGTCGCAAGCGTCGATGGCCCGATCACCTACGGCCGGTTGGACGCCCTCTCGCGACAGCTCGCCGCGCGCATCGTCTCAAGCGATCGGCGGGGAGGACCTGTGGTCGGCATCCTGGCCGAGCGCGGGGCCCGCACGGTCGTCGCCGCACTCGCTTGCGCCCGGGCCGGCAGACCCTTCGTGATCCTCGACCTCTCCTACCCCCAGGCCCGCCTCGAGGCGCTGGTCGAGGTCTGCGGGCCGGGCCTTCTGCTCGCGGCGGGGGCGCAAGCGCCCAAGGGTGCTTTGGCCTTCGACCTGCCCATGCTTGGCGTGGTTCTGGACCCTTCGCCCCACGACGCGCCGGCCGCCGCGCATCCGGGCGGAGAAGCCTCGCCGGACGGGCCCGCCTATCTCCTGTTCACCTCAGGGAGCACGGGCTCGCCCAAGTGCGTCGCCTGCTCACATCGGCCGCTGGTCAACTTCATCGACTGGCAGGTCAGGACCTTCGGTCTCACCGCGGACGACCGCTTCACCATGCTGTCGGGGCTGTCGCATGACCCGATCCTGCGGGACATCTTCACCCCGCTGAGCATCGGCGCCTCGATCCATATCCCCCCGCAAGACGTCCTCACCGCCCCCGGCGGCCTGTACGACTGGTTCGTGGCGGCGAGACCGACGGTCGCGCATATGACGCCGCCGCTCGGCCATCTGCTGACCTCGGTGCGACGGGGGACCGGGCGGCTGGACGACCTGCGCCACGTCTTCTGGGGCGGCGATGTACTGCGATACGCCCTGGTGGACGCCCTGACCGACCTGGCCCCCCGCTGCGAGAGCGTGAACTTCTACGGGGCCACCGAGACGCCGCAGGCGGCGAGCTTCTTTCGCGCCTCGGCGGAGACGGGCGGCGACCGGGCGCCGATCGGCGTCGGCATCGACGGCTTCCGGCTCGAGATCCGCGACGAGGACGGCGCCACGATTGCCGACGGCCGGCCCGGCGAGATCGTCGTCCGCTCCCGGTTCCTGACCATGGGCTACGTCACCGGGGGCCGGCTGCCCCCGGCTCGCCCGTGCGACGAGGAACAGACCTACGCCACCGGCGACATGGGCCATCGCCGCGCCGACGGCCAGATCGTCATCCAGGGGCGGCGGGACGATCAGGTCAAAATTCGCGGCTACCGCGTTGAATTGGGAGAGATCACAGCCTGCGCGCTGAAGGCCGCGGACGTGGGCCAGGCGATCACCCTCGATATCGGTGCGCCGGACCAGGTCCGGCTCTGCTGCTTCGTCCAGCCTGCAAACGACGGCGAACTGGACCCCCCGGCCGTGCGAGAGCACATCGCGGCGAACCTGCCCGCCTACATGGTGCCGGACTCCGTCGTGGCGGTGGGCGCGTTCCCGCTGCTGCCCAACGGCAAGATCGACAGGCAGGCCCTGATCCGTAGCGAGACCGAGCGGGCGAACGCGGCGGACCGGCCGACCGGGTCGCTTACCCCGACCCAGGCGGCCCTGGTGGACCAGTGGCGAAAGTTCCTCCGCCGCGACCGCATCGACGTGGAAGAAAGCTTCGCCTCACTGGGCGGCGACAGTCTCTCCTATGTGAACGCCTACCTGTCGCTGGAGGAGGTCCTGGGCCGTGTCCCGGACCGCTGGACCACCATGAGCATCGCCGAACTGGCGGCGACGAAGAGCGCCCGCGCCGGGCGCGGCCTGTTCGTTGGTGTCGAGAGCGCCATGTTGATGCGCGCCGTGGCGATCGCCGCGGTGGTAGGCAGCCACTTCCAACTCTTCGTCACCGGCGGCGCGGCCACGAGCGCCCTGCTTTGGGTTTCGGGCTATCTCTTCGGCGGCCTGCAACTCCATGAGGCGGATCACCAGTCGAGCGCGAAGCCCGTCGGCCGGCTGCTGAGAAGCGTGCTGATACCGGTCCTGGCGATCGAGCTTCCGCAGGCGGCGGTCAAGTTCGCCATGCACTACCACGCCAAGTGGTCCAGCGTTTTCCTTTACGTCGACCTGCTCGACTTCACCGGAATGGACACCGACGGGCCGAACGCCTACGGCGGCGCCGAATACCTGATGTGGTACATCGACTGCGTCTTCCACATCATGCTCCTCTACGCGGCTCTGATCCTCGTGTTTACGCATGTGGTGAAGCTTCGACGGCCGGCCGTCGCGGCCGCATGCGCCGCGGTGGCGCTCGGTCTGTTTGGCCGGTTCGTGGCCCCGGTCCTCTTCCTTCCAGACTTCTGGAAGGCCCAGGTCGATCCGATGTCCTACTTCAACCATGCGCCGACCACGCACCTGGCCACCTTCGCCCTCGCCGCCCTCGCCGGATTCCTGAAGGGCCGCTGGCGGATCGCCACCATGGCCGCGGTGCTGGCCTATGCGATGCTGAGCGCGCCGAGCTATGGCGCGGGCGACGCCATCGCCATCGCCTTGGTCGCCGCCTTCCTGATTTTCGTCCCGAAGCTCGGCGTCCCGCGCGTCCTGTCGACGCCGATCTACCTGGTCGCCGGCGCGTCCCTCTTCATCTACCTGCTCCACTTCAAGTTCCTGGTGGTTTTCAATCACCTGCACCTCCCTGCCATCGCGGCCTGGCCGGGAGCGCTGGTGGGCGGCGTGGTCGTCTGGAGCCTGTGGAACTGGGGGGCGCAAAGGGCCGCGGCGATCTGGACGGCACGGCCGCGCCATAGGCTGGACCTCTGGCGCGACGGCACGACGCGGCGGAGCAGCCTGGCCGCCCTCCTGCGCGGCTGAGGGAGGTTTCCGCCCGCTCCGTTCGCCGACCTAAAGCCCCCGCGGCGGCTTCCCGCCCCGCTTCGCCTTCTCCAGGAAGTGCATCCCCTCCAGCTTCAGCCCGTCCGGGTCGAGGAAGAAGACGGCGTAATAGCCTTCGCCGTAGCTCGGGTAGGCGGCGGGCGGGTCGACCACAACGACACCCTCGCGCTGGAGAAACGCGCCGAGCTCGTCCACCTCCTCACGGGCGGCGAGCTCGAAGGCGTAATGGTGGTAGCCGATCCCACCCTGGCGGTGGGGATGGGCGCGCCCCTCAGCGTCGGCCTCGGTAATCCAGAACATGGTCACCCCGTTGTTCCAGCCGACCGTGCGGCCGAACTCCCACTCCCGCACGAAGCCCAGGAAGGTGAGCAAGCTGTCGTAGAAGCGGCGCGAGACGTCGAAGTCGCTGACGCGGATGGCGAGGTGGTCGATGCCGACGACCTTGGGCATGGGGGCGGGCTCCTGGCGGAGGGACTACCAATCCTCCTCAACATACCGCTTATCCCGGCTTCCGCCGGGATGAGCGGAGGTGAGAGCGTTCCGGCCGCGTCCAACAACTGCTACGGTGGCGCGAGTTCAGGAGGCCGCACGATGGATCCGCACATTCCGGCCGACGCACCCCACGACCTCTTCATCACCGAGGCCCTGGACACCCGCCCGCTCGGCGCGCCCGACTACAAGGGCGAGGCCCGCGCCATCCAGGCCCTGGCCGTGCGCATGGCGGACGATCCGGAAGGGGTCCTGCCCCAGTTCGTCGATCTGGCGATGCAGATCACGGGCGCGGCCTCGGCCGGTCTCAGCCTGTGGGAGCCCGACCCGGCGCCCGGCGTGTTCCGCTGGCGCCACCTGCGGGGGACCCTGAGCCCCTTCGAGGGGGCGACCACGCCGCGCAATTTCAGCCCTTGCGGCATCACGCTGGACCGCAACTGCCCCGTCCTGACCCTGCATCCGGAGCGGACCTACAACTGGATCAGCGACGCGGGCGTGGTGGCGCCCGAGGTGCTGCTGGTGCCCCTCCATGACGGGGCCGGCGAGCCGTTCGGCACCCTCTGGGTCGTCGGCGAGACCGAGGGCCGGTTCACGCGGGACCACGCGCACGTCCTGGCCGACCTGGCCGAATGCATCGGTGGCGCGCTGCGCACCTCGCCGGCCAAGCCGGTCGAGGTCGCGGCCGAGGGCTGATCGGGCCCCCAAGGTGATTCAGGCGGCTTGAGTCAGGCGGCGCCGAGGACCGCCTTCTCCACGTCGTGGACGCTGTGGCCGGTCAGGTCCTTGGCGATCTCCCCGGCGAGGATGGCGGTGAGCTGGTGGTGGTAGTGCTTGCGCACCGCCCCCAGGGTCCGCGGCGCGGCGATCACGACCAGATTGGCGATCTTGCCCTCCAGGACCTTCTTGTTGAGGAATTCCGCCACCCCGGCCGAGTGGCCGTCCTCGTCGTCCTGGGCGCCGTCGGGGTTGGCCGCGCTGCTGTGGCGCCCGGCGCTGGAGCCCTGGTGGTCGCTGTCGATGGCGTCGTGGGCCACGGCGACCAGCTTGAGGCCCCCCTCGTCGCCGTCGTTCCGGAACAGGTTGAACTTCTCGCCGTCGGCGACGGCGACGACAGCGCCATTGGGAAGTTGCATTTGGGGCTCCGGGGGAATCTTCGCCGCGACAGGCGGCGGCCAGGCAGGGAAGTCCTGCCTGTTGGAAAGCCCGGCCGAGCGTGGCGGTTCCGGAAATTCGCTCTAAGCTCGCCCGCTCGCAGGCTTGAGCTCGGAGCCCACCGCTTGACCCTCGGCGCAGCGACCACCGCCCTGAAGGTCGTCCTCGACGCCAAGCGGGGGGCCGTGGCCGAGCCCCTGACCGCCCCGCGAGGCGTGGTCCCGCTGGTCCTGATCTACAAGGTGATGGGCAAGATGTTCGCCATTCTCTCGGTGCGCGAGCGGCAGAACGTTATCCTGAAGTGCGACCCCCACCTGGCGGAGGTCCTGCGTGAGAAATACGACGGTGTCGGCCACCGCTCCCACCTCGACCGGCGGTTCTGGATCGCCGTGGACCTCGACGCCGACGTGCCGGCCGACGAGATCGAGCACCTCGCCGCCATGTCCTACGACCTTGTCTGCGCGGGCCTGACCCGCAAGCAGAAGGCGGAGCTGGCCGCGCTCTAGCGCTTCCGGACCGCGTGGGCGCCGGGAATGATGGCCAGGCGCTGGGCGGCGCAGACGCGCAGGAAGACGCCCAGGGCGGCGTAGTGGGCGCGCAAGTGCGGCTGGCGGTTGGCCAGGGCCTTCACCCGGTCGGCCCCGGCGGCTTCCGCGCCGCGCTTGACCGACGAGGGCGGGATGGTGTCGCCAACCGACGGGTTGAACCCCGTCAGCTCGGACAGGGCCGCGGCGTCCACCACCAGGGCGCCGCCGTAAAACACGTCGTCCGTGCCGATCTGCCCGGCGGCGGCCGTGAAGGCCGAGGTGGCGGATTCGGGAAGACCCTCCGGGCTCTCCGGGTCCAACGCCTGCAGGCGCCAGAGGCCGTCCGGTTGTTTGCGCGCCATCAAAACTCCTGAAGCGGGGAAGGCCGCATGCAAAAGGCCCCGTGGGGCCGAATTGAGTCCTCCGGGCTTTTAGCCGCCATGACCGGCTGCGGCAACGCTCCGGAAAGAACGATGCCCGACGACGGAGGTTCCGGCCAGCGCGGCTGAGCAGGCCCGCGCGCCTAGGCTACACTGTCCGCCCATGCGGCCGGAGATTCTCTTTCCCCTGTTTGCGCCCGCGACCTCGCTGAAGGGCGTGGGGCCCAAGATCGCGCCCCTGGTGGAGCGGGCGGCGGGGCCGCGGGTGCGCGACCTGCTGTTCCTTGGTCCCGTGCGGGTGATCGAGCGGCGGCGCGTCACCGTCGCCGAGGCGCGCGAGGAGGAGGAGCAGATCCTGGTGGTCGAGATCCAGGACCACCTGCCCCCGCGCGGCGCGGGCCAGCCCTACCGCATCCGGGCCATGGACGAGACCGGTTTCATTTTCCTCAACTGGTTCAAAGGCTACGGGCCGCACCTTGCGCGGAGCCATCCCCCCGGATCGAAGCGGGCGGTGGCGGGCAAGGTGGAGCGGTTCCGCGACGTGGAGATGCACATCTCCCACCCGGCCTACCTCCTGGCGGCGGACAAGATCGACGAGATACCGACCCACGAGCCGGTCTATCCGGCCGCCGTCGGCCTGCCCTCGCGGACCCTGCGCCGCCTTTGCTGGGAGGCCCTCGATAAGGCCCCCGAACTGACCGAATGGCAGGACCCCGCCTGGCTGGCGCGCCAGGGCTGGCCGAGCTGGCGGGGAGCGCTGGCCGCCATGCATGCCCCCGAGAGCGAGCGCGACCTCGGTCCTGAGACAGCCGCCCGCCGGCGCCTCGCCTACGACGAGCTCCTGGCCCATCAGCTCGCCATGGCCCAGCGCAAGGCCGCCCGCCGCGCCGAGCCCGCGCACCGGGTCGCCCGCAGCGTCCTGGCCGACCAGGTGGAGGCCGCCCTGCCCTTCGCCCTGACCGGCGCGCAGGTCCGGACCCTGGCCGAGATCCGCGCCGACCTGGACTCCGGCGAGCGCATGTCGCGGCTGGTGCAGGGGGACGTGGGCGCGGGGAAAACCGTGGTCGCCATGCTGGCCATGGCCGACGTGGCCGCGGCGGGGCGCCAGTCGGTGCTGATGGCGCCGACGGAGATTCTCGCCCGCCAGCACTTCGAGACCTTGGCGCAACCCTTGGAATCGCAAGGTGTCCGCGTCGTCCTGCTGACCGGTCGGGACAAGGGGGCCATCCGCGCCGAGAAGCTGGCGGGCCTGGCCTCGGGCGAGATCGCCGTGGCCGTCGGCACCCATGCCCTCTTCCAGTCAGAGGTAGCGTTCAACGACCTCGCCCTGGCGGTGATCGACGAGCAGCACCGCTTCGGCGTCAACCAGCGCCGCGACCTGCAGGAGAAGGGCGAGGCGGTGCACCTCTTGGCCCTCTCGGCCACCCCCATCCCCCGCACCCTGGAACTGACCTACTACGGCGACCTCGACGTCTCCCGCCTCGACGAGAAGCCGCCGGGCCGCAAACCGGTGGCCACCACCGCCTCTCCCACCACGCGCCTGGACGAGGTGATCGAGCGGTTGCGCAAAGCCGTCGCCGGCGGCGCCCAGGCCTTCTGGATCTGCCCCCTGGTCGCCGAGTCCGACCTGCTGGACGTGCAGGACGCGGTGGACCGCGCCCGCATCCTGACGGAACGGCTCGGTCCCGGCGTCGGCCTGATCCACGGCCAGATGCCGGGGGCGGAAAAGGACGCCGTCATGGCCGGGTTCGCCGACGGGCGGATCAAGGTGCTGGTCGCCACCACCGTGGTCGAGGTGGGGGTCAATGTGCCCAACGCCACCATCATGGTGATCGAGCATGCCGAGCGGTTCGGCCTCGCCCAGCTGCACCAGCTGCGCGGCCGGGTCGGGCGCGGGCAGGCCCAGAGCGCGTGCCTGCTGCTCTACGACCCGCCCCTGGGCGCCACGGCTCAGGCGCGCCTCGACATCCTGCGCCAGACCGAGGACGGATTCCTGATCGCCGAGAAGGACCTTGAACTGCGCGGCGGCGGCGACCTGATGGGGCTGAAGCAGAGCGGGTTTCCCGACTATCGCTTCGCCGACCCCGCCGCCCACCGCGACCTGATCGCCGCAGCCGCCGACGACGCGCGCCTGACGCTTGGGCGCGACCCGGAGTTCACCAGCCCGCGCGGCAAGGCGCTGCGGGTGCTGGAGGCCCTGTTCGACTGGAAGGCGGATACGAACTGGTCGGCTGCGGGCTGATCGCCAAACATCCGCTCATCCCGGCGAAAGCCGGGATGAGCGGTTTTAGATTACCGCTGACGGTAGTCGCGGTCGTCGTAGCGGCCATAACGACCGTCACGATCGTACCCGCCGAAACCGTAGCCGCAGGGGTCGTCCTTCTTGGAGAGTTGGTTGCCGGCCACCCCACCGGCCACGCCGCCGATGGCGGCGCCCGCGGCGTCGTTCTTGGCGATGGCCGCGCCGGCCAACGCTCCGGCGATGGCTCCAAAGGCGGTCGCCGCCGCCCGGTTGTTCTCATAGTCCCGCTGGCAAGCCGACTTGTAGGGGTCGCGGCCATAGCCAGAGCCGTAGCCGCCGCCGCCATCCGTCGTCGCACAGCCGCCGATGGTGAGGGCGGCGGCGGCGAGGGCGAGGATTTGCAGTTTCATGGGAGCCTCCTGGTTGCGTCACCAACGCAGCGCCGCCAGGGCCGTTCCCACCTCCCAAGGGGTCGGTCAGTCGATGCGGTGGATCGGCGAACCCCGAACCACGATGGCGCGGTCCAGCGGCGGGGCGGGGCGGTCGACGTCCGGAAGGCCCAGCAGGGCGGCGCTGCGAGAGCGGGCGTCCGCTTCAATATCCGCGTAGAAGAGATTGTATGGATTGGCTTTCAGACGGTCCGCCCATGAGCCCGCCGAGCGGAACGACGGCGACTCCGGCCGCGAGACGCGGAGCAGCCCGCCGACGCACTGGGCCGAGACCTGCTTGGGCAGGAAGGCGGGGCGCACCCCCCACTCCAGGTTCGAGGCGTTGGCCGCCCCGAGGTTCGTGGCCGAAGCCGCCAGCTCGGAATCGGCGGTCCCGTTGAGGGGGTTCACGCACAGGGGCAGGCGCTTAGCCAGAGGCTCGAGCTTGCCGGTCGGGGCCCAGACCAGGGCGCGGTCGAGGATCTGCCTGGCCGCGAAGTCGTCGCCAACGCGCACGTCGGTCCAGGCGACCACGCAGCGCGCTTCGTAGCGCTTGGTGCAGGCCGGCAGGGGCAGGCTTCCCGCCGGGACCGTCGTCTCCATCAGATAGGCCCCCGCCAGGCGCCGTACGAGGGCTGGGTCGGGCGCCACCACCTCGCTCAGCAGCCGCGCGGCGAGCTGACCCCCCTGCTCCACCCCGGCCAGGATGAAGGGCCGGCCGCCGTTGTAGTCGGCGAGGTAGCGCTCGAAGGCGGCCTTCACGTCGCCATAGGCGAAGCGCCGGGCTTCGCGGGCGTCGTCGCGCAGGGTCAGGAAGGAATAGAGGCTGGCCTGCCGGTACTTCGGGGCGAACACCCGCGCCACCCGGAAGAAGGGCCCGGCGTAATTCGGCAGCATGGTGCGGAACAGCAATCGCTGCGACTTCGCCTCGTCGAGTGGCGCGTTCCAGTCCTTGCCCCCGTCGTAGGTGGTGGGGTGGACGAAGAAGACGTCCACCGGCGGATTGGCCGTGGTCCACCGCTTCGGATCGAGGGGCTCGATGGCCCAGGAGTCGGCCTTGGAATAGTCGGGCGGGGCGGGCGGGCGGTACACCTGATAGGGCTGCTTGGGGTCGAGGTAGGTGCGCAGGATGTCCTCGCGCCAGACGAAGGCGGCCAGGGCCAGCACCGCCACGACGCCCCCGGCGACGGCCGCCCACCTCTTGCCCGTCATCCGAAGCTTCATCGCCTCACCGATAGGGGTCTGGCTGGGAGAGGTAAGCCTTCACATAGTCGGCGACTCCGTCCTCCAGGGAGGTGAAGGGCTTGTCGTAGCCGGCCTCGCGCAGGCGCGCCATCGCCGCCTCGGTGAAGTACTGGTACTGGGCGCGCAGAACCTCCGGCATGTCGAAATACTCGATCGCCGGGGCCTTGCCCGCGGCGCGGAAGGTGGCGGCGGCGAGGTCGGCGAAGGAGCGGGCCTGGCCGGTCCCGAGGTTGTAGACGCCGTTGACGTCCGGATTTTCCATCAGCCAGTCAACGACTTGCGCCGCGTCCTTCACATAGACGAAGTCGCGCAGCTGCCCCCCGTCGGGATAGCCTTCCAGGTGCGACTTGAAGAGGCGCACCGTCTTGCCCTCAGCTGCCTGCGGCCAGATCTGGTGGACCACCGAGCGCATGGAGCCCTTGTGGTGCTCGTTGGGCCCGTAGACGTTGAAGAACTTCAGCCCGGCCCATTGGACCGGCGCCCGGCCCCGGTCGGCCTCGCGGCGGGCGTAAAGGTCGAACAGGGCCTTGGACCAGCCGTAGGCGTTGAGCGGGCGAAGGCGGCTGAGGGACTGCACATCGTCCGCGTCGTCGAAGCCAAGGGCGCCGTCGCCGTAGGTCGCCGCCGAGGACGCGTAGATCAGCCGCTTGCGGTGGTCGGTGCACCAGTTCCACAGGTCCCGCGACAGGCCGAAGTTGGTGCGCACGATCAGGTCGACGTCGGGCTCGGTGGTGGAGGAGATCGCCCCCATATGCACCACCGCCTCGACCTGGTTCTGGTGGCGGGCCAGCCAGTCGAACATGCCCTCCGGCTCGACCAGGTCGGAGAGGGCGTGCTTGGCGAGGTTCTTCCACTTGGCGAGCTCGGCGGTCTCCAGCCGGTCGCACACGGCCACCTCGTATTCGCCGGTCTCGGCCAGGTCCGCCACGATGTTGGAGCCGATGAAGCCGGCGCCCCCCGTCACCAGGATGATGCGGCGGCTCATCCGCCCTGCCCCATGCGGGCGATGGCGGCGGTGGTGGAGTAGCCCTCGACCAGGGGCGCCAGCCTGACCTCGCCGCCGTACGACTGGACCAGATCCCCGCCCACGACGCCCTCCAAGGTGTAGTCGGCCCCCTTGATCAGCACGTCGGGTTTGATCGCCTCGATCAGCGTGATCGGCGTGTCCTCGTCAAAAGGCGTGACCAGGTCCACGGAGCCGAGACCGGCGAGAACCAGGGCGCGGCTGTCGAGATCGTTGATCGGGCGCCCCTCCCCCTTCAGTCGCTTGACCGAGGCGTCGCTGTTCACCGCCACGATCAGCCGGTCGCACCAGGCCCGCGCCTGGGCGAGGTAGGCCACGTGCCCCCGATGCAGGATGTCGAAGCAGCCGTTGGTGAAGCCGACCCGCAGGCCCGCCGCGCGCCACAGGGAGGCTTCCTCGATGGCCCGCTGCAGGGTGGCGACCTTGGCCTCGGCGGGGGCGAGGTGGTTGGCCATCTCGGCGGCGACCAGCTCGGCGGGGGTGACCACGGCGGTGCCGATCTTCCCCACCGCGACGCCCGCGGCCAGCATGGCGAACTCCACGGCCTCGGGCAGGCTCGCACCCGCCGCGAGCGCCGCGCCGACTCCGGCCAGGGTGGTGTCCCCGGCCCCGGAATTGTCGAACACCGTGCGCGGCGGCGGCCGGAAGTGGACCACCGGCTCGCCCCGCACCGCGAGCGATGCGCCCTTGCCGCCCCGCGTCACCAGGATCGCGCGGGCCAGGCACCCGTCGAGGGCGGCGGCGAGGCCGTCCTCGAAGTCCGCGTCGCTGTCCATGCGTCGGTCCAGCACCAGGGAAAGCTCGCGGTCATTGGGCTTGATCAGGTCCACCGCCCCGTACTTGGCGAAGCTGCGGCCCTTTGGGTCGACGATGATCGGCGCCCCCGCCGCCTTGGCGGCCTTGCGCACGGCGGCCATGACGGTCAGCGACACCGCCCCCTTGGCGTAGTCGGAGATCAGCACGGCGGCGCAGCCCTGAATCGCGGCGGCTGCGGCGGCGGCAAGCGAGTTGTCGGCGGAGGGCGCCAGCGGCGCGTCGTTCTCGTAGTCGAGCCGCAGGAGCTGCTGGCCGGAGGCGACGAAGCGGGTCTTGACGGTGGTGGTGCGGCCCCGCTCGGTGACGAGGTGGCCCTCGATGGCGGTCTCGGCCTCGATCAGGCGGGCGGCCTCGTCGGCAGCCGGGTCGTCGCCCACGACGCCGACCAGGGCGACGGTCGCGACGCCCAGCGCCGCCAGGTTTCGCGCCACATTGCCGACGGCGCCCAGCATCACCGCCTCGGAGCGACCCGCCAGCACAGGGATCGGGGCCTCGGGGGAGACCCGCGCGACCTCGCCGTAGACATAGCGGTCGACCATGACGTCGCCGACGCAGGCGATCCGGGCTTGGCCTGCGCGGCTCAGGATGGATTGCAGCGAGGTAAGGTCCATGGGCTGGCTATAGGGGCCTTATCGCCGCGCGCAAGCAAGCAGGCGCGGACCTTAACCGGCGCGGACGATCGGCAGGAAGTCGTCCGCTTTGAGCGAGGCGCCGCCGACCAAGGCCCCGCCAACCTCGGCGAGGGCCAGGATGTCGGCCGCGTTGGAGGGCTTCACAGAGCCGCCGTAGAGGATCGGCGCCGTGGCGCCCGAAGCGCCGAGCTGGGCCTTCATGGCGGCGCGGATCTCGCGGTGGACCTCCTCGATCTCCTCGAGGGTCGGCGTCAGGCCGGTGCCGATGGCCCAGACCGGCTCGTAGGCCAGGGCGAAGGCCTTGCCGGAAAGGCTTGTCGGCAGGGAGCCGGCGATCTGGCCGCGCACGATTGCAAGGGTCTTGCCCGCCTTGCGCTCGTCCAGGGTCTCGCCGACGCAGATGATGGGCTCCAGGCCCGCGCGAAGGGCCGCCTCGACCTTGGCGGCGACCTCGGCGTCGGTCTCGTTGTGGTAGGCGCGGCGTTCTGAGTGGCCGAGGATCACGAGGCTCGCGCCCGCCTCCTTCAGCATCTCGGCCGAGACGTCGCCGGTGAAGGCGCCGGAGGCGGATCCGTGGCAGTCCTGCCCGCCGACCTCGACCGCCGTTCCGGCCAGCTTGCGGGCCATGCGCTCGACCAGGGTGGCGGGGGGACAGAGCCCGACCCGGTGCGGCGAAGGCTCGTCCTTCAGGGAATCAGCCAGGGCCGCCGCCTCGGAGATTTCGGCCGAAAGGCCGTTCATCTTCCAGTTTCCGACGATGAATCTTGCGGCCGGCGCGGGCATGGGGAAAGGCTTCTTGCTGTGCAGCTTCGATGGCTAAGCCAAGCCGCGGCCGCTGTCACCAGCGTCTTCGCCTTGCTCCTGCCTTCACGGCTCTACTATACCGCCGAGACCGCGCGTCCTCCCGCGCCAAGAAGAAAGCCCGCCGCCCGATGTTCGCCCACATCCGCGCCTTCGCCAAATCCCCCTTCGCGGTCGGCCTGATCGGCCTCCTGCTAATCAGCTTCGCGGTGTTCGGCATCTCCGACGTGTTCCGTAACCAGATGGTCAAGGACGCCGTGGTCCAGGCCGGATCGCGCACCGTCAAGTCGGCCGAGTTCAAGCAGGCCTTCGACACCAACCGCAAGCGCTACGAGCAGCAGAGCGGCCAGACCATCACCGCCGAACAGGCCGTCGCCTCCGGGCTCGACAAGCAGCTCGCCAACAGCATGGCCGACAACCAGTCCTTCGCCGAGCTGCTGACGCGCCTGGACGTGAAAGCCTCGCCCAAGCTGATCGCCTCGGAACTGGCCAAGATCCCCACCTTCCACGATCCGATCAGCGGGCGTTTCGACAAGAAGGCCTATACCGACTGGCTGCAGCAGCAGGGCATCACCGCCGAGATGCTGGAGACCGAGTTCGGCGACAACATCGCCCAGACCCACTTCATCTCCGGCCTCCTGGCCGGGATGCAGGCGCCGCGCCTCTACGGGGCGATCGGGGCGACCTACAATCGCGAGGGGCGCACCTTCACCTGGTTCCAGGTCAACCCGGCCGCCGGCGGCGCCCCGCCCGAGCCGACCGACGCCCAGCTCAACGCCTACATCAAGGCCAACGCCGCCCGCTTCACCCGGCCGGAGATGCGCGAGCTGACGGTGGTCCATTACAGCGCCGCCGACATCGCCAAGGCCCTGCCGATCAATCCGGCCGACGTGCAGAAGCGCTTCGACTTCGAGAAGGACGCCCTCTCGACCCCGGAAAAGCGCACCGTGATCCAGATCCCGGTGAAGGACGCCGCCAAGGCGGGCGACGCCGTGGCGCGGCTGCGACAAGGCGAGGACCCCAACGCGGTGGCCAAGAGCCTCGGTGCGCAGCCGGCCGTCTATACGGACTCCCCCAAGAGCGCGATCGCCGACCGCAAGGTGGCCGACGCCGCCTTCGCCCTCAAGGAGGGCGAGGTCGCCGGCCCCATCGCCGGCTCGCTGGCGACCGCCATCATCAAGGTGACCAAGGTCACCCCCGGCCACGCCGTCACCCTGGCGGACCCCGGCGTCCGCGAGCGGATCGAGGGCGAGGTACGCAAGGACGTCTCCACGGAGAAGGTCTATGAGCTGGTGCAGAAGTACCAGGACACCCGCGCGGGCGGCGGCACCCTGGCCGAGGTCTCCAAGAAGCTGGGCCTGACTCCCGTCACCCTCGCGGCGGCGGACAAGGAGGGCAAGTCCCTGACCGGCCAGCCTGTGGGGCTCGCCAGCGGCGATCCCAAGCAGCCCGTCATTCCCCTCCCCCCCAAGACCCTGGAAGCCGCCTTCGCCCTGCCGCTGGGCGGCGAGACCGACATGGAAGAGGGCGCGAGCGGCGAATACTACGCGGTGCGGGCCGACAAGGTCCTGCCCCAGGCGCCGGTGACCCTGGCCGAGGCCAAGGCGGCGGTGATGAACGCCTATATCCGCGAGGAGCTGATCAAGCGCGCCACGGCCAAGGCCAATGAGCTGGCCGCCCGCATCCGCAAGGGCGAGGCCATAGCCACGGTCGCCGGCGGCGGCGTGGGCGGACCCGTCCGCACCACCCCCGACCTGCACCGCAGCGACGGCGAAGGAAAGCCGTTCGGGCGCGAGTTCGTCGGCGCCCTGTTCGCCGCCAAGAAGGGCGAAGTGGTCACCGTGTTCGACCAGCAGCTCGGCTTCATCGTCGCCAAGCTGGACGACATCGGCTTCGGCCCCACGGTGGAGCTCGCCCGCGCCGCCGAGACCCAGCGCCAGCCCCTGTCCCAGGCCATCCTGCGCGACCTCAGCGAAGCGGTGCGCCTGGCCGCCCGCGACCAGATCAAGCCCAAGGTCGACGACAAGCTCGCCCGCAGCGCCCTGGGCGTCGACCCGGACGCCATCCCCGTCCCGGCCGCGGGGGGCGCCGCCCAGTGACCTCAAGCCCGGCCTTCGAGGCCTTCGCCGAAACCTATGCCCGCGGCGAGGCCCAGGTGGTCTGGCGCCGGCTGGTGGACGACCTGGAGACGCCGGTCTCGGCCTTTCTGAAGATCGGCCACGGGCGGCCCTACGCCTTCCTGTTCGAGTCGGTGGAAGGCGGCGCCTATCGCGGCCGCTACTCGGTCATCACCCTGAAGCCCGACCTGGTCTGGCGCTGCAGCGGCGATCACGCGGAGATTGCCGAGGGCGCCGACATCGCCAAGGGGACTTATCGGGCCGAAGCCAAGCCGGCGCTGGATTCCTTGCGCGCCCTGATCGACGCCTCGCGCATCGCCTTGCCGGAGAGCCTGCCGCCCATGGCCGCGGGGCTGTTCGGCGCGATCGGCTACGACATGATCCGTCTGGTCGAGCCGGTCGGCCCGGCCAAGCCCGACCTCCTGGGCCTGCCCGATTCAGTGATGACCCGCCCCTCGGTGGTGGCGGTGTTCGACGCCATCGGCCAGGAGCTGGTGCTGATCACCCCGGTGCGCCCCGGCAAGGGCGACGCCAAGACCGCCTACGCGGAGGCCGAGGCCCGGCTGGCCGAGATCGAGACCGATCTCCACCGCCCCCTTGCCCGCTCCGCCCCCGGCAAGCCGCACGAGCAGCAGCCCCCCGCCTCCCCGGTCAGCCGGGAGGCCTATGGCAAGATCGTCAACCGGGCCAAGGAGTACATCGCCGCCGGCGACATCTTCCAGGTGGTGCCGAGCCACCGCTTCCGGGCGCGCTTCGACCTCGACCCCTTCGCCTTCTACCGCTCGCTCAGGCGGCTGAATCCCTCGCCCTTCCTGTTCTTCCTCGACTTCGGCGACTTCCAGCTGGCGGGCTCGTCCCCTGAGATCCTGGTGCGTCTGCGCGACGGCAAGGTCACCATCCGCCCGATCGCCGGCACCCGCCCCCGCGGCGCGACGCCGGAGGAGGACGCGGCCCTGGAGAAGGAACTGCTGGGCGACGCCAAGGAGCGGGCCGAGCACCTGATGCTCCTGGACCTCGGCCGCAACGACGTCGGCCGGGCGGTGATGCTCCGCGACGAGGGCCGCAACGATGCGCCCGCTTCGACGCCGCGGGTGCGGGTGACCGACAGCTTCTTCATCGAGAAATATTCGACGGTGATGCACATCGTCTCCAACGTGGAGGGCGACGCGCCGGAGGGGCTCGACCCCGTGGACGTGATCCTGACCGCCCTGCCCGCCGGCACCCTCTCGGGCGCGCCCAAGGTGCGGGCCATGCAGATCATCGACGAGCTGGAGACTGAAAAGCGCGGCCTCGCCTACGCCGGATGCGCCGGCTACATCTCGGCCACCGGCCAGGTCGACACCTGCATCATCCTGCGGACGGCCCTGTTCAAGGACGGGATGATGTACGTCCAGGGCGGCGGCGGCGTGGTCGCCGACAGCGATCCCGTCGCCGAATACGAAGAAACCCTGCACAAGACGCGGGCCCTGCGCCGCGCGGCGGAAGAGGCCTGGCGGTTCGCCTGAGGCCACGCGCGCCCGGCCGCCCCTTGAGTTAATCCCTTATTCGCGGCCGCACCGCCTGAATCGTCCCGACGAAATCTTTTCGCCAAATGCGAGAAGTCCGGTAGCGCCACTCGCAGTGGCTGAATATGGTCACCCACGTGCAGTCTATTCCTCGGTGGCGGCGCCCACGGTGACGAGACATCGCGCTTCAGGGCGGGGGGGGCCCTGTTCCAATCAAGTGGGGGAATAGATGGCGACGCTGATCGTTGGAAACGTGGGGGTCAACACCGACCTCCTGGAGATGGCCGATATCCTGCTGGGAACCGTGGCCTTCGCTACCGGCAGCCAGATCAGGGTCAACTACGGAAGCTCGATCAGCGACCTCTTTACGGGGTCATTCCAGTACAATTCCCAAGGCGATCTTGTCGGAGGCACGCTAACCGGCCTTGAAGAAACCCAAGGCTCTTCTCTACTTTACAGAGTGACCGGCGTTTCAATTCCGGTGGCGACTTTTCTCTCCTGGGTCCTTACAAACGACAACATCGCCGCGCGGTTGGCGGTCTTTGCCGGCGCAGACACTGTCACGGGCTCGCCCAGCGACGACCTCCTCCGCTCCTACGCCGGCGCTGACACCATATCCGCGGGCAACGGCAACGACCAACTCGACGGCGGGTCCGGGAACGACAGCCTGGACGGCGGCGTGGGTCTCGACATCGCCATGTATAGCGGCAACGCGCGGAACTACGCCTGGACGCTGGGAAGCAACGGCGCCTGGACCGTGATCGACTATCGATTGGCGAGTCCCGAAGGCGTGGACAGCCTCCGCAACATCGAACTCCTGCAGTTCGCCGACCAGACGATCAGCTTGGCCGCCACGCCCGCCCAGGCGTTGCAGAGCGCGTTCGACCATATCCTCCGGTTCGTCCCGACGAGCGACGCCAGCCTCAACAATCTCACCGCCAGGGTCGCCGCCGGAACCATGACGCAGGCCGCCGCCGTCGCTGCGCTTGTCCAGCTCGCAGACAGCTCGACCTCGGTCGCTACCTTGGCCTACCAGTTCTTCACAGGCCGCATCCCCAGCGGCGAGGGGCTGGACTACCTTGTCTCCCCGACCGGCGGTAATCCCAACAACCTGGCCAGCGCCTACTACCAGTCGTTCAACCTCGAGAACCGCTTCATCAACTTCGCGGTGAACCTGGGCAAGCTGGGCGAAGGCAAGGCCCAATTCGAGGCGGCCTACGGGTCCAAGACCCTGATCGACGCGGCAAAGACCGCCTACGCAACGATCTATGGTTCGACCCCCACGGACGCCAAGGTCCACCTGCTGATCGACAGCCGGGCCGACTATTTCGCCTACTACGGCCAGGATGGGGTGAATGGCATCGGAACGAAGGCGGCCATGGTCGGCTGGCTCCTCGCCGAGGCGGTGAAAGCCGATATCGGCACTATGCAGACCGCCAACATGGCCTTCCTGACCGACCTCGCGGACGGCGCCGCATATTCCGCCAACCTCGTGGGCGTTTACGGGGGCACGCCCTACCTCGGCTAGCTAGCGACCGCCTTCGACGCCGCTGCCTGGCTCAGCGGACGACCAGCGCCCGCGCATCCGTGGCCGGGATGCCGGCGGGGCGGGTCATGGAGGGCGGGCCCATGACGATGGCAGTGGCCAGGAGCACTGTCCCGGCGGCGAAGAGGGCGGCGGCGCCCAGGAGGGCCAGGACCGGCTCGACCACGGGGCGCGGCTCGCCGAGCTGGGCGCGGGCCAGGGAAATGGCTGGCGAGACCAGGCGGACAGCGACGGGTATCTCGAGCGCAGTCGCCGGAGGCTCCTCCTCGTCGGCAATATCGAAGGTCAGCGGCCCCATGGGCGAACGGAACGCCCGATTCCGGCCCCCTGTCCAGCACGCCTGAGGACTTACGCCCCTTGGCGTTGGCGCGCTGTCAGCCTAGATGTCAGCCCCATGATCCTGGTGATCGATAACTACGACAGCTTCACCTACAACCTCGTCCATTACCTGAACGAGCTGGGGGCGCAGACCCGCGTGCGCCGCAACGACGCCCTGACCGCCGATGAGGCCCTCAGCTTGGGCGCCGAGGCGATCGTGCTCTCCCCCGGCCCCTGCACCCCGGACGAGGCGGGCATCTGCCTCGATCTCCTGGCCCATGCGCCGGACAGCCTGCCGATCCTGGGCGTCTGCCTCGGCCACCAGTCGATCGGCCAGGCCTTCGGCGGCAAGGTGGTGCGGGCCAAGGCGCTTATGCACGGCAAGACCAGCCCGATAAGCCACGACGGCGCGGGCATATTTGAAGGCATGCCCAACCCCTTCACCGCCGCGCGCTACCACAGCCTGGCCGTGGTGGGAGACCCCCTGCCCGACGTTCTGGTCCCCACCGCCTGGACCGAGGACGGCGAGATCATGGGGCTGAAGCACCGCGACCGGCCGATCTACGGGGTGCAGTTCCACCCCGAATCGATCGCCACCGAGGGCGGGCATCGCCTGCTCTCCAACTTCCTCGACCTCGCGGGCGTCAAGCGCGTCGCGGCCGCTTAGGCGTCGCTCGTGTCGGACGCCTTCAAGCCGCTGCTGTCCCGGCTCGCCGACGGCGCGACCCTGTCTGAGGAGGACGCGGAGGCCTTCTTCGCCGCCTGTTTCCGGGGCGAGCCCACCCCCGCCCAGATCGCCGCCGCCGTGACCGCCATGCGCCTGCGCGGCGAGACGGTGGGCGAGATCGTCGCCTGCGCCCGGGTGATGCGGGCGGCGTCGACCAGGCTCGAACACCCCTACGAGGTCATCGACGTCTGCGGCACCGGCGGCGACGGCCTGCACACCCTCAACATCTCCACGGCCGTCAGCTTCGTGGTGGCGGGCGCCGGTGTGAAGGTCGCCAAGCACGGCGGGCGCGCGGCCTCGTCCAAGTCCGGCGCGGCGGACGTCCTGACCGCGCTCGGCGTCAACATCGCGGCAACGCCGGAACAGGAGCTGCGCTCGCTGGACGAGGCCGGCATCTGCTTCATGTTCGCCCAGGCCCACCATCCGGCCATGCGCTTCGTCGCACCGGTCCGCTCCGACCTCGGCTTTCGCACCGTGTTCAACCTCCTGGGCCCCCTGACCAATCCGGCGGGCGCGAAGCGCCAGGTCGTGGGCGTGGCCTCCTCCCGCTTCGTCGAGCCCCTGGCGCGGGCGCTGGGCGCGCTCGGCGCCGAGCGGGCCTGGGTGGTGCACGGCCAGGGCATGGACGAGCTGACCACCACCGGCGAGACCGAGATCGCCGAATGGCGCAACGGAGGCGTGCGGCTCTTCACCGTCGCGCCGGAGGCCGTGGGCCTGAAACCCGCCGAACTTTCGGACCTGAAAGGCGGCGACGCCGAGTTCAACGCGGCGGCCGTGCGCGCTGTCCTGGGCGGAGCGCCCGGTCCCTACCGCGACGTGGTCCTGCTGAACGCCGCCGCGGGCCTGCTGGTCGCCGACAGGGTCGAGACCCTGAAGGAAGGCGTCGCCATGGCCGCCGCCTCCATCGATTCCGGCGCTGCGACGCGGGCCCTGGATGGGCTCATCCTGGCCACCAACAGCTGAGCCCTCATGTCAGACACCCTCGCCCGTATCGCCGCCTACAAGCGTGAAGAGGTCGCCGCGCGGAAGACCCGCGCCTCGCAGGCCGACATCGACGCCGCCGCGAAGGCCGCCTCCGCCCCTCGCGGTTTCGCCCGCGCCCTGAAGGCGAACGCCAGGCCCGGACGCCCCGCCCTGATCGCCGAGATCAAGAAAGCCAGCCCTTCCAAGGGCCTGATCCGACCGGACTTCGACCCGCCGGCGCTCGCCCGCGACTACGCGGCCGGCGGCGCGACCTGCCTGTCGGTCCTGACCGACACGCCGAGCTTCCAGGGGGCGGACGCGTACCTGACCGCGGCGCGGGACACCGTTTCCCTGCCGTGCCTGCGCAAGGAGTTCCTGGTCGATCCCTGGCAGGTCGCCGAATCACGATCCTTCGGCGCCGACGCGGTGCTGGTGATCCTGGCCATGATCGACGATTCGCTCGCCGCCGACCTGATGGCCGAGGCGCTCCGATTCGGCATGGACGCCCTGGTGGAGGTCCACGATGAGGCCGAGATGGTCCGGGCCGTGGCCCTCGGCTCGACCTTCGTCGGCATCAACAACCGGGATCTGCGCACCTTCAAGGTGGACCTGAGCGTGACCGCCCGGCTCGCCCCCACGGCCCCGCAAGGCGCTCTATTGGTTGGCGAAAGCGGCATCTTCACGAGGGAGGACGCCGCCGAGATCTCCGCCGCCGGCGCCTCGGCGATCCTCGTCGGCGAGAGCCTGATGCGGCAGGACGACGTGACGGCGGCGACCCGCGCCCTCCTCGGCTGAAGCCCCTCCACGTTCACTTGACATTAACAAAGAACACTTACAGAACATCGGGAACGTTTGCGGTTTGTTCCGCGGTTTTCGAGGTCACGACGCCATGCTCACGCGCAAGCAGCACGAGCTTCTCATGTTCATCCATGAGCGGATCAAGGAGAGCGGCGTTTCGCCTTCGTTCGACGAGATGAAGGACGCCCTGGACCTGGCCTCCAAGTCCGGCATCCACCGCCTGATCACGGCCCTCGAGGAGCGCGGATTCCTGCGCCGCCTGCCCCATCGGGCCCGCGCGCTTGAGGTGGTGAAGCTGCCGGAACAGGCGACCACTTCGGCTCCCGCGCGGGGCCGCCAGCCCTTCACGCCGCAGGTGATCGAGGGCTCGCGTCCTCCCGCCGAGTCCTCCCCCGCCAACGACGTGCGCGAGCTTTCGGTCCTGGGGCGCATCGCCGCCGGCACGCCGATCGAGGCGATCCAGCACGAGCGCGACCGCATCTCGGTGCCGGAGTCCATGCTGGGCTCGGGCGAGCATTTCGTGCTCGAGGTGCAGGGCGATTCCATGATCAACGCCGGCATCCTGGACGGCGACATGGTGGTGATCCGCCGTGGCGACACCGCCAACAACGGCGAGATCGTCGTGGCCCTGGTGATGGGCGAGGAAGCCACCCTGAAGCGCCTGCGCCGCCGCGGCGGCTCGATCGCCCTGGAAGCGGCCAACCCCAACTACGAGCCCCGCATCCTTTCCCCCGACCAGGTGCAGGTGCAGGGCAAGCTCGTGGGCCTCATTCGTCGCTATCACTGAGGGCGGTCCAGGGGCGCTGACCGCGGATCGGCTGGGTCCAGACCACGCGCCAGCCCTCCGGCGCGCGGCTGATCTCGGCCGGCCCGCCTCGCGCCAGGGCTGCTTGGCCCAGCACCAGCTTGCCTGAACAGGCGGGGAGGCTCGCCTCCCCCGTGCGCAGGATGACGATGTCGGCCGCCCCGCACATGGCCGAGAGGTCCCCCGGCGAAGGCCGGATCAGCCTTTGCCAGATGGCCAGCCGCACCGGCGCGGCCGGCAGGGTCTCGCAGACGTCCCGCGTGCAGCGGATGTAGGCCTCGCGGTCCGGCGACTGCGGATCGAGCAGGGTGAGCCCCCGTCGCCGGGCCCAGACATCGGCGGCGAAGGCCTGGCCGCGGGGCCGGATCATCAGGGCCTTCCCGTCCATCGACAGGGCCGCGTTGGCGCCGCCGCCGGCCACCCACACAGCCGGCGGGGCGCTCCTCGGCCAGAGCATGGCGGTCAGGAACACCGGCAATCCCAGCCAGCGCAGCTTTCCCCGCCACAGGCAGATGAACAGCAGGCCGACGAAGCTAACCGCCAGGGTCTCGTTGGGGGCGCTGGCGACGATGGCCACGGCCCGGGGCGCGGCGGCGAAGAAGCGGGCGACGGCGTCGAGCGCGTTCAGTCCCCACCCGGCCAGATCCAGGAACGGGCTCGGCAGACCGACGGCTTCCGCCACAGCCCCCAGCGCCAGGGCCGGCATCACCACGAAGCTGGAGAGCGGCTCGACAGCCAGGTTCGCCGGCAGGCCGTAGAGGGTGACGCGGTTGAAATGCTGGACCGCGAAGGGGGTGGTCGCGGCGCTGGCGACGAAGCTGGCGGCGACAGCGGCCCAGAGCCACCCCGTCGTCCGCTGGATCGCCAGGATCCACAGGGGCGCCTTGATCTCTCGGATGCCGCGCGGCCAGGACTCGGCGAGCGCCAACAAAGCGGCCGTCGCCGCGAAGGACATCTGGAAACCGGGCTGAACCACGGCCTCGGGCTGCAGGGCCATGACCACCAGGGCGGCGGTGGCCAGCGCATGCAGGCTCAACGCACGCCGGTCGAGCAGGACGGCGAGGAAGGCGATTCCCGCGGTGATGGCCGAGCGCTGCGCGGGCGGCGGCCAGCCGGAGATGACCAGATAGACCAGGATCGCGGTCATGGCCGCCCCGGCCGCCACCTTCTTGCCCGAGACGCGAAGGGCCGCCCATGGCCAGGCGGCGATGAGCAGGCGGGCGGCGAAGAAGACGAAGCCGCCGACGATGGCCATGTGCAGGCCGGAGATGGAGAGGATGTGGGCGAGCCCCGAGTCCCGCATCACGTCGGTCTCTTCTCTGGAGATCCAGGCTTCGTGGCCGGTGGTCATGGCCGCGGCTATGCCGCCCTCCGGCGCCGGCATGTCGGCGACGATGCGTCGGGCGAGGCTCCAGCGGGCGGCGTTGACCGCCATCAGCAGGCGAAAGCGCCAGGGGGGCCTCGGCAGGGCGATGGTGGTCGGCGGAGTCAGGACCAGGGCCGAGCCGCCGATCTGCTGGTGGAAGGCGTCGCGGGCGAAGTCGTAGGCGCCGGGGCTGGCGGGCGCGGGCGGCGGGTTGAGCAGGCCCGTGAAGCGGATCGCCGAGCCCGGGCCGAACAGGGCGTCGGGCTTCACGCTGGCGCGCAGGCGCCGGGGCACGTCGCGGGGCGCGACCCCGGCGATGGAGACCGGCGCGATGAGCAACCGCCCGCCGGTGGCGCCGGGGCTGACGACATCGACCACCCAGCCCTCCACCTCCAGCGGCCGTCCTGAACTCGGGGCCACCGGAGCTGCCACGGCGAGGGTGCGCACCTTGGCGGCGAGGAAGCCCGCCGAGGCGAAGGCGATCAGGCTGAGCGCGATGAACAGGGCGCGGCTGCGCCCCCAGCGAGCCGCGAGCGCCGCCAGGGCGGCGGTCAGGATCGCCAGGGCCAGAAGCGGCAGGAGCGGCGGCTCGATCCGGAGCTGGAAATAGCCCGCACAGCCCAGGCCGAAGGCGACCGGGGTCCACAGGCTCCAGCGATGGACCTGGGCGGCGGCTTCCTCGCGCAGGCCCGCGATCGACCAGGGCCGCACGGGCGCGGCGGCGGCGAGATCGGCGTTGGCGATGACGCGTCCCTCCCCACAGGCGCCTCAGCCTCAAGAAAACAGGCTCCCGCTCCTGAGGCAACCGCAGGTGGAGGCCGCCCCCGCAAAACAATATCTCCGTCTGTTTGGGTGGCCGCTTCAGCGTGCTAAGCACCCGCTCCCTTCGCCAAGCCGAGAGCCGATGTCCGACCGCCGTCCCGTCGTCACCCGTTTCGCCCCCTCGCCGACCGGCTTCCTGCACATCGGCGGGGCGCGCACGGCCCTGTTCAACTGGCTCTACGCCCGCCACACGGGCGGGACCTTCCTGGTGCGCATCGAGGACACCGACCGCGAGCGCTCCACCCCGGAGGCGGTGCAGGCGATCTTCGACGGGTTGGAATGGCTGGGACTGACGTCCGACCGCGAGACCGTGTTCCAGGCCTCCCGCGCGCCCGCCCACGTGGCCGCCGTCGAGGCCCTCTTGGCCAAGGGCCGGGCGTACCGCTGTTACATGACCGTCGAGGAGCTGAACGCCGAGCGCGAGACGTCCCGCGCCGAGGGCCGCGCCATCCGCTCGCTCTGGCGCGACCGCGAGGCGGGCGCCGGCGAGAACCGCCCCTACACCGTGCGATTCAAGGGCCCCCTGACCGGCGAGACGGTGATCGCCGACCTGATCAAGGGCGATGTGACCCTCCAGAACAAGGAGCTGGACGACCTCGTCCTGCTGCGTTCCGACGGCTCGCCTACCTACAACCTCGCCGTGGTGGTGGACGACCACGACATGGGCGTCACCCACATCATCCGCGGCGACGATCACCTGAACAACGCCGCGCGCCAGGCGCTGATCTACGAGGCGCTGGACTGGGAGCGGCCGGCCTTCGCACACCTGCCCCTGATCCACGGGCCGGACGGGGCCAAGCTCTCCAAGCGCCACGGCGCGCAAGCCGTGGGCGAGTTCGCCGACATGGGCTACCTGCCCGAGGCCATGCGCAACTACCTGGCGCGGCTTGGCTGGGGCCATGGGGACGACGAGATCTTCTCCGACGCGCAGGCGATCGAATGGTTCGAGGTCTCGGACGTGGGCGCCTCTCCCGCCCGCCTCGACTGGGCCAAGCTCAACCACGTCAACCAGCACTACATCCGCCTGGCCGACGACGCCCGGCTGGCGGCCCTGGTCGAGACCATCCACCACGACCGCCAGGTCCCGCCGAGCGACGCGGGACTGGCCCGCATGCGCGCCGCCGTGCCGCTGGTGAAGGAAGGCGCCCAGACCCTGCTGCAGCTGGCCGACCTGACCCTGTTCGTGATGAAGGCCCGCCCTCTCGACCTGGACGACAAGACCCGGGGCCTGCTGACGGACGAGACCAAGGCCCGCCTCGTCCGGTTACGCTCGGCCGTCTCCGCGTCCGAAGATTGGACCGTGGCGGCGCTCGAGCCCGTCATCCGGGCCTTCGCGGAAACCGAGGGCGTGGGAATCGGCAAGTTCGGCCCGGCCCTTCGCGGGGTGCTCAGCGGCGGCTCTCCGGCCCCCGATCTCGCCTCGGCCCTTGTGGCGCTTGGACGCGACGAGGCGCTGGCCCGCATCGCTGACGCGGTGGGAACGGACGCATAATCAAGCGCTTCCGGACAGGGTTAAGGACGGCGTTAACCCAACCCGAAATAGGGTTTTTCGCAGCGCAGCAAAGAGACCTTTGCAGGGCCGTACAACCGTCTATAAGGCGAACGCTCCTCCTAGAGCGCGACGCTATTGCCGTGCGTTCCAACGCACGGCCCGGAACCTGGAAAGGTGAGGCATGGAGAACAAGGGCACCCCGAACGGCGCCGCGTCGATCTCGATCGGTGGCAAGGATCTTGGCTTACCGATTCTGAAGGGCACGCTCGGCCCTGACGTGGTCGACATCCGAAAACTGTACGGCGAGACCGACGTCTTCACCTACGACCCGGGCTTCACCTCCACGGCGGCCTGCGAGAGCCAGATCACCTTCATCGACGGCGACAAGGGCGTGCTGCTGCATCGCGGCTACCCGATCGGCCAGCTGGCCGAGCAGTCGAGTTTCCTCGAGGTCTGCTACCTCCTGCTGAACGGCGAGCTCCCGACCGCGGACGAGCTGACCAAGTTCGAGCGCACCATCACCCTGCACACCATGCTGCACGATCAGATGGACCGGTTCTTCCAGGGGTTCCGGCGCGACGCGCACCCCATGGCGGTGATGGTCGGCACGGTCGGCGCTCTGTCGGCCTTCTACCACGACAGTACCGACATCACGGACCTGCAGCAGCGCACCATCTCGGCGCACCGGCTGATCGCCAAGATGCCGACGCTGGCGGCCCGCGCCTACAAATATACGATCGGCCAGCCCTTCATCTATCCGCGCAATGAATTGGGCTACGCTGAGAACTTCCTGCGCATGTGCTTCGCCGTGCCGGCGGAGGACTATCAGGTCAATCCGGTCCTGGCCAAGGCCATGGACAAGATCTTCATCCTGCACGCCGACCACGAGCAGAACGCCTCCACCTCCACCGTGCGCCTGGCCGGTTCCTCGGGAGCCAACCCCTTCGCCTGTATCGCGGCCGGCATCGCCTGTCTCTGGGGGCCCGCCCACGGCGGCGCCAACGAGGAGGCGCTGAACATGCTGAAGGAGATCGGCACGGTCGACCGCATCCCCGAGTACGTCCAGGGGGTGAAGGACCGCAAGTACCGGCTGATGGGCTTCGGCCACCGCGTCTACAAGAACTACGACCCCCGCGCCAAGGTGATGCAGCAGACCTGCCACGAGGTGCTGGCCGAGACCGGCCACGGGGACGACCCGCTCCTGAAGGTCGCCATGGAGCTGGAGAAGATCGCGCTGAACGATCCCTACTTCGTCGAGCGCAAGCTCTACCCGAACGTCGACTTCTACTCCGGCATCACCCTGCGCGCCCTCGGCTTCCCGGCTGAGATGTTCACCGTGCTGTTCGCCCTGGCGCGGACCGTCGGCTGGATCGCCCAGTGGAAGGAGATGATCGAGGACCCCAGCCAGAAGATCGGCCGCCCCCGTCAGCTCTACACCGGCCCGGCGATGCGGGACTACACGCCGGTCGACAAGCGCGGCTAGACCCCCGTTCTAGGTCGGCCGGACGTATCCGGCCGACGCCAGGGTTCCAAGTCCAGGAAACCGGAGCGCGTTCGTGCACCAGCCGTCGCGCGGCGCGGTCCTCGCCCGTTTCCGGTGGGTTTCAGCGCAATCGCGTCCCCTAGCACGCCCGAGGGCGGCCGCCAGCTAAGGGGTTTCCCGTAATTGGCACGTATCGCGAAGTAATCGAAACAGACCCCTGCATCCGTTGGCCCTCGCCGAAAAGGCGGGCCGCCAGCCCAAAAGGGGAAATCCATGCCGGCTCCGCTCAGCGACAAGACCATCGCCACCGTCAAGGCGACCGTCCCAGCCCTGGAGGCCCACGGCCTCGCCATCACGCAGCGGATGTACCACCACCTGTTCGCCAACGAGGAAATCCGCGACCTGTTCAACCAGTCGCACCAGGGACCGAACGGGTCCCAGCCGAAGGCCTTGGCCGGCGCGGTCCTCGCTTACGCCCAGAACATCGACAACCTGGGCGCCCTGACCGGGGCGGTGGAACGCATCGCCCAGAAGCACGCCGGCCTGAACATCCTGCCCGAGCACTATCCGCACGTGGCCACCGCCCTCCTGCAGGCCATCAAGGACGTGCTCGGCGAAGCGGCGACGGACGACATCCTGGGCGCCTGGGGCGAGGCCTACTGGTTCCTCGCCGAGCTGCTGATCGGGCGCGAGGGCCAGATCTACCGTGAGCAGGCGGCCGCCCCCGGCGGCTGGTTCGGCTGGCGCGACTTCGTCATCGACCGCATCGAGGCCGAGAGCGAGACGATCAAGTCCTTCTTCCTGCGCCCCGCCGATGGCGGGACCGTCATCCGCCACAAACCCGGCCAGTTCCTGACCTTCCAGCTGCGCCTTCCGGAGCGGGGCCCCGTGAAGCGGAACTACAGCATCTCCAGCGCGCCGGACGACGCCGGCTATCGCATCACCATCAAGCGTGAGCCCGCCCCTGCCGACCGGCCGGACGCGCCGGCGGGCGCAGCCTCGAGCTGGTTCCACGACGAGGCCAGGCCAGGGACCGTCCTGAAGGTCGCGCCGCCGGCCGGCGACTTCTTCCTGGACGAAGGCCCGAGCCCGGTGGTGCTGCTCAGCGGGGGCGTCGGCCTGACGCCGTTGGTCAGCATGCTGGAAAGCCTCGCCGCCGACGGGAAGCGTCCCCCCACATGGTTCGTGCACGGAACGCAGAACAGCCGGGTGCACGCCATGGCCGCCCGGGTGCGCGAGCTCGCCGCGACCACGACCGGCGTCAAGCTGGCGGCCTTCTACGCCGAGCCGGGAAACCGGGACGTGCGTGGGGAGCACTACGACGAGCAGGGCTTCATCACCCTCGACTGGCTGAAGGCCAACACGCCCTTCGAGCAGGCGGTGTTCTACCTCTGCGGCCCCAAGCCGTTCCTGCGGGCGCTGGTCTCCGGCCTGCACGCCGCAGGGGTCGGGCCCGAGCGCATCCGCTACGAGCTGTTCGGCCCCACCGACGAGCTGATGGCCGCGTGAGGTCCCGGCGCCGCCTCGGCGGCGCCAACACCTTTCAGCCCTTCTCGAGGGCTAGGATCCAACCAAGGGGGCGTTGCGTCTCCTGGAGGCGAACACCGTGTTGCACGTATCCTGGACTCATATCGCCGCCGGCCTGGCGGTGATGATGCTGGCCATCGGCCTTCTGTTCGGCGGACTTAGGTTCGCTCAGTCGGGCGGGAACAGGACCCTCGCCAATCCCCTGGCCATCGTCCTGCTGATCGGCGGCCTGGCCGTCGCGCTCTGCGTCCCGGCCTTCATCATCAGGCTCTGACTGAAATACTCACGCCGCCGGCTTGGGCGCGGCTTCAGGCGGCGGCGCGGCGGGGGTTTCCTGCAGCGGGGCCGACCCGCCTACAGGCGGCGGCCCGTCGAACTGCCGGAACCGGTAGAAACGAGCGCCGGGTCCGGGCCCTCCGGGGCCCATGAAGGCCGGGCCGCCGCGCATCGGGAAGCGTCCACGCCCGCCATTATGGGCGGCGGCGAAGATCGCCCCAAGGATCACCAGCCCCGCCAGGGCGAAGGACCAGATGGCCAGCACCTGGCCCGCCTTCTTGAACGTGCCTTGCGAGCTGTTGGCGAAATAAAGCACGAGGTAACCGGCGATCGTCAGCGCCGTCGCCGGCAGCAGAGCCAGAAAGTAGATCATCGCGCGTCCCTCCCGAGACGCAGCCACTGTAAGCTCGTTCGCGCCATACTTGAAAACCGCCCGGAATTGGCCGCGAATGGCCGCCAGATTTGAGGCGTGGAGCCCCGTCGAGGCTCCCAAGGGCGGGAAAGAAACTCATGACCTACGACGAGGACAAGCGGGACGACGAGGGTTCGGCCGGCGCGGTTTCACGGCGCGGCTTCACGGCCGGCTCCGTGGCGGTCACGGGCCTGGCGGCGGCTTCAACCGCCGGCGCGGCGGCCGTGCAGGTGGTGGAGACCAACGTCTCGGTGAAGACCCCCGACGGCGTGTCGGACGGCGTCTTCGTGCATCCGGCGGGATCGGGTTCGTGGCCCGGCGTGCTGATCTGGCCGGACGCCTTCGGCCTCAGGCCCGCGATGCGCGACTTCGCCAAGCGGCTGGCGGCGGATGGCTATGCGGTCCTGGTCCCCAATCCCTTCTACCGGACGGCCAAGGCCCCGGTGTTCGACAATGTGGCGACCTTCGACTTCGCCAACACCGCCGACCGGGCCAAGCTGACCACCATGACGGGGCCGCTGAACGGCCCCGGCGCGGCCGAGCGCGACGCGGTCGCCTACGTCGCCTGGCTCGACGCCCAGCCTCAGGTGAACAAGGCCAAGAAGATCGGCACCCAGGGCTACTGCATGGGCGGGCCGTTGGTGATGAAGACCGCCGCGGCCGTACCGGCCCGGGTCGGCGCCGTCGCCTCGTTCCATGGCGGGGGGCTGGTCACCGCCAATCCGGACAGTCCGCACCTCCTGGCCCCCAAGATCAAGGCGCGCCTCTATATCGGCATCGCCTCCAACGACGACATGGGCCAGCCCGACGCCAAGGACAAGCTGAAGGCCGCCTTCGCCGCCGCCGGCGACCCGGCCGAGATCGAGGTCTACGCCTCCCGCCACGGCTGGTGCGTGCCCGACATGCCCGCCGCTCCGGGCATGCCGATCTACAACCGGCCGGACGCCGAAAAGGCCTGGGGAAAGCTGGTGGCGCTCTACAAGACCGCGCTGGCCTAGGGTTCGGCGGCGCCTTAGCAGGACCGTTGCATCTGCATCCCGACATCCGCCGGGGCGACAGCTCCGGCGGAAGAACGGCGTCCAAGCCGGCTTGGGGATCGAGGAGACCTGGATGAAGAGTGAAGCTAAGGCCGGACTGCGCGCGGCGCTCCTGGCGGGGATGATTGTTTCGGCCGGCCTGGCGCCGGCGATCGCCGCCGCGCAACAGGGGCAGGTGAATCCGGGCGGGGGCGAGGTGCGCGGCCTGAACGGCGGAGCGAGCCCGACCACGCGGCTGTTGGCGCCCCCCCCGCCCCCGCCGCCGGAGGTGGGCACGGCCCTGTCGCCGCCGACCTCGAAGCGCGTCACCGACCGGTCCAGCCTCAACGGCACCTGGGACCTCTACAACGACCGCAACAACCCCGCCCTGGCGCCGACCCCGGCCATCCCTCCCGCGCCCCTGAAGCCGCAGTACCAGGCCCGGATGGAGGCCCGCCAGAAGGCGCTGCAGGAGGCGGCCGCTCGCTATCAGCCCATCGCCGAGAACGCCGCCGACTGCCTGCCCGAGGGCTTCCCCGGCATGCTGCGCGCCTCCTTCCCGATGGAGGTCCTGGTCACGCCCGGCCAGATCACCATGGTCAACGAAGCCTTCAACCAAGTACGGCGCATCTACCTGGACGAGCCCCAGGGCGTGCCCGGGAAGGTCGAGCCGGTCTGGTTCGGCCACGCGGTCGCCAAGTGGGAAGGCGACACCCTGGTGGTGGACACCATCGGCGTGAAGGAAGAGGCCGGGTTCCGCAACAACCCCCACTCGGACAAGATGCGGATCACCGAGCGGATCAGGATGATCGACAAGGACCACTTCCGCGACGACCTGACGGTGGTGGACCCGGAAACCATGACCGGCCCCTGGAAGTTCGCCTACGTCTACAAGCGCCTGCCCGGCTACAAGATGCAGGAGTACGTCTGCGAGGCGAACCGGATCTTCCACGACGAGAACGGTGCGCAGCGGCTGAAGGTCAGCCAGTAACGGGCCTACTAAGGCCGGCGCTGGCCGGCGGAGGAGCGCGCATGAGGCGGATCACCTGCCTGCTGCTGGCGGCCGGGCTTGCGCTTGCGGGCCCGGCCTTCGCGCATCATTCGCTGATCGGCTACGACCAGGCCAAACGGGTCACGCTCGAGGGCGTGGTGGCCGACTTCCGCTTCGGCAATCCGCACCCGTTCCTGACCATCAACGTCGGACCGGATCGCCATGCCTGGCGGCTGGAGATGGACAATCTCTACGAGCTGAAAGAGATCGGGATCACCCGGGACACCTTCCAGCCGGGCCAGAAGGTGGTGGTCAGCGGCGCGCCCGACCGCACGGGAGCGAGCCAGCTCTACCTCTACCGGCTCGACCGCCCGGCCGACGGCCTGCAGTACGAGCAGATCGGCTTCACGCCCTATCTGCGGACCGTGCCCAAGGGGCGCTAACCTGCTTTCAGGAAGGCGATCAGGGCCCCGGCGGCCTGGTCGGACGGATCGCCCTGCCCGCGGCCCATCTTCTCCAGCGCCGCGGTCTGTTCGGTCGCCTGAGCGGCGGCGAAACCGGGATCGTCGAGACGTTTGCCGAGTTCCCGCGCCAGGGCTTCCCCGGTGCACCTTGTCTGGATCAGCTCGGGAGCCACCTCGCGCCCGGCGGCGACGTTGAAGAGGGTGATGTAGGGGGTGCGGATCAACAGGCTGGCCGCGAAATGGGTGACCGGGCCCAGCCGGTAGGCGATCACCATCGGGACCCCGGCCAGAGCCAGTTCGGTGGTGACCGTGCCGCTGCAGGCCAGCGCCACGTCGGCGGCGACGAAGGCGTCGGCCTTCAGGGCCTCGTCCTCGATCAGGTGCGGCGGGTTGCGCCAGCCGGCCACGCCCTCGCGCACGACGTCGGCGACGGTGGAGGCGACCGGCATGACGACGTGCAGGCCGGGGCGCGTCGCCTTCAGCCGGTCCACGGCCTCCTCGAACGGGGGCAGCATGCGGCGGATTTCGCCCCGGCGGCTTCCCGGCAGGACCAGCAGGATAGGCTCGCCCTCTCCCGCCCCGATGTGGGTGAGAAGGCGTGCGGGGTCCGCAGCTGAGAAATCGCGGGCGAGCGCCGGATTGCCGACGAAGACGGTCTTCAATCCCGCCTTCTCGAACCAGGGGGCGTCGAAGGCGTGGATGGAAAGCAGCAGATCGACCGCCCCGGCCAGGGTGCGGGCGCGCCCGGGCCGCGAGGCCCAGACCTGGGGGCCGACATATTTGACCAGGGGCAGCTTGGGATCCTGCTCCCGCAGGCGGTGGGCCACGCGCAGGGTGAAGCCCCAGGAGTCGATCAGCACGGCCACGTCGGGCTTTTCGCGGGCGGCGATGGCGGCGGTCTCGCGGGCCCGGCGCAGGACCCTTGGGTAGGCGCGGATGCCGTCGGCGTAGCCGAAGATGGCGAGTTCGGCGATGTCGAAGGGGCTCTCGATCCCCTCGCGGGCCATGGCATGGCCACCCAGGCCGACGAAGCGGACGCCCGCGGATCCCAGGCGCGCGCGCAGGGCCCGCATCAGGCCGGCGCCCAGGATGTCGCCGGAAGCCTCGGCGGCGACCAGCATGACCGTCAAGGGCGTCAAGGTCTGGGGGGCCACGTTCAGCCTTCGGGGGGAATGCCGTGGACGAACAGGCCCAGGCGGTCCGCGGCGGCGATGACGGCGGGGCGGTCCAGGACCAGCATGGCGCCCGCCTCTCCCACGATCCCGGCCAGCCCGCAGGCGGCGGCGGCCTCCACGGTGGCGACACCGATGGTCGGCAGGTCGACCCGGCGCTCCTGGATCGGCTTGGGCAGCTTGGCGAGCACGCCGTGGCGTGCCTCCGCCGTGCCCCGCCAGTCGGGATTGAGCGTGGCGCAGCGGGCCAGCATGGCGTCCGTGCCTTCTTGCGTCTCCACCGCCAGGACAGCGCCCCCGACGACCACGACGCCCTGGCCGATGTCGTAGCGGCCAATGCCGCGCGCGACGGTGACGGCACGCTCGATGTCGCTCTTATGGCTTGCGGCCGGGGCGAGCGCGCCAAGCGGCCCCACGCCCAACACCAGGGTGCGGTTGATCGTGTCCGCTCCCTCGACCGCGAAGCCTTCCTTCTCGAACTCGCCGACCAGCCAACGCAGCAGGGCGTCGTCGCCATTCAGGGCCGCGGCGATGGCGCCCGGCAGGGCCTGGACCCCGCGCAGGTCCGGCTTGAGCTTGGCGAAGTCGGGACGATCGACCTGGCCGGCCATGCAGATCGCGCCGCAGCCGGCGGCCTTGAAGAGCTTGATGGCGCGGCCGAGCTCGCCCAGGCCGCACTCGGCGCCTTCATAGGCGTCCATGGCGGGGCCGGCGAAGCCCCGCAGGCGCAGGACGAACAAGGGCCGGCCCTCGGCGCGACAGCGCATCGCGAGGGATACGGGAAGCTCGCCGCCCCCGGCGATCAGGCCGAGCTTGGGCGGCGAGGCGCTGGTCACAGCGTCGGCAGGCAGAGCGGCCGGTTGGCGTCGGCCCGGATGAACTCGACGATCTCGGAGACCTCCGGCGAGGCGGAGTAGACCCGCGCCACGTCGTCCAGTCGCTCCTGGAAGGTGCCCTCGTCCGCGAACAGCAGGCGGTAGGCGGCACGCAGGTCGTTGATCGACTCGCGGGTGAAGCCGCGACGCTTCAGGCCCACCAGGTTCAGCCCCTCGAGGTGGGCGTGGTTGCCCCAGACCGAGCCGAAGGGGATGACGTCCTTCACCACCAGGGCCCCCGCCCCGACGATGGCGTGGCGGCCGATGCGCACGTGCTGGTGCACCCCGGCGAGCCCCCCGATGATCACGAGGTCGCCGACGACGACGTGTCCGGCGAGGCCCGAGCCGTTGACCATGGTGACCCGGTCGCCGAGCTGGCAGTCGTGAGCGACGTGGGCCCCGACCATGTAGAAGCCGTCGTCGCCGACCCGGGTGACGCCTCCGCCCAGGACGGTGCCGGCGTGCATGGTGACATGCTCGCGGATGGTGTTGCGGGCGCCGATGACCAGCCTGGTCTCTTCGCCCTTGTGGGCGGTGTGCTGTGGATCGCCCCCGAGCACGGCGAAGGCGTTCACGGACGTCCCCTCGCCGACCTCGGTGAAGCCGCCGACCACGACGTGGCTGACCAGGCGCACCCGGTCCTGCAGGACCACGTTCGGGCCAACGATGCAGAAGGGGCCGATCTCCACGTCCATGCCCAGGGCGGCGCCCTGATGGACGATGGCCGTGGGGTGGATCGTCACCATGGCTAGCGGCCTTCGACCACCATGGCGGCGAACTCGACCTCGGCGGCCATCTTGTCGCCGACGAAGGCCTTGCCGCCGAACTTGAACACGTCGGAGCGCGCGCGCAGCACCTTCACCGGCATGCGCAGGACATCGCCCGGACGCACCGGATAGCGGAAGCGCACGGCGTCCATCGACATGAACATGATGGTCTTGCCGGTGACGTCGGCCTCCAGCGACTTGGACATCAGGACCGCGCCGGTCTGGGCGATGGCCTCGATGATCAGCACGCCGGGCATGACCGGATTTTCGGGGAAGTGCCCCTGGAAGAAGGGCTCGTTCATGGTCACGCACTTGATGCCGACCATGGATTCGTGGGGGCGGTAGTCCTCCGCCCGGTCGATCAGCAGGAAGGGATAGCGGTGCGGAATGCGGCGCAGGATCTCGGCCATGTCGATGGCCAGCCCCGCTTCGGCTGCGACGAGAGTCTCAGTCATCCGCGCTCGTTCTCCTCTCGACGCCCGCCTTGCGTATCAGCCAGGCGGTTTCGCGCATGAACTGGCGCAGCTGCCGGGCCGGAGCCCCGCCCCAGGTCTCGTCAGCCGGCACGTTATTCATCACGCCGGCCGCGGCGGCGATACGGGCGCGATCGCCGATGTCGATGTGGTCCGACACCCCCGCCCGTCCGCCGAACTGTACGTTGTCGCCCACGTTCACACTCCCGGAAATCCCGGTCTGGGCGGCCAGCACGCAGTTGCGTCCGATGCGGACGTTGTGGGCGATTTGGACAAGGTTGTCGATCTTGGTGTTTTCGCCCACGACGGTGTCGTCCCAGGCCCCGCGGTCGATGCAGGATCCGGCGCCCACGGTCACCCCGTCCTGCAGGATCACACGGCCGAGCTGGGGCACGTCAGCCTTGTCGCCGCCCAGGTCGGCCACGCCGAATCCGGCCTCGCCGATCATCGCGCCGGAAAAAAGGGTCACCCGGTCGCCGATCAGGGCGTGGCCGATGCTGGCGTTGGAGCCGATGACGCAGTCTCGGCCCATGGCGACGCCGGGGCCGATCACCGTATTGGCGCCGATCTCGGTGCGGGCGCCGATGCGCGCGCCGGGGCCGATCACCACCCCGTGGCTCAACATCACCCCCTCCTCAAGCACCGCGTCCGGGTGGATGGCGGGATCGGTGATGGAATGGCGGCGGGGGCGGAACAGGCGGATGGCGGCCAGGGCGTAGGCCATCTGGGGCGCGCGCGCGACCAGGACGGCGCATCCGGCGGGCGCGCCCTCGGCGTACTCGGATCGAATGAAACAGGCGCCGGCCCGGGTGTCAGCCAGGGAGGCGACGTGGCGGCGGTCGCCGAGAAAGGCGATGTCCCGCGGGCCCGCCCTGCCGAGGGGAGCCGCGGATTCGACCCGCCGCTCGCCGTCGGCCTGGTTCGCCAGCACAGAGCCGGTCAGTTCGGCCAGCTCGGCCAGGGAGACGGGACCCAGGAACTCGAAGAAACGCGGATCGGGCATCCGGCCACCACCTCGCCGAACTGGGGCATCCATTTACTCTTAAGGCGATCCGCGCCGCGGATCGCCTCAAAAAGCTAAGTTCGCAGGCCTGTTACGGGCGGGCCGGCGTGGTGGCCTGGTCGAGACGGGCGCGCTCGAACGTGATCGTGGTCCGCTTGGTGTTCAGCGAGGTCGTGACCGCCGGGCTGATATCCATCGAGGTGTTGGCCGCGATCAGGGCCGTCTGGTCGACCACCACCGCGCAGTTGCGCTGGGTGTAGACCGTCACCAGCAGCGGGTTGACGTCGTTGACGATGGTCTGCAGCGCGCGGTTCTTGGTCTCGTCCAGTTCCTGGGCCCGGAGCTGTTCCTTCTCCTGGTAGGCCTGGATACGGGCGTTGATGGCGTTGGCGCGCTGGGTGAACTGATCCGGCGTGATGGTCGCGCGCTGGTTCTGCAGCGCCGTACCGTCGTTCTGGATCGAGGTGCGCTCCGGGTTGAGCTCGGCCTCGACCTGGGCCGCGAGCTGCTGCATCCGCGCCAGATAGGCCTTGCCGACGAGGGAGTCGCCGATGGCCTTGTCGAACGAGAAGATGCAGACCCCGCCGATCGGCGGGCCCGGCGGGGGCGTGAAGTTGGCCGGAGCCGGAGCTGCGGCGGCCGCCGCAGCGGGAGCAGTGGCGGCCGGACGAGCGGCGGTGGCGGCAGCGGCGGCGTTCGCGGCGAGCGGAGCCGCGAGGGCGATGGCGGCGACAGCCGCGCAGAGGCGCATCTGGGTCATGGGCTCTTCTAAAACTGAGTGGCGGTGGAGAAACGGAAGGTTTCGGTCTTGTCGTAGGGCGCTTTAGCCAGAATCTTGCTGAAGTCGATCCGCAGCGGCCCCATCGGAGAGGTCCAGTATACACTGATGCCGGCCGAGGCGCGCAGCTTCAGATCGTCGCGAACCGTCGCGGACTGGATCGAGCCTCGATCCAACAACCCGACAGTACCCCCGTACAGGAACAGTTCGGTCTTGATGCCGTACTGGTCAGGCAGCCGGTTCGGCAGGCTCAAGGTTAGGTTGCCGATGGCGTAGGCGTTGCCGCCGAGGGATTCGTCATACTGGGTGTCGCGCGGGCCGATGCCGGCCGTCTCGAAGCCCGGGAAGGTGTTGCCGCCCTTGTAGAAGCGGTCGTTGATCCGGACCTGATCGCCGGCCCAGCCGGTGATGTAGCCGGCCTGGCCCTGCACGGTCAGGATCCAGGCGGGGGTGAAGCCGTGGTACCAGGCGCCGACCGTCTCGGTGCGGATGTACTTCACGTTGCCGCCGAAGCCGGCGAAGTCCTGGGTGAAGCTGAAGGTGAAGCCGCGGGTCGGCCGGATCGGATCGTTCCGCCGGTCGAGGACGAGGCTGTAGCCCATCAGCGACGTCAGGTGCGCCCCGAGCTGGTCGCAGATGGTCAGCGAGGTCAGGCCCAGTTCGCAGCTCCCGCCGCTGACGACCACGCGGTCGGTGCGCAGCTGGTAGCGGGTCTGCAGATAGGTCGTGGTGTTGAGCGGGAAGCCCAGCCGCAGGCCCATGCCGAGGGATTCGGTGTCGAAGCCCGTGTAGTCGGTGAAGTTGTACTTGTAGGAGTACAGGTCCACCCCGCCGCGCAGGTCGCGTCCGAGGAACCGCGGCTCTGTGAAACGGAAGTCGATCTGCTGGCGCAGGGAGCCGATCGAGGCCCGCAGCGAGACGTCCTGGCCGCGGCCGCGGAAGTTGTGCTCGCTGACGCCGATGTCCAGCAGCAGCTTGTCGAACGAGGAATAGCCGGCGCCGAAGCTGAGCTCGCCGGTGGGCTGCTCCTCGACCTTGGCGCGCAGGATGGTGCGGTCCGCGGCCGAGCCCGGAATATTCTCGACCTCGACGGTCTTGAAGAAGCCGAGGCGCTTGACCTCGGTCTTGGAGCGGTCGACCAGCACGCGGTTGTAGGCGTCGCCCTCGGCCAGCCGGATCTCGCGGCGGATCACCGGGTCCAGGGTGCGGGTGTTGCCGACGATGTCGATGCGCTCGATGTAGACGCGCGGCCCCTCGCGGACCTCGAAGGTCACATCGACGGTGTTCTTCTCGCGGTTCGGCACGTAGCGCGGGCGGATGTCCACGAACGCGAAGCCCGCGGCGCCGGCCGCGAAGGTCAGGGCGTCGACGGCGGTCTCGATGCGGTCGCTCTGGTAGATCTCGCCGGGGCGGATCGGCAGCAGGGCGCGCAGGATGTTGGCGTCCAGCCGCTTCAGGTCGGTGGTGACCTTTAGGTCGCCGAAGCGGTACCGGGGACCCTCGTCGATCGTGTAGGTGACGGCGAAGGTCTTCTGGTCGGGCGACAGCTCGGCGATCGAGGAGGACACCTTGAAATCATAGTAGCCGCGGTTGGTGTAGTGCTTGCGCAGCTGCTCGCGGTCGTACTCGATCCGGTCGGGGTCGTAGTTGTCGTTGGACTGGAAGAACTTCCACCAGTGGGTCTCGCGGGTGGCGATGACGTCGCGCAGCCCGTTGTCCGAGAATGCCTGGTTGCCGAGGAAGTTGATGCGGGTGATGCCGGTCTTGGGGCCTTCCTCGATCTTGAAGATCAGGTCCACGCGCCGCTGCGGCAACTCGACGATCTGCGGCGTAACGGCGGCGGAGATGCGGCCGGCCCGCCGGTAGAGCTCGACGATGCGCTGCACGTCCTGCTGGACGTTCGACTTGGTGAAGATGCCGCGCGGGTGGACGGTCACCTCGTCGCGCAGCTTCTCGTTGTTGAGGGCCGAATTCCCCTCGAACACCACCTGGTTGATGATCGGGTTCTCGACCACGCGGATGACCAGCTGGTCGCCGCGCAGGCTGACGACCACGTCGTCGAACAGCTCGGTGCGGAACAGGGTCTTCACCGCGAGGTCGATGCGGGCGGCGTCGACCACCTCCCCGACCTGGATCGGCACGTAGGAGATGATGGTGGCCGCCTCGATCCGCTCGTTGCCCTCAACGGCGAAGGTGCGGACGATGCCGCGCTCGACGGCGGGACCCACGGGAAGGGGCGCGAGGTTGACCGGCGGCGCGCCGGCGGGCGCGGCCGGCGTGTTGGGCTGGTCAGGCACCTGGATAGGCGTCAGCCCTCCGGCCGGCGCCCCTGCGAGGGCGCCTGTGGCGAGCATAGTAGAAGCCATGAGGGCCACGCCGAGGGCGAGCGCGGAGCGACAGGCGCGGATTCGAACCATTCTATGAACCGTCGGCGGGGCGGCGGGGCTCAGGAGAACAGCCCGCCGAGGAGTTTGAACACGCGCAATTGCTGCAAGTCGTTCCAGGTCGCGAACAACATCAATCCCAACAGCAAAGCAAGCCCCACGCGGTACCCGGCTGCCTGAACCTTGGCCGCAAGCGGGCGGCGGGCCAGGGCCTCGTAGACGTAGAACAGCAAATGGCCGCCATCGAGCACAGGCACGGGCAGCAGATTCATGAACCCGATTCCGACCGAGAGGGCGGCGGCCAGGCCCAGGAGCGCCACCAGGCCGCCGGCGACCTGGCTGCCGAAATTCGATGCGCCCTCGGCGCCGGCCTGGGCGATCTTGCCGGAAAAGGCGCCGATCCGCAGGGGCCCGCCGAGCTGGTCGCCCGACTCCAGGCCCCGGACCATACGGCCAAGGTACTGCAGGGTGGTGCTCAGGGTCTCGCCCGTCTTCTGCACCCCGCCGACCATGGCCTCGACCGGGGTGTAGTGCTTGACGAACACGTCCTCGCGGGCGCCGAGCGTGCCGAGGCCCAGGGAGCCCATCTTGTTGCTGAAGCCCGTGAGAGGATCGACCTGAGCCTTGCGCTCCGGAATCGCCGTCAACTGAACCGGGGCGCCGCCGCGATCGACGGTGAAGCGGATCGGCTCTCCGGCGCGGAAGATGACGTAGCGCTTGATCTCGTAGAAATCGCTGATCGGGCGGTCCTCGATGGCCTTCACAAGGTCGCCCTTCATGAAGCCTGCGCGCTCCGCGGGGCTGCCAGGCTCGACCATGCCCACGCGCGGCTTCCAGCCCACTTCGCCGAAGGTCCCCAGCAGGAAGGCGAACAGGACGATGGCCAGGAGGAAGTTGGCCACCGGTCCGGCGAGGACAACCAGCGACCGGGCCCAGATCGGCTTGAAGTGGAAGTAGCGACGCTCGGCCCCTACCCCTTCACGCTGGCGGATATTGGCTTTGAGCTGGGCGAGGTCATCGGCGTCCGGAACCGAGGAGCTGGCCTCGGCGTCGCCGGAAAAGCGCACATAGCCGCCGAGAGGGATCCACCCCACCCGCCACTCTACGCCGCCCTTGTCGGTCCAGCTGAAGATCGCCTTGCCGAAGCCGATGGCGAAGCGGTCGACCGCCACGCCCAGAGCCCGCGCCATCGCGAAGTGACCCAGTTCGTGGATGGTGACGACGAGCGTCAGCACGAACAGGAACGGCACGACGTAGATCAGGATGTTGTGGATCAAAGCGAACATGGGCGGGCGGGAACCTTCCGGGTCAGTTCAAACGATCCAATCGCGACACGACTTCTGTCGCGACCCGACGGGCGTGGTTGTCCACCTCGAGGGCGGTCTCCAGCGCGTCGTCCCACGCTCCCCCGCCGAATCCCCCGTTGGCCGACATGCGGTCCAGGGTCTCCGACACAGCGGCCGCAATATCGAGAAAGCCGATCCGGCGGTCAAGGAAGGCCGCCACGGCTGTCTCATTGGCCGCATTGAAACTGTTGGGCGCGGTTCCTCCGAGCCGAAGCACCTCGCGGGCGAGGGACAACGCCGGAAACCTCTGCAAGTCCGGCGCCTGGAAGGTCAGGGAACCGATGGCGGCCAGGTCGAGCTTGGGCGCGGGCCAGGGCAGCCGGTCGGGCCAGGCGAAGGCGCAGGCGATGGGCGCGCGCATGTCCGGCGGTCCGAGCTGGGCCAGGGTGGACCCGTCCTCGTACTCGACCATGGAATGGATGATCGACTGCGGATGCACCAAGACCTCGATCTTCGTTTCGGGGGTCGCGAACAGGTATGACGCCTCGATCATTTCGAGGCCCTTATTCATCATGGTCGCGGAATCGATCGAAATCTTGGCGCCCATGGACCAATTCGGATGGGCCACCGCCTGCTCGGGCGTGGCGCCCGACATGGCCTGCAGGGTCCAGTCCCGGAACGGGCCGCCCGAGGCGGTGAGAATCAGCTTGGACACCCGGTCGATGCAGGCCGGCTGCAGCACCTGGAAGATGGCCGAGTGCTCGGAATCCACCGGGATCACCACCCCGCCGGCCGCCTTGGCCGCGGCGAGCAGGGCCGGGCCGGCGCAGACCAGGCTTTCCTTGTTGGCCAGGCCGATCACCGAACCGGCGCGGGCGGCCGCCAGGGTGGGCGCCAGGCCCGCCGAGCCGACGATGGCCGCCATAACCCAGTCCGCGCCGTCGCCCGCGACTTCCACAATGGCCTGAGCCCCGGCGGCGGCGGCGACGCCCGAGCCGTTCAGGCGCTCCCTCAGTTCGGGCAGCAGCGATTCGTCGGCGATCACCGCGGTACGGGGGCGCCACTTCAGGGCCTGCTCGGCCAGCAGCGCTACATTTCGGCCGGCGGTAAGCCCGGTCACCGACACCTCGGCGGCCCCTTCGGCGACGGCGCGCTCCAGCAAATCGAGGGTGGAGACCCCGATCGAGCCGGTCGATCCCAGCACGGTCACCGTACGCAACGCCATCAATTCGCTCCCACATCGACCAGCAGCCGCGCCGCCGCCATGACCATGGCCGCGAACATCACGCCGTCTACACGGTCCAAGAGGCCGCCATGGCCTGGAATCAATTGTCCGGAGTCCTTTACCCCGAACCGGCGCTTGAGCATCGACTCCCAGAGGTCGCCGGCCATCACGGCCAGGGCGGCGACGAAGCCGATGGGCACGGCCCAGGCCACGGGCGGGCCCCCGGGCAAGGGGCGCCACAAGGAATAGACGACCGCGGCGGCGACCCCCGCGATCAGGCCGACGATGAAGCCGGACCAGGTCTTCTTCGGAGAAACCCGCGGCCAGAGCTTGGGGCCCTTGAGAATGGTCCCGGCCGCGAAGGCCGCGCTGTCGGCGGCCCAGGCGACCGACAGAAGGGCGGCGACCCAGCCGCGCCCCTCATGGCCGCTGTGCAGCCACTCGATGGCGACCGCCGGGGCGCCGATGTAGAGCACCCCGAAGGCCTCATCCATCGGACGTTCGGCGACGCCCCGCAGGCGGGCGATCAACGCCGCCGCCAGCGCGCCCAGGGGCAGCAACAGCCAGGCCAGCTCCATGTGGCCCAGCCCGGGCGCAATGAGGAAGTCCAGCTTCACCGCCACGAGCGCCACGCCGACGGCGCCGAAGATCGGGGCCGCCGCACGGATCGGCGCGTGGGGCGCCGACATCAGCGCCCATTCGCGGGCGAGCAGTCCCACGGCCGCGAGCATGAGGGCCAGGAACAGCCACTCTCCGATCCAGACAGCCAGCAGCACCACCGGAATCAGGATGGCCGCGGACAGGGCCCGCAGCTTCAGATTGGAATAGTCGAAGCTAGCCGGCGGCGCGGACATCGTCGACGTCGGCTCCGCCATAGCGCCGCTCACGGGCCAGGAACTCGTCCATGGCGGCCTTCAGGTGCTCAGGGCCATAGTCGGGCCACAGGACATCCTGGAAAACCAGCTCGGCATAGGCGGCCTCCCACAGGAGGAAGTTGGACAGGCGCCGCTCGCCCGAGGTGCGGATGATCAGGTCCGGGGGCGGACCGGCGGCGGTGGACAGAAATCGTTCGAACCCGGCCTCGTCGGCGGCGTCCGGAGACACCTCCCCGGCGATGGCGGCGCGGGCGTAGGCCCGGGCGGCGCAGGCGATGTCCGCCCTGCCCCCGTAGTTGAAGGCGACCTGCAGGTTGAAGCGCTCATTGAAGCGGGTTCGGGCTTCCGCCCGCTCGATCACCGCCAGGATATCGGGGGCGAGGTCGTCGCGCCGGCCGATCACCCTGATACGCACGCCCTCGGCCTCCAGCCGGTCGAGGTCGGAGGCGACATAGCGCTTCAAGAGGGCCATCAGCTCGGACACTTCCGAGACCGGGCGGCGCCAGTTCTCGGTGGAGAAGCCGAACACGGTCAGCCACTGGATCCCCAGCTCGGGAGCGGCCTCGACGGTGCGTTTCAGGGCGTTGACCCCGGCCTGGTGGCCGAGGGTGCGCGGCAGGCCGCGGCTCTTCGCCCAACGGCCGTTGCCGTCCATGATGATGGCGACGTGGCGGGCGGCGTTGGCGGACGCCGTCGGGCTATTCAGCCCCAAAATCGGCGACATAACGCCCGCTCCCTCCCCGTCCACCGGAGATCATTCAAACCTGCATGATCTCATGCTCTTTGGTTTTCAAGGCCTCGTCGATGCGCTTGATGGCCCCATCGGTGGCCTTCTGCACCTCTTCGCCGAGCTTCTTGTGGTCATCCTCCGAGATGACGTGATCCTTCTCGAGCTTCTTCAGCTCCTCCATCCCCTCGCGGCGGACATTACGGACCGCGATGCGCTGCTGCTCGGCGTACTTTCCGGCGAGCTTGACCAGGTCCTTGCGGCGATCCTCGGTCAGGGCCGGGACGGGCACGCGCAGGTTCTGGCCGTCGGTGATCGGATTGAGGCCGATGCCGGCGTTGCGGATGGCCTTCTCGACGGCGATCACCAGGGCCTTGTCCCAGACGTTGACGGTGATCATCCGCGGCTCGGGGACGGTGATCCCCGCCACCTGGTTCAGGGGCATGGACGAGCCGTAGGCGTCCACGTGGATGGGCTCCAAGAGGCTCGCCGAGGCGCGCCCGGTGCGCAGGCCCGAAAACTCGGCCAGCAGGGCCTGGACGGCCTTGTCCATGCGGACGGAGAACTTCGACAGGTCGGCGTTGGCTTGGCTCATGATCTCAAGACCTTGTCGTTTCGGAGGTGTCCTCCGAGATCACCGTGTGCACGCCGGTCCCGTTCAGAACGTCCAGAAGGGCGCCTGGACGGCGGATCGAGAACACGACGATCGGTATGGCGTTTTCGCGCATCAGGCTGATCGCCGAGGCGTCCATCACCTTAAGGTCCTTGGAGAGAACCTCAAGGTAGCTGAGGTGGGGGAAGCGGGTAGCCTCGGGGTTGCGCTTGGGGTCGGCGGTGTAGACCCCGTCGACGCTGGTGCCCTTCAGCAGGGCGTCGCAGCCCATCTCGGCGGCGCGCAGGGCTGCGGCGGTGTCGGTGGTGAAGAACGGATTGCCGGTGCCGGCGGCGAAGATCACCACCCTGCCCTTCTCCAGGTGCCGCATGGCGCGGCGGCGGATGTAGGGCTCGCAGATGGTGTCCATGCGGATGGCCGACTGCACCCGTGTGTCGACCCCTTGCGCCTCAAGGGCGTTCTGCATGGCCAGCGCGTTCATCACCGTCGCCAGCATGCCCATGTAGTCGGCGCTGGCCCGCTCCATGCCCTTGGCGGCGGTCGACAGGCCCCGGAAGATGTTGCCCCCGCCGATGACGAGGCAGAGCTGTACGCCGGTGCGGGCGATCACCGCGATGTCGCGCGCCACGGCTTCGACCGTTTGCATGTCGATGCCGTAGGGGGAATCCCCCATCAGCACCTCGCCGGAGACCTTGAGCAGGACCTTGCGGTAGCGCAGGCCGGTCGGTGCTCCCTCGCGCGTCATGTCTCTGGGCGTCCTTTGGAGGATTCTTGGGAAACGGGGATTCGCGAGCGCCGAGCATAGCCGAATATGCGAACGGCGCACCTTTCGGCGCGCCGCTCGTTCAGTTCAATCGGGCAGTTCAATCAGCCCTGGATCAGGCCTGGCCGGTCATCGCCGCGACCTCGGCCGCGAAGTCGCCTTCGGGGCCCTTTTCCACGCCCTCGCCGAGGGCCAGCCGCACGAAGCCGGTCAGGGCGACCGGTGTCCCCAGTGCTTTGGACTGTTCGGCAAGAAGCGCCTCGATCGTCTGGTCGGGGTTCATGACGAAGGCCTGCTTCAGGAGCACGACTTCCTCGTAGAACTTGCGCAGACGCCCCTCGACCATCTTCTCGATCACCGCGGGCGGCTTGCCGGAATCGGCGGCCTGCTCGACCAGGATCGCCCGCTCCCGCTCCACCGCCGCCGGGTCGAGGTCGTCGACCGAGAGGGACTGGGGCGAGGTCGCCGCGATGTGCATGCCGATCTTGCGGCCGAGCTCGGTGAGCTGGGCCTTGTCGCCCGCAGAGGCGAGCGCGACCAGCACGCCGATCTTGCCGAGACCCGGCGCGACCGCGTTGTGGACATAGGCCGCAACCACGCCTTCGGGCACGACGAAACGAGCCGCGCGACGCACCATCATGTTCTCGCCGATGGTGGCGATCAGGTTGGTGATCTTGTCGGCCATGGCCGCGGCCACGGCGTCGGCGCCTTCGTTGTCGAGACCCGCCTGGGCGGCTTCGCGAGCGGCGTTCTGGAACGTGTCGTTGCGAGCCACGAAGTCGGTCTCGGCGTTCAGCTCGACCACAGCGCCGGTCATGCCGGCGCCGTCGTCGCGCAGGGCCGTGGCCACGAGGCCTTCACTGGCGACGCGGTCGGCCTTCTTGGCCGCCTTGGACAGACCCTTGGCGCGCAGCCAGTCCATCGAGGCTTCCATATCGCCGTCGTTTTCGACCAGCGCCCTCTTGCAGTCCATCATCCCGACGCCGGACTTGTCGCGCAGTTCCTTTACGAGGCCAGCCGTGATTTCGGCCATGGCTTCACCCTCCGATCAAAGTTCGTGACTGATCCGCCCGCATAGGCGGATCCCATTGCAATCCCGCGACGAGAGGAGCGCCTACTCGGCGTTCGCCTCGACGGGCTCGGTCGTTTCCACCGCGGCTTCGGCGGCAGGCGCCTCGGCTTCGGGCTCGGCGGCAGCCGGTTCCGCAGCGGCTTCGGCAGCCGGTTCCGGGGCGGCTTCGGCAGGCGCCGCTTCCGCTTCGGGCTCGGCGGCCGCTTCCAGTTCGGCGGCGACCGCGGCCGCTTCAGGCTCGGCCATCACCGGCTCCGGCGCGGGCTTCGGCTTGGCGGCCCGGGCTTCCTTGGCCAGCACCGGTTCGACCGGCGGGGCTTCCATGGCGCCGATGTCCACGCCCTGGGCCGACTGGCCGGCGGCGAGACCATCGAGGACGCTGTCGGCCACCAGGTCGCAGTAGAGCTGCAGGGCGCGGGCCGCGTCGTCGTTGCCGGGCACCGGATAGGTGATGCCGTCCGGGTTGGAGTTGGTGTCCAGGATGGCGATCACCGGGATGTTCAGCTTCCGGGCTTCCTGGATCGCGATCGACTCCTTGTTGGTGTCGATCACGAACATCAGGTCGGGGATGCCGCCCATGTCCTTGATACCGCCCAGGGACAGCTCCAGCTTTTCCCGTTCGCGGGTCAGCTGCAGCAGCTCCTTCTTGGTCCGGCCTTCGCCGCCGCCGTCCAGCACGGTTTCCAGCTCGCGCAGACGATTGATCGACCCCGAGATGGTGCGCCAGTTGGTGAGGGTGCCGCCGAGCCAGCGGTGGTTCACATAGTACTGCGCGCAGCGCTTGGCCGCCGTGGCCACCGGCTCCGAAGCCTGACGCTTGGTGCCGACGAAGAGCACGCGACCGCCCGCCGCGCCGACCTCTCGAACCTTGAGCAGGGCCTGGTGCAGCAGCGGAATGGACTGCGACAGATCGATGATGTGGATGTTGGACCGCGAGCCGAAGATGTAGCGGTCCATCTTCGGGTTCCAGCGGTGAGTCTGGTGACCGAAGTGCGCGCCAGCTTCCAGAAGCTGACGCATGGAGAATTCAGGGAGCGCCATGGTGTTCTTTGCCTTTCCCGGTTGAACCACCGCAGACCAAACCCCTCCTTGGAGAGGACCGGAACGGAAACGCGCCGGGATTGACCGGTACGCCGCCGAACGCCTGCGTGCGAAGTGGCGGGGGAGATAGGCGGTTAGGGGCGCAAATGCAAGGGTTGAGGCTGGCGGACGCCCCTAAGCGACGATCGCCGCCGTCCGGGCGTCTAAAGCCTTCACCGCATCCTTCGGGTCCAGCCTCACCTGCAGGCCGCGCTGGCCGCCGTTGATGAAGACGAGGGGGTGGGCCAGGGCCGCCGCCTCCACCACCGTCGGGACACGGCGCTTCTGGCCGAAGGGGCTGACGCCGCCGATGACGTAGCCGGTCAGGCGCTCGGCGTCGGCGGGCTTGAGCATGGCCGCCGCTTTTCCTGAGAAGGCGCGCGCCAGGGCCTTCATGCTGACCTCCCGGTCGGAGGGGAGCACCACGCAGACCGGCTTGCCGTCCACCTCGGCCATCAGGGTCTTGAGAACCGCCTCGGGCGAAACGCCGAGGGCCTGCGCCGCCTGCAGTCCGATCTTCGGGGCGTCAGGATCGTAGTCGTAGGTGTGGACGCTGAAGGGCACGCCGGCCTGCTGCAGCGCCAGGGTCGCGCGGGTGGTCCTGGACATGGAGCCAAGATAGCGGCGCTCCGGCCGGTTCGCGAACAGCCAAGACCGCCCGCGCCTTGGTTGCGCGGCGGTGAACCGGCTCCCCACGCGGCGGCTCAAGAACTTTCACGAAATCCGACTCGACCGCGACGGGCGGCGCCACCCTGCGACGTGGAACAACCGCGAACTTAACAATGGAAATGTCGCCCGGGGGGGCGCTCGGCGATCAATGACAACCCTGTACCGTAGCGTGTCTTCCAAGCTGCCCGCCGAGTTGCGCCGGGCCGCCGGTTCGCTGATCGAGTTCTCCGAACGCCGTAACCGCAAGCAGCCGCCGATCGCAATGCAGCGGATCACCATGGTGATCTTCGCGGCCTGGCTGCGCGAGCAGGACCAGGAGGCGACGGGCATCGCCGCCAAGGAGTGGATCGACGCCGTGGAGAGCGCCGCCCAGTGCGCCAGGGCGCTGACGCCGCCGCAGGTGCAGGCGCTCCAGGCGACGCTGGTCGAATATTCCGAGCGCGACGAGTCGGGCCCGGCCCCGTCAGGCTGACGCTTCCGTAACGCCGCGGTTCAGCCGTCCTTCATCCGTCATGGGCCATGGTCCGTTTCGTGAAGGAAGGTTGTCATGCGCTCGAAACCGCACACTGGACCCAAGACCTACGACGCGACCCCGCAGATGTTCGAGGCGCTGATCGAGGTCGCCATGGATGAGGCCTCCGACGAGGAAGCCGCCGAGGTCGCCCTGCGCGGGGTCCGGGCCGTGCTGGAGGCCGTCGACCAGGCTCGCCGGATCGGCACGAACGTCGCCTTGCCGCCACCGACCTATGACGCGCACGGCATCGTCTGGGCCCCTCGCCTCGCCGACTATCCGGACGCGTCCGACCAGGAATTCTGGGTCGTGCAGACCATCCACTAGGGCCGTCTAGACCCGCTTCTTTTTCGGCTTGGCCGCCGCCTTGGCCCGCGCCACCGCGAGCGCCTTGCGCGCCCAGGCCACCGCCTCGTCCGGCTCGTCCAGCGCCGCCTCCGGCATCCGCCAGTAGCCCATGTCGATGGCCTGGCCCGCGCGGGCGCCGTGGCCCGGGACGTAAGAGAAGGGCGTGGAGCCGGCCTCCGCCAGCTCGGCCTTCAGGGCCTCGTCGGTCTTTATGTAGAGAACGTCCTCGTCGATCAGGGCGAACATGACCGCGTCCGCATAGACCCCTGCCCCGCCGAACATGCGCCGGATCGAGACCGGACCGAGGCCCTCCAGCAGTTCGGTGACGAAGGCGGCGAAGCCCGGGCTCACGGCCTACTCGGCGGCCGCGGCCGGGATGATGGTGACGCTCTCGCCGCAGCCGCAGGCGTCGGTCTCGTTCGGGTTCCTGAACACGAACTTGGAGGCGAGCCGGGTGGTCTCGTAGTCGATCTCGGTGCCGATCAGGAACAGCACCGCCTTGGGATCGACCAGGATGACGACGCCCTTGTCCTCGACCACCTCGTCGAGGGGGCCGGCGGCTTCCGCATATTCCATGACGTATTCCTGGCCGGCGCAGCCGCCGTTCTTCACCCCGACGCGCAGGCCCGCGTAGGGCTTTTCGGCCCGGTCCATGATCTCGCGCACGCGCGCCGCCGCGCTGTCGGACAGGGTCACGACCTTGGGACGGGGGCGACGGACGCGGGCGGTGGGGACGATGGTTTCCATCAGAACATGTTCAACTGAAGCTTGGCCTCGTCGGACATCTTGTCCGAGGTCCAGGGGGGATCGAACACCAGGTTGACGGTGCAGGACTTCAAGCCGGGTATCTCCAGCACGGCGTCGCGCACCCAGTCGGGCATCTCGCCGGCGACTGGGCAGCCCGGCGCGGTCAGGGTCATGTCGATGACCACGTCCTTGTCGTCGGAGACGTCGACTTTGTAGATGAGCCCCAGCTCATAGATGTCGACCGGGATCTCGGGGTCGTAGACCGTCTTGAGCCGCTCGATCAGGGAATCGGTCAGCCGGTCGAGCTCCTCCTGGCTGAGCGCCGGAGTGTCCGAGACGGGGGCCGCCTGGGCGGCGTTGAGGCCTGAATCGTCCATCAGCTGAAGAAACTCTTGGCTTTGAGAAGGGCGTCCACGAACGCGTCCGCCTCCTCCAGGGTGTTATATAGGGCGAAGGATGCGCGGGCGCTCGATGACACACCGAAGCGGCGCATCAGGGGCTCGGCGCAGTGGGTTCCGGCCCGCACGGCGACCCCGTAACGGTCCAGTATCTGGGCGACGTCGTGGGCGTGGGCGCCTTCGACGGTGAACGCCAGGATCGCGCCCTTGCCCGGCGCCGTGCCCAGCATGCGCAGCCAATCCACCCCTTCCAGCCCGGCGACGGCGCGGTCGTAAAGCGCCTGCTCGTGGGCCTCCACGGCCTCGCGGTCGAGGGTCTCCAGCCAGTCGATGGCGGCGCCCAGGCCGATGGCTTCCAGGATGGGCGGGGTGCCCGCCTCGAACCGGTGAGGCGGATCCGCATAGGTGATCAGGTCCTGGGAGACCACGCCGATCATCTCCCCGCCCCCCTGGTACGGCGCGAGCGACGCGAGCCGCTCAGGCTTGCCGTAGAGCACGCCGATTCCGGTGGGGCCGTACAGCTTGTGGCCGGAGAAGACGTAAAAGTCGCAGCCCAGGGCCTGGACGTCGATCGGCCGGTGCACCACCGCCTGGGCTCCGTCCAGCAGCACGATCGCCCCCGCCGCGTGCGCCGCCTCGACCACCGCGCGCACGTCGGTGATCGAGCCGGTGACGTTGGACATGTGGGTCAGGGCCACGACGCGGGTCTTGGGGCCCAGGAGGGCGCGATAGGCGTCGAGGTCCAGCGCCCCCTCGTCGGTGACCGGGACGAAGCGCAGGACCACGCCCTTGCGCTCGCGCAGGAAGTGCCAGGGCACCAGGTTGGCGTGGTGCTCCATCTCCGAGACGACGATCTCGTCCCCGGCGTTCAGCGTCAGGCCGATGGAGGCGGCCACGAGGTTGATCGCCTCGGTCGCGCCCTTGGTGAAGACGATGGCCTCGCGGTTTTCCGCATGGATGAACCGGGCGACGCTTTCACGCGCCTTTTCAAAGGCGTCGGTGGTCTCGTTGGCCAGGGTGTGCAGGCCACGGTGCACGTTCGAATAGGAGTGCTCCATGGAATGGATCATGGCGTCGATCACCGCCCGCGGCTTCTGGGCCGAGGCGGCGCTGTCCAGATAGACCAGCGGCTTGCCGTTGATCTCGCGCTTGAGGATCGGGAACTGCTCCCGGACCGCGGCGACGTCGAAGGCGGGGGTCACGGGGCTTCCAGAGACAATCACGGGCGCATTCATGGGCGAAGCGCCTCAAGCCGGCGGAAAGCCCAGCCGCGGGCGGCCTCTCGCGCGCCCTCGTGCTCGATCCGCTCGATCGCCTCGCCGACAAAGGCCTCTGTCAACATGATGCGGGCGTCGTCGAGGGGCACGCCTCTGCTGCGGATGTAGAACAGGGCTTCCTCGTCGAGGGCCCCTACCGTGTTGCCGTGGGCGCAGGCGACGTCGTCGGCGTAGATTTCCAGCTCCGGCTTGGCGTCGATCTCGGCCCGGTCGGAGAGCAGCAGGGCGTCGTGGCGCATGCGGGCGTCGGTCTTGTCCGCGCCCTCGCTGACGACGATGCGGCCCTGGAACACCCCGCGGGCGCTCCCGCCGGCGACGCCCTTGGTCAGCTGCGAGGTCTCCCCGCCGATGCCCTCGTGGGTGACCACCGTGGTCACGTCCGCATGGCGGGCGCCGTCGACGAGGTAGGCGCCGTCGAGGCGGGCCGTCGTGCCGGCTCCCGGATTGTGCAGATGGGTCTCGTGGCGCTGCAGTTTGGCGCCGGAGGCCAGGACCGTCTGGGCGTAGCGAGCGCCGGGGGCGAGCTTCACCTCCGCCGTCGAAACCGAGACCGCGGTGTCGGGCTCGTCCAGCACCACCAGCCGCTCCAGCCTGGCGCCCTTGCCGAGCTCGATCTCCAGGATGGTGTTGGCGAAATAGCCCTCGCCGCGCCCTTCGTAGCTCTCCAGCAGGGTCGCCATGCAGTCGGCGGCGACCACGACCTTCAGGCGGGACAGGTGGGCGGTGTCGATGGTGTCGGAGATGAAGCGCACCGCCACGGCCTCATCACCCAGCAGCAGCAGATCGGGGCCGGACTCATAGCCGTTGACGAACACCAGCTCACGGTCGGCCAGGCCCTCGAACGGTCCAGGCCAGCCCGGCGCGGAGGCCGGGGGCGAAGGCGGCGGAGCAGTCCGCAGGGCGCGGGCGAGGTCGGAATAGCGGAACGCCTCGTCCCTGCGCGTCGGCAGGGGCGAACCGGTCATCCATCCTTCGGCCTTGGCTAAGGCGTTCACGCGGCCTCCAGGGCGTATTTGTCGTAACCGGATTTCTCCAGCTCGTGCGCCAGCTCCGGCCCGCCGGAGGCGACGATCCGGCCCCCCGCCAGGACGTGGACCTTGTCCGGCTTCACGTAGTCGAGCAGGCGCTGGTAGTGGGTGATGACCAGCATGGCCCGGTCGGGGGCCCGCATGGCGTTCACCCCTTCGGAGACGATGCGCAGGGCGTCGATGTCGAGCCCCGAGTCCGTCTCGTCCAGAATCAGGAAGCGGGGCGACAGCATCGCCATCTGGAAGATCTCCATCCGCTTCTTCTCGCCGCCGGAGAAGCCGACGTTCAGCCCCCGGCGCAGCATGTCGAAATCCATCTTCAGGGACGCCGCCGTGGCGCGGGCGCGCTTCAGGAACTCCGGCGCCGGGACCTCGCCCTCGCCGCGGGCCTTGCGCTGGGAATTGAGCGCGGTGCGGATGAAGGTCAGGGCCGGAACGCCGGGGATTTCCAGCGGATACTGGAACGACAGGAACAGGCCCTTGGCCGCCCGCTCGGAGGGATCGAGCGCCAGCAGGTCCTCGCCATCAAGGGTCGCCGAGCCCTCCGTCACCTCGTAGCCGTCGCGGCCGGTAAGCACGTAGGAGAGAGTCGACTTGCCCGCCCCGTTGGGCCCCATGATGGCGTGCACCTCGCCCGCCGGAACGTCGAGGGACAGCCCCTTGAGGATCTCGGCGTCGCCGACCCGGGCGTGGAGGTTCTTGATCGAAAGCATTGTTCTTCCTTGCGAAGGGCTCAACCCACGCTCCCCTCGAGACTGACAGCCACAAGCTTCTGGGCCTCCACGGCGAACTCCATGGGAAGCTGCTGAAGCACGTCCTTGACGAAGCCGTTGACCAGGAGCTGGACCGCCTCTTCCTGGTTCAGCCCGCGCTGCATCACATAGAAGAGCTGGTCGTCCGAGAGGCGCGTGGTGGTCGCCTCATGCTCGAAGTGAGCGTGGGCGTTGCGGGCCTCGATATAGGGCACGGTATGGGCGGCGCAGTGCTTGCCGATCAGGAGGCTGTCGCACTGGGTGAAGTTGCGCGCGCCGATGGCCTTCGGGTGCGCAGAGACCAGGCCGCGATAGGTGTTGGACGAGCGCCCCGCCGAAATGCCCTTGGAGATGATCCGGGAGCGGGTGTTGCGCCCCAGGTGGATCATCTTGGTGCCGGTGTCGGCCTGCTGGCGGTTGTTGGTGATGGCGATGGAGTAGAATTCGCCCACGCTCTCGTCGCCCCGCAGGATGCAGGAGGGGTACTTCCAGGTGATGGCCGAGCCGGTCTCGACCTGGGTCCAGGCGACCTTGGCCCGCGCCCCGCGGCAGTCGGCCCGCTTGGTGACGAAGTTGTAGATGCCGCCCTTGCCCTCGGCGTCGCCGGGGTACCAGTTCTGCACCGTGGAGTATTTGATCTCCGCGTCGTCCAGCGCCACCAGCTCGACCACCGCCGCGTGCAGCTGGTTCTCGTCGCGCTTGGGGGCCGTGCAGCCCTCCAGGTACGAGACGTAGGAGCCCTTGTCGGCGATGATCAGGGTGCGCTCGAACTGGCCGGTCTCCTCCGCATTGATGCGGAAATAGGTAGAGAGCTCCATCGGGCAGCGCACGCCCGGCGGCACATAGACGAAGGAGCCTTCGGAGAAGACCGCCGAGTTCAGGCAGGCGAAATAGTTGTCCGAGACCGGCACCACCGTGCCCAGGTACTTCTTCACCAGATCGGGGTGATCGCGCACCGCCTCGGACAGGGGGCAGAAGATCACCCCCGCCTCAGCCAGCTCCTTCTTGAAGGTGGTGACCACCGAGACGCTGTCGAACACCGCATCGACCGCGTAGCGGGGCGAGCCGACCACGCCGGCCAGAACCTCCTGCTCACGCAGCGGAATGCCCAGCTTGGCGTAGGTGGCCAAAAGCTCGGGATCGACCTCGTCCAGGCTCTTGGGGCCCGCGTTCTTGTCCTTCGGGGCGGCGTAGTAGTAGGCGCCCTGGTAGTCGATCGGCGGGTAGGCGAGCTTGGCCCAGTCGGGCTCGTCCATGGCCAGCCAGCGTTCAAACGCTTCGAGCCGCCAGTCCAGCATCCACGCCGGCTCGTCCTTTTTGGCCGAGATGAAGCGCACGGTGTCGGCGTTCAGGCCCTTCTCCGCGAACTCCTGCTCGATGTCGGTGACGAAGCCGTGGGCGTACTTCTCCAACGCCTCGACGGTCTTCACCGTGTCCTTGACCGCAGCCATCCTTACGCGAACTCCCTCACGTCGCGCCGGGCGGCGTGGCGCTGATGCGCCGCCAGCCAGACCTGCGCGAACCTGTCCCAATCCTCATTCGTCGTGGCCCACCCGCCCGAGGCGCGCAGGGCGCCCGCCGCCAGGGGCCCGTAGCCCATCGCCTCCAGCACCCCGCTGGGGCGCACCTTGCCCGAGGAGCAGGCCGAGCCGGCGGAGACCATCACCCCGTCGAGGTCCAGGGCCATGACCTGCAGCGAGGACTCGAAGTCCTCGGCGGCGATGCTGAGCGTATTGGGCAGGCGCGCCGCGCCCTCCCCCGCCACCGTCACGCCCGCGTCCTTCAACCGGGCCGCCGCCGCGTCGCGCCAGGCCGCCTGGACGCCCGCCGTCGGCAGGTCGCGAAGGGCCGCGGTCGCCGCCGCGCCGAAGCCGGCGATGCCGGACACGTTCTCGGTGCCTGCCCGCAGGCCCCGCTCCTGGCCGCCGCCGTGCTGGCGCGGCGCGAGGATGGAGCGCGGTCCCGCGACCAGGGCGCCCACGCCTTGCGGGCCGCCGAGCTTGTGGGCGGACAGGCTGAGGGTGTCGGCGCCGAGCGCGGCGAAATCGATCTCGATCTTGCCCGCCGCCTGGATCGCGTCGACGTGCAGCAGACCGCCGGCCTCGCGGACGAGGCGGGAGGCGTCGGCGACCGGCTGGATCACGCCGGTTTCGTTGTTGGCCAGCATCAGGGCGACGAACGGCACCCCGTCGTCGGGGCTCCAGCGCGCCAGCCGCTCGGCCAGCCAGTCCATGTCGGCGACGCCCTCGCCGTCCACCGGCCAGATCTCGACGGGCAGGCCGGTGGCGGTGGCCGCCTCGATCACGCTGGGGTGCTCGACGGCGCCGACGATCAGGGACAGCACCTCGCCGCTGGCGACGGCGCCTTCCAAGGCGAGGCCATTGGCCTCGGTGCCGCCGCTGGTGAAGGTCACCGCCTCAGGCTCGGCCCCGACGAGGTGGGCGACCTGGCCCCTCGCCGTCTCGACCAGGTTGCGGGCCGCGCGGCCGCGGGCATGGACGGAAGAGGGATTGCCGCCGACCTCGAGCGCACGCAGCACTGCTTCCGCCGCCTCGGGGCGGATCGGCGCTGTGGCGTTATAGTCGAGATAGACGGGTTGGCTCATGCAGCGACCTGGGCGGCGGCGTGGGTGAACGGCCGCTCGACGCGGCGCTCGAGCACATCCTCCAGGCTGACGGAGGCGAGGTAGGATTCGATCTGGCGGCCCAGGGCGTCCCACAGGCCGTGGGTCAGGCAGCGCTCGCCGCCGGACATGCAGCCCGCGCCCTTGGCCTCAATGGCGCAGCGGGTGGCCTGCAGGGGCTCATCCACCGCCTGGACGATAGCCGCGATGGCCGTTTCGGCCGCCGTCCGGGCCAGCTTGTACCCGCCGCCGGGGCCCCGCACGCTCTTGACCAGGCCGCCGCGGCGCAGGCGCGCGAACAGCTGCTCAAGGTAGGCGAGGGAGATTTCCTGCCTTTCGGCGATCTCCGCCAGGGTCACGGCCCGGCCCTCGCCGTTGCGGGCGAGGTCGGTCATGGCCATGACGGCGTAGCGGCCCTTTGTGGACAGGCGCATGTCGATGTCTCCAGGTCTCCGCGGGCCAACGAGAAAACTCGGGATTTCCGCGAAGTCCGTGTGATACAACCCGCCGCTTCGCGAGGGGGACCTCGCAGGCGATCGCTGGGTCACTTAGGAAAACCAAGTACCCTAGTCAAGTATTCCGCTGTGACCCGTTGGGAAGAGGCCTGAATGCCCGAAGTGGTTCTGACCGGTGCGTCCGGGCGTCTGGAGGGCCGTTACGCCCCCGGCAAGAAAGACAACGCGCCGATCGCCCTGATCCTGCACCCGCACCCGAAAGCGGGCGGGCACATGAACAATCCGGTGGCGGTCCAGCTCTACCACCTGTTCATGAAGCGCGGTTTCGCCGTGCTGCGGTTCAACTTCCGCGGCGTCGGGCGCAGCCAGGGCGAGTTCGACTCCGGCGTGGGCGAGCTTGCCGATGCAGCTTCCGCCCTGGACTGGCTGCAATCCACCAATCCCGCGGCCTCGCAATGCTGGGTCGCCGGCTACCAGTTCGGCGCCTGGATCGGCATGCAGCTCCTGATGCGCCGCCCCGAGACGGACGGCTTCATCTCGGTCTCGCCGCCGACCAACGTCTATGACTTCAGCTTCCTGGCCCCCTGCCCCGCCTCCGGCCTGATCCTGCACGGCAGCGACGACCAGGTCGCGGCGCCGAACGAGGTCGAGCGGGTGGTCGCCAAGCTGCGCACCCAGAAGGGCATCTCCATCGCCTACGAGCTGGTGGAAGGCGCCAACCACTACTGGAGCCAGCACATCGACGACGTCGGCGAGCGCGTCGGCGCCTACCTCGACCGCCGCCTGGCGGTGGACAAGAGCTAGGGATGCGGCGGACCCTCCTTGAGCTCGCGTCAAGGATAAGCGGTCCGCTTTTCGCCGCCCTGTTGTGCGGATCGCTGAGCTCGGCGGCCTTCGCGGTGGAGCCGCAGAAACCCTACAGCCAGATGACCCCGCGCCCGATGTGGGTCGAGAAGGTCAAGGATGGCCTCTATGTGGTGCGCGGACCGCTCGGGACCTGCATGGGGCCCTGCGTGCCCGGCCAGCCTCTGGACGGCGCGCTGCACGAACCGGGCGACGTGGCGGTGCGGGTCACGCCCGAGGGCCTGATCATCGTCGACACCAAGTTCGCCCGCGACGTCCCCGACTTGCTGAAGATCATCAAGACGATCAGCCCGCTGCCGATCAAATACGTGCTGAACAGCCACTATCACGGCGATCACGTCGGCGGTAACGGCGAGCTGATCAAGTACGGCGCCCAGCTTGTGGTCAATGAGGAGCTGCGCGAGGCCTACGACCGCAGCAAGCGGGACGGAGACTCGCCCCCGGTCACCTTCGGCGCCTACGGGGCGATCTATCTCGGCGGGGTGAAGGTGGAGTCGCACCACTTCCGCAGCGGCCACACCCGCGGCGACAGCTTCGCCTACTTCCCGGACCTGAAGGTGGTCCACACCGGCGACGTGGTCATCGAGGGCATGCCGTTCATCGACTATCGCGACGGCGGCAGCGCGGTCGGGTGGGTCGAAGAGATCTATGACGTGCTCAAGCTCGACTTCGACTGGGCGATTCCCGGCCACGGCCGGCTGCTGACCAAGGACGAGGTCCGCCAGTACGTGAAGAACGTCGAGATCATGAACGAGCGCATGAAGGACCTGGTGCGCCGCAAGGTCCCCGTCGAGCAGGCCGGAAAGATGCTCAAGCTCGACGACCTCGGCTGGGACAAGTCGCCATCGACCGGGACCTTCATGGCCAACAGCATCCCCGGCTATTACGCCGAGATGGCGGCGGTGCTGGCGGCCGAACAGAAGCTCGGCGCGCGTTGACGCCGGCCGTCCAGCAACTTCGGGAGACCACGGGTGGCCGCGCCGCTTGACGGACGCGTCGCCCGCGCCTACCTCGCCCCACCATGATCGACCGCGCCTCTTCCTGCCGCGCCTATTACCGCCGCTCGCACCTTTAAGCGGCCGGCTCATCACGCCTGCCGCCGACCCGCCGGCGGCATGATCCTTCCCTCTTTCAGGACAGCGTCTCCGGCCTAGCCAGAGGAGACTGCGTATCCGCCGCTCTACGGCTTTCCCAATCGCCGAGGGAGCGTGCTAAACGCGCCGCCCATGACCTCAGATTTCAAACCCCGATCCGACTTCGTCCGCGCCATGGTCGAGCGCGGCTACATGCACCAGTGCTCCGACCTCGAGGGGCTGGACGCGGCGTTCGTCGCCGGGCCGGTGACGGCCTATGTCGGCTACGACTGCACGGCCTCCAGCCTGCACGTCGGCAGCCTGATCTCCATCATGATGCTGCGCTGGCTGCAGAAGACCGGGAACAACCCCATCCCCCTGATGGGAGGTGGCACCACCCGCGTGGGCGACCCTTCCGGCAAGGACGAGACGCGCAAGCTCCTCAGCGTCGAGGCGATCGAGGCCAACAAGGCCTCCATCCGCCAGGTGTTCGAGAACTTCCTCGACTTCGGCGGCGCCCATGCGGCCGTCATGCCCGACAATGCGGAGTGGCTGACCAAGCTCAACTGGATCGAGATGCTGCGCGACATCGGCCGGCATTTCTCGGTGAACCGGATGCTGTCGTTCGAGTCGGTGAAGACCCGGCTCGAGCGGGAGCAGGAGATGAGCTTCATCGAGTTCAACTACATGATCCTGCAGGCCTACGACTTCGTGGAGCTGTCGCGCCGCCACGGCTGCACCCTGCAGATGGGCGGCTCGGACCAGTGGGGGAACATCGTTTCCGGCATCGATCTCGGCCGCCGCATGGGCTCGCCCCAGCTCTACGCCCTGACCTGCCCGCTCCTGACCACGTCCTCGGGCGCCAAGATGGGCAAGACCGCCGCGGGGGCGGTGTGGCTGAACGCCGACCTCGTCAGTGCGTACGACTACTGGCAGTTCTGGCGAAACACCGAGGACGCGGACGTGGCCAAGTTCCTGCGCCTCTTCACCGAGCTGCCGCTGGACGAGATCGCGCGCCTGGAAAAGCTCGCCGGGGCCGAAATCAACGAGGCCAAGAAGGTGCTGGCCGACGAGGCCACCGCCCTGCTGCATGGCCGGGACGCCGCGAACCAGGCCTCGGCCGCGTCCAAGGCCGCCTTCGAGGAAGGCCGCATGACCGGCGACCTGCCGAGCCTCGACGTCGACAGGGCGAGCCTGGAAGCGGGCGTGCAGCTCGCGGCGCTTGTGGCCGACGCGGGCCTCGCCTCCTCACGCGGAGAGGCCCGTCGCCTTGCCCAGGGCGGCGGGGTGCGCCTCAACGACCGCCAAGAGACCGACGGCCAGCGCCTCGTCACCCTGGCGGACATGGACGCGGACGGGGTGATCAAGCTCGCCGCCGGCAAGAAGAAGATCGTCCTCGTTCGGGCCGTATAGGGAGACAGCCATGACCACGGAACTGCAGCCCGGGGACAAGGCGCCCGATTTCGACCTGGAGACCGGCGGCGGCGGGCGGGCGCGCCTGGGCGACTTCGCGGGCAAGTCCCTGGTGCTCTACTTCTATCCCAAGGACGACACCCCTGGCTGCACCACCGAGGCGCAAGGGTTCTCCGCCGCGGCGGGTGACTTCGCCAAGGCGGGGGCGGCGGTGCTGGGCGTCTCCAAGGACACGGCGAAGAAGCACGAGCGGTTCGCCGCCAAGTACGAGCTGGCGATCCCCCTCGGCTCGGACCCCGAAGGCGAGATGATCGAGCGCTGCGGCGCCTGGGTCGAGAAGAGCCTCTACGGCCGCAAGTACATGGGTATCGACCGCTCAACCTTCCTGATCGGACCGGACGGCCGGATCGTCCGGATCTGGCGCAAGGTGAAGGTCCCGGGCCACGTCCAGGCCGTGCTCGAGGCCGTGCTCGAGGCCGCAAAAGGTTAACAAAGTCAGCGAAGATGCGCCCGAACAGCAAACATCATACTGTGGCAGGGCGTCGCAGGGGTGGCGGAAGGCCAGAGCAAGTCCCCAAGGGTGAAACGACTCGAAACCGGTCGTGATCATTCAAACTTCGGGGGGTTTTCTTAGGCGAATGTGGCGAACCGGCGCGGGACCTTTATCAACGCTGCGGCGATCACTCCATTTGCCCGCTCTTCGGCGCCGCAATATGGCCCGCGATCCTTGGGCTTTACTCCGTCAGCCTTGCCGATTCGCCAAATCAGGAAGGCTGGCATTGGCGACAACTAAACGAAGGTCCGGCCCGTCAAGCTTAACAACTACCGTCAGTGCAGCCCCTTTTCAGGTCCAGACTTAATCGCCGCAGGCGAGCTGACTTGAAACGGTGTCTCATATTTGCTGCAACACTGAAGAAAATTAATGTTCTGATTGGTGGGGCGATGGGGTTCGGACGATTGGAGCAACTGCGTCAGGCTGTGACGCGGTTCTTTCCTGAGCGTCACATCTATCTGCTCTCCGGCGGCGAGATGCGCACTTTCGCGCTCAGCCCCGGCAAACAGGCCGCCTTCGCCGGCGTCGGCGCGGCCCTCCTCACCTGGACCCTCGTGGCCACCGGCTCCCTGGCGATCAACGCCGTGGTCCAGAACGCCGACGAACAGGCCGCCGTCAAAACCCGCGCCTACTACGAGCGCCTGATCGCCGACCGCCAGGCCCGGCTGAACTCGGCGGTCGCCGAGCTCTCCAACACCTCCGGCTCCATCGGCGCCCTGGCGGACTCCATCGAGAAGCGCCACGCGGCGCTGGCCATGCTGATGAGCGACCTGCGCGGCTCGCCCGGCGCGGCCCAGGTGATGGCCCCGATCACGGTGGAATCCTTGAAGGACAAGTCGCCGGTTGACCAGGTCGAGTCCGTGCGGGCCGACCAGGACCGCCTGGTTGAGGCCGCCGAGGGCTTCGCCCGCTCCCGCGCCGACCGCCTGCGCCTGGCCTTCCGCCTCGCCGGCCTCGATCCCGCCTCCTACGCCGGCCGCGGCGTGCAGGGCGAAGGCCTTGGCGGCCCGCTTATCGACGGCGGCGACCCGCGGGCCCTGGCCGCCGTCCTCGACGTGGACGAGGACTACGCCAGCCGCATCCAGAACGCCGCCCGCGACCTCAACGCTGTGCGCTCGCTCGACACCGCCGTGGACCGCCTGCCGCTGGCCAAGCCGCTCACCACCATGAAGCGCTCCTCCGGCTTCGGCGTCCGCTTCGATCCCTTCACCGGCCGTCCGGCCTTCCACGCCGGCCAGGATTTCGGCGGCGCCTATATGACCCCGGTCTACGCCACGGCGCCCGGGGTAGTCGCGTTCACCGGCGTGCGTTCGGGTTACGGCAATGTGGTCGAAGTTGACCATGGCGGGGGATTCAAGACCCGCTACGCCCACCTACAGGGGATTTCGGTGGCGCGCGGTCAGCGCGTGGGCGTAGCTCAGCGGATCGGGGCCATGGGCTCGACCGGCCGATCGACGGGTGTGCACCTGCACTACGAGATCTGGGTGAACGGCCGGGTCCAGGATCCCAACCGCTTCTTGAAGGCTGGTGATTATGTTCAACAAAACAACTAGCAACGGCGCGTCCCCGCCCGCGCGGCGTACCGACCCTGTTCCGCCGGTGACCGACCAGAGCCGCCGTCCGGCCCGCGTGGCTTCTGTGCTCGGCGCCGACCTGGTGTTCGAAGGCACGATTTCCGGTGAAGGCGAACTGCACGTCGAAGGCGCCGTCCGCGGCGACATCCACGTCGCCCGCCTCTCCGTCGGCGACAAGGCCCACATCGAAGGTACCATCCGCGGCGGCGTGATCGAAGTGCGCGGCCGGGTGGTCGGCAACATCGAAGCCAAGTCGATCAAGCTGTACGAGACCGCCTACGTCGAAGGCGACATCACCCACGAACAGCTGTCCATAGACGTGGGGGCCTATTTCCAGGGCCGCTGCCAACAGTTCCAACGCGGTCAGTCGCCGTCGATCCCGTCCATCGCGCCGACCGGCGACATGGCCCAGATCATCGAGCTCGAGACCGCGCAGCGCTAGCGGGGGCTACTACACCGGGGGGTGACAGGACGCCGGGGCGAAAGCCCCGGCGTCTTCGTTTGTGGGCTTACGCCTCGTCCCGCGTCGCCCCGACCCGCTGCGCCAGGGAGGCGCCCATGAAGGCGTCCAGGTCGCCGTCCAGCACCCCTTGGGTGTCGGAGGTCTCCACGTCGGTGCGCAGGTCCTTCACCAGCTGATAGGGCTGCAGCACATAGGAGCGGATCTGGTGGCCCCAGCCGATGTCGCTCTTCTGGTCCTCCACGGCCTGGGCGGCGGCCTCGCGCTTCTGCAGCTCCAGCTCGTACAGGCGGGCGCGCAGCATCTTCCAGGCCCGGTCGCGGTTCTGGTGCTGCGAGCGTTCGCTCTGGCAGGCCACGGCGATGTTTGTCGGGATGTGGGTCAGGCGCACGGCGCTGTCGGTCTTGTTGACATGCTGGCCGCCCGATCCGGACGCCCGGTAGGTGTCGGTGCGGACGTCGGACGGATTGATCTCGATCTCGATGGTGTCGTCCACCAGGGGATAGACCCACACCGAGGCGAAGCTGGTGTGGCGCCGGGCGTTGGAGTCGTAGGGGCTGATGCGCACCAGCCGGTGCACCCCCGCCTCGGTCTTCAGCCAGCCGTAGGCGTTCACGCCCTTGACCTGCAGGGTGGCGGACTTGATCCCAGCGGTCTCGCCGGCGGTCTCTTCGATCAGGTCGACGGTCATGCCGTGGGCGTTGGCCCAGCGGCTGTACATGCGCATGAGCATCAGGGCCCAGTCGGCGGATTCCGTGCCCCCCGCCCCTGAGTTGATTTCGACGAAGGCGTCGTTGCCGTCGGCCTCCCCGGAGAGCAGGGCCTCCAGCTCGGCCCGCGCCGCGCGTTCCTTCAGCGCCGCGAGGGTCTTGGCGGCCTCCTCCAGGGACTCGGCGTCGCCCTCGGCCTCGGCCATCTCGGCGAACTCGAGGGTGTCGGACCGCTCCCGCTCCAGGGCGCGCACCGCCTCGATCTGGCCGGCCAGGCGGGCGCGCTCGCGCTCCAGCCCTTGCGCCTTTTCAGGATCGTCCCAGAAGTCGGAGGCCTCGGCCCGCGCGCTCAGTTCATCCAGCCGACGGAGTGCAGGATCCCAGTCAAAGACGCCTCCTGAGCAGTGCGATCGACTGCTCGATGTCGATGGCCGCAGCCTGAACATCCGCTCTCATGGGATTCGCTCCGATACGATGGAGGGCGGAGATAGGCTGCCGAAGCTTCCGACGCAAACCCTGCGTGCCGTCACGGCCCGGCGTAGTTGAACTCCGGCCGCCCATAGACGCCCACCAGGTCGACGCCGAAGTTCGCCCCGTCCGCGAGGTCGGACAGGAAGGCGTCATTGGCCTTGGCGTAGATGCCGGAATCCGCCTTCGCGGCTTCGGCCAGCAGCCAGCCGACCATGGCCGCCTTGGTCCCGATTCCGTTCGGGCCGTCCCCGCCGTAGTAGGCGAAATAGTCGGCCCGGCTGTCGATCAGGGCGTGGACCTTGTCGTCGGTCGGGGTGGAGCCGAACAGGGTCAGGTAGGCGGACTTGGCCGCCTCGAACAGGGACTTAGCCCCGTAGGCCGACTGGAAGCCCTGCGCGCCCTCCCCGAGCTTGCCCAGGTTGACGGCGAAATTGATGAAGCGGTTCTCGAGGTTGAAGCTCTGGTAGTAGGCCGAGTTCAGGTTGTTGGCGTTCGGTCCGGTGGGCGAGATCAGGTAGTCGAGCCCTGCCTGGGTCGGGATCTTGCCCGTGAAGAAGGCGTAGGCGAGCGTGGCCACGGAGGTGGTGTTCAGCGCCTGGTGGACGATGGCGTCCAGGACGTCGACGGGCGACCTGCCGGTCAGGCTCGCGAGGAAGTCCGCGGCCGCGGCGCCGGTGGGCGCGGCGCGCAGGATGTTCTGATAGGCCGCCCCCGGGCTCTGGACGCTGATGCCGAGGGCCGCCTTGGGCTCCGGGACCCCCCCGCCGTCGTCATTGACGATCAGGCCGTAGTAGTAGGCGAAGGCTGAGCCCCCGGTCTGGGTGGCCGTCAGCATGAAGCCTTCGTTGGCCTCGCTCATGGTGTCGCCGGCGACGTTGATGGTGATGGTCTTGGTCGTCTCCCCGGCGGCGAAGCTCACCGTGCCGCTCGGCAGGGCGGCGCCGGTGAAGTCGGATGCGTCCGCCGGCGCGCCGGTGGCGCCGGTCACCACGTAGCCGACGTTGGTGACGCCCGAGGTGTCGCCCGACCGGGTCAGGGTGAAGGTGAAGGGCGTCGAGCCGGAATTGCCCTCCGACTGGGAGGGCGCGGCCGAGTTCAGCATCAGGCCGATGGAGCCCGAGGGCGGGCCGGTACCGTCGTCATTGAGGATCGTGCCGTTGAAACTCGCCGAGGCGGTGACGCCGCCTGTGGCCTGGGCCGACAGGGTGAAGCCCTCGTCGGGCTCGGTCGTGGTGTCGCCGGCGACGTTGATGGTGATGGTCTTGGACGTCTCGCCTGCCGCGAAGCTCACCGTCCCGGTCGGCAGGACCCCGCCCACGAAGTCCGCGGCGTTGGCGGGAGAGCCGCCGGCCCCGGTCACGCCGTAGCTGACGTTGGTCACGCCGGTCGTGTCGCCCGAGCGGGTCAAGGTGAAGGTGAAGGCCTTGGTTCCGGAATTGCCCTCGGACTGGGAGGGGGCGGCGGAGGACAGGGCCAAGGTCACGCCGCCGGCGGGCGGCGTCGTGCCGTCGTCGTTGGCGATCGTGCCGCTGATCGTCGCCGTCGCGCCGCCTCCCGTGGCGGTCAGGGTGAAGCCCTCGTCGGACTCGACCGTGGTGTCGCCGGCGGCGTTGATGGTGATGGTCTTGGTCGTCTCGCCGGCCGCGAAACTCACCGTCCCGGTGGGAAGCGCTCCGCCCGTGAAGTCGGACGCGGTCGCGGGCGAGCCGCCCGATCCGGTCACCGCATAGTTGACCGTCGCCGCGCCGGTGGTGACCCCCGAACGGGTCAGGGTGAAGGTGAACGGCGTCGACCCCGAATTGCCCTCAGGCTTGGTCTGGGTCGTGGCGCTGAAGGCCAGGGACATGCCGCCGGAGGGGGGCGCGGTGGTTCCGTCGTCGTCGATGATGGTTCCGCTGTAGCTGGCCGAGGCGTTGGCCGACCCGCTTGTGCCCGTGGCGCTGAGCAGGAAATTTTCGTTGGGCTCGACCGTCGTATCTCCGGCGACGTTCAGGGTGATGGTCTTGACCGTCTCCCCCGCGGCGAAGGTCAAGGTTCCGGTGGGCAGGACGCCGCCGACGAAGTCGCCGCCGTTCGCGGGCGAGGCGCCTATTCCCGTCACGGCGTAGCTGACGGTGGCGACGGCGGTCGTGTCGCCCGTGCGCGTCAGGGTGAAGGTGAAGGGCGTCGAGCCGGAATTGCCCTCCGCCTTGCTGGCGTCGGCGGATGTGAAGGCCAGGCCCAGGCTGCTCGAACTGCCGTTCGAACTCGAACTGGAGCTAGAGCTGCTGCTGGAGCTAGAGCTGGAACTGCTGCTCGAACTGGAGCTCCCGGAACTGCTGGAACCCCCGCTCGATCCCCCGCCGGAGGTCCCGGGCGTGCCCGTTCCGGAACCCGTCCCCGAGGTTCCCCCCGTGCCGGAGGTCCCCGACGTGCCGCCCGTTCCCGAGCCGCCGGCCGTGCCGTCCGTGCCCGTGCCGGACCCTGTGCCGGTCCCCGTCCCCGTCCCGGAACCCGATCCGGAACCGGACCCTGAGCCGGACCCTGAACCTGAGCCTGACCCATCGCCCGCGCCCGAGCCGCCGCCGGAGCTGCCGCCCGATCCGCCGCCGGAGCCATTGTTCGACCCCGAGCCGCCGTTGCCCGTCGTATCCATGCCCATAGGGGCGCGCGGTTCGAAGTCGGTCACGCGGCTACGCTCGTCCGGAGGTTAAAATTAGTTAACCACCTGTAGCGCTTAAATAAAAACGCCGCCAGCGTTCTCCCCTGTGGGACGACTTGTCCTCGCCCGCCGGGGGCGAGGCCGCCTAGAACAGACCGGTCAGATCCTCGGGTCCCTTGCGAAGGGGCGGCGGGGCGGCGGCGGGCGCGGCGGGCGGGGCCTCCACCGGCTGGCCGCCGGGCCAGGCCTGGGCGTAGGGGACGGGCCCGGAGGCCTCGACCAGCTTCGGCTTGGGCTCGGTGCCGGAACGGAAGGGCTGGCGCTGGCCATCGACCATGACGAACTTGGTCTGGGTCGGGGCCTTGAAGTCCTCATACTTGGCGCCCTTGAGCACCTCGCGCATGAAGTCGATGAACACCGGGACCGCCGCGACCGAGCCGGTCTCCCCGTCGCCGAGGCTGCGGTTGTCGTCGAAGCCGATGAACACCCCCGCCACCAGGTTGGGCGTGTAGCCGACGAACCAGGCGCTGCGGTAGTCGTTGGTGGTTCCGGTCTTGCCGGCGATCGGCTTGCCCAGGCTGGAGACGGCCGCGGCGGTGCCGCGCTGGACCACGCCCTGCAGCATGGTGGTGATCTGGTAGGCGGTGACGGGGTCCATCACCGGGGTGCCCCCCGGCGGGATGCGGGGCGATTCCTCGCCGTTGTAGATGGCGCCACACTTGGGGCAGTCGCGCCGGTCGGCCCGCCAGATGGTCTGGCCGCCCCGGTCCTGCACCAGCTCGATCAGGTGCGGGTCGATCCGCCGGCCGCCGTTGACGAAAGCCGAATAGGCCGAGGTGAGCTTGAAGGGCGTGGTCTCCCCTGCCCCGAGCGCCATGGCCAGCACCGGCGCCATGTCGTCCACCACCCCGTCGCGGATGGCGGCGGCGCGCACCTTCTTCATGCCCACCGTCTGTGCGATGCGCACGGTCATGACGTTGCGCGAATAGACGAGGCCGTTGCCGAACACCGTCGGCCCATAAAACTGACGGCTGTAGTTCTCCGGGTTCCAGACCTGGCCGTTGGCGCCCGAGAAGGAGATCGGGGCGTCGAGCACCACGCTGGACGGCGTGAAGCCGTTCTCCAGGGCGGTGGCGTAGACGAACGGCTTGAAGGCCGACCCCGGCTGGCGCATCGCCTGGGTGGCGCGGTTGAAGTTCGAGAGCGAGAAACTGTAGCCGCCGACCATGGCCAGGACGCGGCCCGAGCGCGGCTCCACCGCCACCAGGGCGCCGTTGACGATGGGCACCTGGCGAAGACCATAGGCGCCCCCGCCGAGGGGCTCGACGAACACCAGGTCCCCGCGCGTCAGGCCCTTGCCGGCCTTGGCCCAGGCGACGTCCGCCGAATCCAGGTGGCCGGAGCCCCCGGCCGCGAGCTTCAGCGCCACGGCGCCGCCCTCGACCTTGTCCACCACCGCCTGGGTCCAGAGCTTGCGCTCGGAGGCGGGCGCCTTGGTCTTGGCCACGGCCTCCCAGTCCTCGGTCGGCTCGGCGTGACCCCAGGCCCCCCGCCAGCCGTGGCGGCGGTCGTAGGATTCCAGCCCCTTCATCAGGGCCACCCGCGCGGCGGTCTGCAGCCGCGAGTCCAGGGTGGTGCGCATGTAGAACCCGCCCTCGTCGACCTTGGGGCCGAGGGTGGCGCGGGCGCGCTGGTGCACTTCCTCCACGAAATAGTCGGCGTCGGCGTACTGGGCGCGCAGGGGCCGGTTCTGGACCTTCAGGTCCTCCCGCATGGCCGCGTTGGCGGCGGCGCGAGAGACCCATCCGAGGTCGGCCATGTCGGCCAGGATGCGATTGCGCCGGGCGATGGCCTGGGCCTTGCGGCGGATCGGATGATAGTTGTCCGGGCCCTTGGGCAGGGCGGCCAGATAGGCCATCTCCGCCAGGCTGAGGTCGTTCAGCGGCTTGCCGAAGTAGTTGAAGGCCGCCGCCCCGACCCCGAAGGAGCGGTAGCCCAGCCAGATCTCGTTCAGATAGAGCTCGATGATGCGGTTCTTGGAGAGCGTCTCCTCCAGCCGGCGGGCGAGGATCGCTTCCTTGATCTTGCGGCCGAAGGTGGCCTCGTTCGAGAGCAGGACGTTCTTGGCCACCTGCTGGGTGATGGTCGAGCCGCCTTCCAGGCGACGACCCCTGGCGAGATTGAACAGGTCCCGCGTCAGGGCCCGCCCCAAACCACCCATGTCGATGCCGCTGTGCTCATAGAACTTGCGGTCCTCGGCGGTGAGGAAGGTGCGCACCAGCATGGGCGGCAGTTGCTCATAGGGCACGAAGATGCGGCGTTCGCGGCCGAACTCGCCGATCAGGGTGCCGTCCCAGGCGTAGACCCGGGTCGAGGTGGGCGGACGGTACTCGGCGAGCTGGGCGGCGTCAGGCAGGTCGTGGAACAGCCAGGCCGAGTAGATGGCCAGAGTCAGCCCCGCAACGGCGATGGAGCTCAGCACCGCGACGCCCGCTATCGCGACCCAACGTCCGGCAGGATTCAACTCAAAGACCTCCGCGAGCCCGGCGTCTCGCACCGACGTTAAAGCGCCGCCCCAGCGCGAGGAGACACAAGCCGTCCCGCACCCTGGCGTCAAGCGCGCGCAACGCCGCCGCTACGCGCAGGCGTCAGTCTAGGGGGAGTCTTGCCAAGCCAGCGAGCCGATTTAGCGGCCAAGCTTCAACGGAGGGCGTAGCGCTGTTCCTCGGCAAAGTAGGAATCGATCGCGTCGCCGGCCGCATCCATCACCTCCCTGCGGTGGGAGGAGTCCTTCAGGAGGCGCTCGTCCTCCTTGTTGGTGATGAAGCCCATCTCCAGCAGAACCGCCGGCACATCCGGCGCCAGGAGCACCATGAAGCCCGCGTCCCGGTGGCTGCGCTGCAGGAGCTGGGTGCGGGTCGAGATCCGGTCGAGCAGGGTCTTGGCGAAGCTGGCCGAGCGATTGACCGTCCCGCGCTGGGTGAGGTCCAGGAGGATGCGGTTCACCGAGGCGTCGGCGCCGCCCAGGTTTACGTTCATGAACCAGTCGTTGTTCTTGTCGATCACGTGCTTGGCGACCCGGTCCGCCCCCTTGTCGGAGAGGGTGTAGACGGTCGCGCCGCGGACGTTGGTGTCGGCGCCGCTATCGGCATGCAGCGAGATGAACAGGTCCGCGTTGGCGCGGCGGGCGATCTGCACCCGCTGCTCCAGCGGAATGAAGACGTCGGTGTCCCGCGTCATCACCACCTTGTACTTGCCGGATTTCTGCAGGCGGTCGCGCAGGGCCTTGGCGGCCGCCAGGGTGATGTCCTTCTCGTGGCTGTCGGCGCCGCCGGCGCCGGGGTCCTTGCCGCCGTGGCCGGCGTCGATCACCACCACCCGCTTGCTGGGCAGCAGGGGCTGGAGGGGAGCGAGGGCCTTGATGGGGACTGCCGCCGGCGGCGGAGATGCGGACGGCGTCGTGGACGAAGGCGCGGGGATGGCGGTCGCGATGGCCCCGCCAATGCGATCAAAGGGCGCCGCTCCGGCGACGGCTGCGGGGGGAGCCGGCGCGGCGGGCGCCTCGCTCGAAAGGTCGATGACGTAGCGGTAGACGGGCACCCCATCGCCGGGGGAGAGCAGGAAGCGGCGCTTCACCGTGGCGGGACGCACGAGCTGCAGGCGCAGGCGCGCCGCCCCCGCCGCCTTGTCCACCGCCCAGCTCTTGATCAGGCCGGCGCCCCCGCCGCTCATGTCGCCGGCCACGTCCACGTGGGGCATGGCGAGCGTCACCTTGTCGGTGGGCCTGGAGGCATCCAGCGGCGCGATCAGCTCGCCCTGGGCCGGATTGTCGAGTTCGATGACCAGACGCGTCTGGGCCGCGTCGCCGCCGAGGCGGACCTTCAGCAGGGCGGCGGCGGTCGTGGCGCTATGCGAAACGGCGGCGGCCGCGACGGCCGCAATGACGACCACGCCCGCGGCGATTCCCCGCCCGAGTCGCCCACGCCGTCCGTACGCCAGTCCGCCCAGCACCCCGCCCCTCGATTCTGAAGAAGCCACAGTCGTTTGTCCGATCCTTGCGCTCGCGTCATGGAGAAAGATTTAACGGGAGGGAAAGGGTTGGAGCGTCCTTTCCTTTTGATGGGCTTTGTTGCACATTCGCCCTGCGCCATGCGGTCGCTCTCGATGCCTTAGAGCTGAGCGGGACCAGGGCGCCCTGTCGTCGACCTCCCAGTTTTTGGACGTTTTGTCCCGAGCTGAAGCCGGCGCGGAATTTAGGATTCGCGCCCACCGGCGCCGAAGGACCAATAACCCATGGGCTGCGCCTCCTACGCCCCAACCCTCGTTACACCTGCGTGGCCCGGCCCGCAGGACGACGGGGCTGCGAGCGCGCGCCTCACTTGCCGGCGCCCGACGCCCCTAAGGCTCGCCGCGCGCCGCGGAGATCGTCTTAATGACCAAGAGAATGCTGATCGACGCCACCCACGCCGAAGAGACGCGCGTGGTGGTGGTGGATGGAACACGGATTGAAGAACTCGACTTCGAAAGCCAGTCCAGAAAACAGCTTCGAGGCAACATCTATCTGGCCAAGGTCACTCGGGTAGAACCGAGCCTGCAGGCCGCTTTCGTCGAATACGGCGGGAACCGTCATGGGTTCCTGGCCTTCGATGAAATCCATCCGGATTACTACCAGATCCCGATCGCGGACCGCGAAGCGCTGATGCGCGAAGTGGCCGAGGCCGACGACGAGCCGAACGGCCATCACGCCAAGAATCATGGCGGCGATGACGACGACGCCGACGAGGATGACGAAGACCTGATGGACGCCGAGCAGGAGCGCCGCCGCCGGCGCCTGCTCCGCCGCTACAAGATCCAGGAGGTCATCAAGCGCCGGCAGATCATGCTGGTGCAGGTCGTCAAGGAAGAGCGCGGCAACAAGGGCGCGGCGCTCACCACCTATCTGTCGCTCGCCGGCCGCTACTGCGTGCTGATGCCCAACACCAACCGCGGCGGCGGCATCAGCCGCAAGATCACCAACGCGGTGGACCGCAAGCGGCTGAAGTCGGCGGCCCAGAGCCTCGAGCTGCCGCACGGCATGGGCCTGATCATCCGCACCGCGGGGGCCAAACGCACCAAGACCGAGATCAAGCGCGACTACGACTACCTGCTGCGCCTGTGGGAGACGATCCGCGAGGCGACGCTGAAATCCATCGCCCCGGCCCTGATCTACGAGGAAGAAGACCTCGTGAAGCGGGCCATCCGCGACATGTACGACAAGGACATCGACGGCATCCTGGTCGAAGGCGAGGCGGGCTACCGCGAAGCGCGCGACTTCATGCGCATGCTGATGCCCAGCCAGGCCAAGAAGATCCAGCACTACCGCGAGCCCACGCCGCTCTTCGTCAAGCACAAGATCGAAGACCAGCTGGCGCAGATCCACTCGCCGAACGTGCCCCTGCGCTCGGGCGGCTATCTGGTGATCAACCAGACCGAGGCGCTCGTCGCCATCGACGTCAACTCGGGCAAGGCCACCCGCGAGCGGAACATCGAGGCCACCGCCCTCAAGACCAACACCGAGGCCGCCGAAGAGGCCGCCCGGCAGCTGCGCCTGCGCGACCTCGCCGGCCTGATCGTCATCGATTTCATCGACATGGACGAGGCCAAGAACAACCGGTCCGTCGAGAAGGTGCTGAAGGACGCGCTGAAGGACGATCGCGCCCGGGTGCAGATGGGCAAGATTTCGGGCTTCGGCCTGATGGAAATCAGCCGCCAGCGCCGCCGCATGGGTGTGCTGGAAGGCGCCACCCACGTCTGCGAGCACTGCCAGGGTCTGGGCCGGGTGCGCTCGGTGGAATCGGCGGCGCTAAGCGCCGTCCGCGCCATCGAGATGGAGGCCGCGCGCGGCGGGGCCGGAGCGCTTTCGGTTCGGCTGTCGACCGCGGTCGCGCTCTATATCCTCAATGAGAAGCGGGTCTATCTGGCCCGGCTGGAGGCCGCCCACGACGTCGCCATCACCATCACGGTGGACGGCGCCCTGTCCCAGGCTGAGCACCTGATCGAGCGCACCGAGAGCCGCGAGGGCGCGATCCCGCGTGAACGGTTCATCGAGGCGCCCGCGGGCTATGTCGCCCCGGAGCCCGACCCGGCCGACGACGCCTTTGAGGCGGACGAGGACGAAGACGAGGAAGAAGACGAGGACGAGGACGAGGAAGAGGACGACGAGTCCGGAGCCGAAGCCGGAGAACGCGAAGAACGTCCCCGCGGCGAGCCCCGGGCCCCACGCGACGGCGACAGCGAAGGCGGGCGCGGCCGGCGCCGGCGCCGGCGCGGACGACGCGAGGAAGGCCCGGACCGTGGTCCGGACCGTGGTCCTGACCGTGGCGAACGGCCCGCCCGTGCGCCTGCCGCCGAAGGCGAGGAGAGCGCCCAGGTCGACGAGGACGATGACGAGGAAGAAGACCGCGAGGGCAATGAAGGCGGCCGCATGGACGCCGACGGCAAGCATCGCCGTCGCCGGCGCGGCCGTCGCGGCGGGCGCCGTCGCGAAGAGTCCCGCCCGTCCGATCCCTACGGCTGGGTCCACCCCCACGCCGGCGACCGCATGGCGCCGGGCACCGACCCCTACGTCTGGCGCGACCCGCACGAGCGGGCGGCGGCCATGGCCCAGGCGCCCGCGGCGCAGGACGGCGGACGCTCCGAGGTGAGGTCCCGCCCCGAACCAGCGGCGCCCCGGCCTTCGGACGGAACCTACGGCTGGAGCGATGCTGCCGAGGCCGTTCCGGCGCCGGAAGCGGTCGCCAACGACGCGCCCGCGGCCGAAGCCCCTCCCCCGCCCGCGGAAGCGGTGGAAGAAGCCGCGCCCCAGCCCCGCGCCCGGCGCAGCCGCGCCAAGGCCAAGCCCGAGGCGGATGCGCCCGTCGCCGAAGCCCCGATGGTGGAGGTTGTCGCGCAAGCCGCCCCGGAACCGGCTCCCGAGCCTGAACCCGTGGTCGTCGCATTGCCTAAGCCCGAGCTTGGGCCTGAGCCCGTGAAACCGGCCAAGACCGTGGCCGCCAAGCCCGCGGCGCCGGCCGAGCCCGACCCGAACGAAATCTCCACCCCGCCCGCCGCGCCTAAAAAGGGATGGTGGCGCCGCGGCGGTACGGGGTAAGCTTGGGTCGGTGCATGGGAACGGTGTGGGGCCAGACGAGGAGCGTCCAATGGACACCCAGCCGAGGCTGACGGCCCCCGTGCGCACTGCATATCGCTCTAAGGGCAGGCGGGCGGTCCAGGGACTGCTCCTGGTCGCCGCCTGCGCCACCAGCGTGCTCACGCCGCTGCAGAGCGCCCACGCCCAGGGCATGGCCTATATCCGCGACACCGAGATCGAGGAGATCCTGCACAAGGAATGCGATCCGGTGTTCGAGGCCGCTGGGCTGAACCCCAAGGCCGTGAAGATCGACCTGCTTCAGGACCGGATGAACGCCTTCACCATGTCCGGCCTGGAGATGGGCATCACCACTGGCCTGATCGAGGAAACCGAGAACCCGAACCAGATCATCGGGGTCATGGCCCACGAAGCCGGCCACGCCGCCGGGGGCCACCCGGCCCGCTCAGGCGAGATGATGCGGGCGGGCATGGTGCCCATGCTCCTGACCCTCGGCCTAGGCATTCTGGCCGCCGCCGCCGGCGCTCCGGACGCGGCGGCGGGGATCCTCTCCAGCGCCAGCTACTTCGGCACCCTGGGCGCCCTGACCTATTCGCGCGAACAGGAATCCCGCGCCGACCAGGCGGCGATCACCTATCTCGAGAAGGCCGGCATCTCGGGCCGGGGGCTCGTCGATTTCTTCGACGCCTTCCGCTACGAGGAGGTGTTCTCCGAGGCCCGCCGCTTCCCCTATTTCCAGAGCCACCCGATCAGCTCCGCCCGGATCGAGGGCCTGCGCCGCCGCGCCGAGGAGCAGAAGCACTACAACGTGCCGGACTCTCCTGACGCCATCGCCGAGCACGCCATCATGAAGGCCAAGCTCCTGGCCTTCACCCAGCCGGCGCAGCAGACCTTCATCCGCTTCAGCGAGAAGGACACCAGCTTCCCGGCCCGCTACGCCCGCGCCATCGCCTACTACCGGGCCACCGAGACCGAGCGGGCGCTGAAGCTGATCGACGGCCTCCTGGCCGACTATCCGAGCAACCCGTACCTGTGGGAGCTGAAGGGCCAGGTCCTTTTCGAGTCGGGCCGCGCCAAGGAGGCCGAGCCCGCCCACCGCCGGGCCGTCGAGCTGAAGCCCAACGCCCCGCTCCTGCGCATGCTGCTGGCCCAGGCGATCCTGGGACAGATCGAGGACACCAAGCGCACCGAGATCGCCGCGCGGGCCGACGCGGCCCTGGCCGAGCTGCAGAGGTCGGCGGCTCTGGAGCAGGACAACGCCCTGGTCTATCGCCTCATGGCCCAGGCCTGGGACGCCAAGGGCGATCCCGGCGAGGCGCGACTGGCGTCAGCCGAGGAGCGCTACGCCCTCGGCGACAAGACCCAGGCCCGCATCTTCGCCCTGCGCGCCCGCGAACTCCTGATCAAGGACACCCCCCAGTGGCGACGCGCCACGGACATCATCCTTGTTTCCAACCCCAGCCAGGACGATCTGAAGGAGATGTCGCGCGGCTGACGCCGGCGGCCTCGAGTTCACGCCTCAACCTCTGGCCGATTTCTGGCCCAGTTTCTGGAACGAGACCCGATGCGCCCCTTTCCCGTCAGCCTTCTCCTGGCCGCCCTCCTCGCCCTGCCCTCCGTCGGTTGCAGCGCCGAGAGCACGCCGGCGAAAGTGTCCGTGGACAAGGACTTCGGCGACAAGGTGCGCGCCTATCTGATGGACCATCCCGAGGTGATCCAGGAGGCGGTGGACAAGCTGCAGTCCAACCGCCAGGCGGCCCTGGACAAGGCGAGCCGCGAGGCCCTGTCCGCCCACCGCTCAGCGGTCGAGCGCGATCCGCGGGACTTCGTCGCCGGCAATCCCAACGGCAAGATCACGGTGGTGGAGTACTTCGACTACCGCTGCCCCTACTGCAAGGTGGCCGCCCCTGCCGTTCAGAAGCTGATCGCGGAGAACAAGGACGTCCGCTTCGTGCTGAAGGAGTTCCCGATCCTGTCGGAGGTCTCCAAGCACGCCTCCAAGGCGGCCCTGGGCGCCAAGGCCGAGGGCAAGTACCTGCCCGTTCACTTCGCCATGCTCGAGGAGAAGAACCTCGACGACGCCGCCATCGAACGCATCCTGAAGGAGCACGGCGTCGACGCCACGCGGGCCAAGGCGGTCGGCGAGAACCCCGACTCCACCAAGCAGATCGAGGACGTACATTCCCTCGCCGCCCTGACCGGGGTCAACGGCACCCCCGCCTTCGTTATCGGCGACACCATGGTCGCCGGCTGGGATCCGGAGCAGATCCAGGCCGCCATCGAGGCCGAGCGCAAGAAGGGCTGAGAGCCCCCCGGGCGCCTCAGGCGCGGCCTAACGGCGTATTAACGGGACGGCGCCTAGCTTACCGGCATATCGGGCCCGAAGAGGCCCCTCCGTCCGGGAGCCTCGTCCATGTCCACCTTGTCGTCGTACCGCCGACCCATCCACGATCACTTCGAGCCCGACGAGTCCATGGACCCGCACGCGGCGCGCAAGCTGCGCGGCAACCTCGAACAGATCGACTACGCCGCCTTCGCCTCCAACAGGGAGGTGATCTCCCAGGCCCTCGGCCACGTCGATGCCAAGAAGTTCCAGCGCATGGCTGTCGTGGTGGCGCAGGCCCGGGCCCAGTGGGTCGCTACCGCCGTGGCCCTCAGCCAGACCGGCCAGATCCCGACGTCGGATCAGATCGCCAAGCTGGCCCAGCTGCGTTCGGCGTTCGAGGAGATGTCCGAGGCCTATGACGGCATGCGCCGCATGGTCGAGCGCGGCTACCTGCCCTTCGACGCTCCCGTCGCCTAGGCGCTAAATCAGTCCCGCTAGCGGCGAGGACGGGTCGGCGTAGAGTTTGCGCGGCATCCGCCCCGCCAGATAGGCCTCGCGGCCGGCGATCACCGCATGCTTCATGGCCCGCGCCATGCGGATCGGGTCCTTGGCCTCGGCGATGGCCGTATTCATCAGCACCGCGTCGCAGCCGAGCTCCATCGCCGCCGCGGCGTCCGAGGCTGTGCCCACCCCGGCGTCCACCACCACCGGCACCTTGGCCTGTTCGACGATCAGCCGGATCGTCAGGGGGTTCAGTATGCCCAGGCCCGAGCCGATCAGGCTGCCCAGGGGCATGATGGCCGCGGCGCCGGCCTCCTCCAGCTTGCGGGCGTAGACCGGGTCGTCCGAGCAATAGACCATCACCTGGAAACCCTCGGCGACCAGCATCTTCAGGGCGCGAAGGGTCTCCTCCATGTCCGGATAGAGGGTCTTGGCGTCCGACAGGACCTCCAGCTTGACCAGGTCCCAGCCGCCGGCCTCGCGGGCCAGGCGCAGGGTCCGCACCGCCTCCTCGCCGGTGAAGCAGCCGGCGGTGTTGGGCAGGTAGGTGAAGCGCTCCGGCTTCACGAAGTCGGCCAGCATGGGCTGGGAGGGATCGGACAGGTTCACGCGGCGCAGGGCCACCGTGACCATCTCCGCCCCGGCAGCCTCGGCGGCGGCCGCGTTCTGGGCGTAGTCCTTGTACTTGCCGGTGCCGACGATCAGCCGCGAGCGGAAGGTGCGGCCCGCGACGGTCCAGGCGTCGTCAGATGCGATCTCGGCGGAGGGGGAAACGGGTGCGTTCATGGGCCTAATCTAGCGCGTATCCGCCGGCTGCTAACCCCCGCCGATGAAATGTACGATCTCGATGCGGTCGCCGTCGGCCAGTTGCGTCGCGGCGTAGAGGGAGCGGGGCACGATCTCGAGGTTCCTCTCGACCGCCACCTTGCGGGCGTCCAGGCCCAGTTCGGCCACCATCGCGGCCACGTCCGGGGCCCAGGAAAGCTCCCGCATTTCGCCGTTGATCGTCAGCTGCATCGTCGCCACGCGCTCCATGCCGCGCCCGTTGCGCTTGTGACGCCTGGGCGGCGGCGATACAAGGCCGCTGGACTCAGCTGGGCGCCAGGGGCGAATGCCGAAACCGATCTATGTGCTTAGCGGACCCAACCTCAACCTGTTGGGGACCCGCGAGCCGCACATCTACGGCACGACGACGCTCGACGAGGTGAAGGCGCTTTGCGAAGCGCGCGCCGCCGCCGCGGGCTTCACCGTGGTCTTTCGCCAATCGAACCACGAGGGCGAACTGATCGACTGGATCCAGGAGGCGAGGACCCAAGGGTCCGCCATCGTCTTGAATCCGGCCGGATACGGCCACACCTCCATCGCCCTGCTCGACGCCTTGCAGGCGGCGGAGCTGCCGGTGGTGGAATGCCATCTGTCCAATCCTGCGGCGCGGGAGACTTTCCGGCGTCATTCCTACGTGTCCCAGGTCGCCAAGGGCGTGGTGATGGGCCTCGGCGCGGCGAGCTACGAGCTTGCCGTCGAGGCCGCGACCCGCTTGGCCGCCAAAGCTTAGAGGCCACTGATGAGCGAGCCTAAAGACGCGGCCAAGTCCGGGGCCAAGAAGCCTTCCACGTCGGAGGCGATCGAGCTCGGACTGATCCGCAGCCTGGCGGCCATTCTGAAGGAGACCGACCTCACCGAGATCGAGGTCGAGCGCGGGGACCTGCGCATCCGCGTGGCCCGCGGCGGAACGGCGCCCACCACCTATCTCACCGCTCCGGCGGCGCCGACAGCGGCGGCCCCCGTGGCGCACGCGGGCGAGGCGGCGGCTCCGGCCGCGCCGCCGGTCCGCGCCGGCGACCTGGTCAAATCGCCCATGGTCGGCACCGTCTACCACCAGGCCACGCCGGGCTCGGACCCCTTCATCAAGGTGGGCGACAAGGTGGCCGAGGGCCAGACCCTGATGATCGTCGAGGCGATGAAGACCATGAACCCGATCCCCTCGCCGCGCGCGGGTGTGGTGGTCGAGGTGCTGGTGGCCGACGGCCAGCCGGTCGAGTTCGGCGAACCCCTCGTCGTCCTCGAATAGGCGCGGGAAAGTGTTCGACAAGATCCTGATCGCCAACCGCGGCGAGATCGCGCTGCGGGTCCACCGCGCCTGCAAGGAGATGGGCATCGCCACCGTGGCGGTGCACTCGGAGGCCGACGCCGGCGCCATGCACGTGCGCCTGGCCGACGAGAGCGTCTGCATCGGCCCGGCCTCGGCCGCCAAGAGCTACCTCAACATCCCCTCGATCATCGCCGCCGCCGAGATCACCGGCGCCCAGGCGATCCATCCCGGCTACGGCTTCCTGTCCGAGAACGCCCGCTTCGCCGAGATCGTCGGCGCCCACGGCTTCACCTTCATCGGCCCCAAGCCCGAGCACATCCGGGTGATGGGCGACAAGATCAGCGCCAAGCAGACCGTCAAGGAAGCCGGCATCCCTGTGGTGCCCGGCTCCGACGGCGGAGTGGAGACGGTCGAAGAGGCCATGGCCGCCGCCGAGGCCATCGGCTTTCCCGTGCTGATCAAGGCCGCTTCCGGCGGCGGCGGTCGCGGCATGAAGGTGGCCAAGGACATGGATAGCCTGGCCGAGGCGGTGCAGACCGCCCAGTCGGAGGCCAAGGCGGCCTTCGGCGACGGCACGGTCTACATGGAACGCTACCTGCAGAAGCCCCGGCATATCGAGCTGCAGGTGATCGCCGACAGCCACGGCAACGTCGTGCACTTAGGGGAGCGCGACTGCTCCCTGCAGCGCCGTCACCAGAAGGTGCTGGAGGAGGCCCCCTCCCCGGCCCTGGACGCCGCGGGCCGCGCGGCCATCGGCAAGACGGTGTCCGCCGCCATCGGCAAGATCGGCTATCTCGGCGTCGGCACCATCGAGTTCCTGTGGGAGGACGGCGAGTTCTTCTTCATCGAGATGAACACCCGCCTGCAGG
>CANJID010000007.1 GCA_947474395.1 Caulobacterales bacterium
AACGCAAGCGCCAGGAGCTGGCCCTGATCGAGGCCGAACGCGCCGCCTCGGCGGGCGCGGAGGCCAAGTCCCAGTTCCTAGCCAATATGAGCCACGAGATCCGCACGCCGATGAACGGCGTCCTGGGAATCCTGAACCTGCTTGAGACCGAGCCCCTGTCTGACGAGGGCCGGGGCATGCTGGTGGAGGCGCGGGCCTGCGGCCAGATGCTGGCCCAACTCCTGAACGACGTCGTCGACATCTCCAAGATCGAGGAACGCCGGCTCGAGCTCTCCCCTGAGCCGACCGACGTGGCCGCCGTGCTCTCCAGCGTGGTCGGCCTGTTGCGCCCGCAGGCGGAGGCCAAGCCGATCGACCTGACCGTGCGGATCGACGGCGGCGACGCCTGGTCGGCGATCGATCCGGTCCGCCTGCGCCAGGCCCTGTTCAACCTGATCGGCAACGCCATCAAATTCACCGCCGAGGGCGGGGTCGAGGCTCGGCTGCGGGTGATCGATGAGGGCCCCGGCCCGCGCCGCCTGCGCTTCGAGATCGAGGACAGCGGCATCGGCCTGTCCCCCGAGGCGCAGGGCGCCCTGTTCCAGCGCTTCCACCAGGCGGACGGCTCCACGGCCCGGCGCTTCGGCGGCTCGGGCCTCGGCCTCGTCATCACCCGGGCCCTCGCCGAGATGATGGGCGGCGAGGTCGGACTGGTCAGCGAGGAAGGCAGGGGCTCGACCTTCTGGCTGGACCTCCCGGCCGAGGCGGCCCAGCCGCCGGTGGCGGCCGAGGCCGAGACGCTCGCAGGGCTGCAGGGCCTGCGCGTCCTGCTGGTCGAGGACAATCCCACCAACCGCCTGGTCGCCGGGAAGATCCTGGAAGCCCTGGGTGCAGACGTAGAAACCGCGGAGGACGGCGTCCTCGGGGTGGAAGCCGCCTCGCGAGGCAGCTTCGACGTCGTCCTGATGGACGTGCAGATGCCGCGCATGGACGGGATCGAGGCGACCCGCCGCGTCCGGGCCGGCGCGGACGACCGGCGCGCCGTGCCGATCATCGGCCTGACCGCCAACGCCATGCCGCACCAGTGGCAGACCTATCGCGACGCGGGCATGGACGGGGTGGTGGCCAAGCCGTTCACGCCGGTGGCCCTGCTGACCGAGATCGTGCGCGTCCTGACGGCCAAGCCGAAGTCCGCGGCGGCCTGAGGGCCCTACCCTTCGTAAGGCGTCGGTGGGACGTACATGCCCGTGACGGCCATGGCGAAGCCGCCGTACATGAGCCCAAGGACACTGAGCAGGACCGCCCAGACCAGGATTCCCGGCATCACTTTTTGAATGATGCTCATGTTTCGCTCCCCAGCGTTTTGCCGAGGCTAACACATTCTCGCCTTAATCTACCCCGTGCGACATCACGGTCGCGTGGGCGGCATTTTAGGCTTAGCTACGGCCCAAGGATCAGGCGCCCGCCGGCGGGGCGCGCCACCAAAACGTCCGTTCAGCTACTTCTTCGCCGGGTCGACCCACTTCTTCTTGGCGACCGGGCGCAGGTAGAGCTCCATGCGCCCGCCCGCCGTGTCGTCCACGGGACGCAGGAAGGGCTTGGTGCCGGGCCAGCCGTTGCCGCGGCCGTAGGTCTGCACCGCCGGGAAGACCGCCGCGACGCGATAGATCTTGCCGTCGACGAACTTCCAGGCCTCGGAGTTCAGGCCCTCGCCCGGGGCGTTGGCGTTGGTCCCGCCGGGGATCTTCTGGCCGTTGTAGGTATAGCTGATGATGTGGCCGCGCCGCATGAAGTCGAAGCTGCCGAAGGTCACCTGACGCTTCACATCCACGAGGTCGATGTGGGCGTCCTCGAAGCCCTGGATGAAGGACACGAACAGGGCGTCGATCTGGGGTCCGCAGCCCATCCGCGTGAAGTCGGGACGGGGCGGCGCCGCGGGCGGCGGCGGCGGAAGCGGAGCGGAAGCGGCTGTGGCGGCCGCGGCTGCGACGGCAGCGGCGTCGCCACCCCGCTGTGCTGCTGCGGCTGCGGCCGCCGCGACAGCAGCCCCGCCACGGTTGGCCGCCGGGGGAGCGCCGCCGCCAGGACCACGGCCGAGGGGAACCACCGGCTTGCCGTTCGGGGCGATGGCGGTGATGCCGCCGTTCTCGACCCGTTGGCAGTCCTCGTGGAAGTTGCCGATCTTGCCGTCGTGCAGGGCGATCGAGCGCATGTAGTTCATGGATGCGTTGATCAGCTCCTTGCGGTTCAGGCGCTTGCCGACCGGCTCCTCGCGGCTCCAGGCCTCGGTCCAGGAGGGATCGATATTGGCCAGGGCCTCGCCGTTGCGGTTGCCCCGGGAAACGATGGTCTCGATCTCGGTAAGCTTGCCGTCCTTGATCTTCAGGCGGACCGACAGCAGGCCCGGCTGCGGCGTGTCGGTGAGGTTGTTCTCGGTGTAGGACAGGTACGAGGCGACGCCGCCGGTCTCTTCGTCGAAGAAGTCCTGGCGGTACTTGCCCAGGGCGATGAACTTCACCCACAGGGCCTGGCCGATGGGGATGGTCGCGCCGTTCTCGGTGAACTTGTAGTTCTTGGCGAGGGGCAGGCGGCCGGGATCGTTGTCCTGCAGGGCCTGCAGATAGTTGTCCATCCAGCCCTTCAGGCAGGCCTCGTCGCACTTGTAGGCCTTCTTGGCTGCCGGCTTGGCGGCGGTAGCCGGAGCGGCCCCCGCGGCCGGAGCGGCGGGCTTGTCGGCGGCGAGCACCGCGCCAGCGAGCGCGCTGATCGCGACGGCGGCGCAAAGGCCTAGAATCTTACGCATGTGGTGCCTCCCCTTTTGCCGGGCACGAAACCCCCGCCCGGTCTTAAAGTCGAGTCTTCCAACGGCCGGAAGCCGAAAGCCGGTCGCTGAGGCGGTGGACGTGTTAGAGGCGGCCTTTCCACGCGCCGGAGACGTATCGATGATCCCCTGGGTCCACCTCGGCAGCGCGACCATGCCCGGCGGCGGCGGCGAGCTCAGGCTCATGCAGCGCGGCGCGGAATATTCGATCATGGCCGGGCCGATCGAGCTGATGAACAGCCGGCTCGCGGGCTCCGAGACGGCCCTGGCCACCCTGACCTGCGAGCGGCTGAAGGGGCGCAAGAACCCGCACCTCCTCATCGGCGGGCTCGGCATGGGCTTCACCCTGCGGGCGGCCCTGGGCGCGCTTGGATCCGACGGTAAGGTGACGGTGGCCGAGCTGGTGCCCGAGCTGATCGGCTGGGTCCGCGGCCCCCTCGCCGGCGTGGCGGGGGCGAGCCTGGACGATCCGCGGGTGACCCTGGTCACGGGCGACGTGGGGACGTCGATCCGGACGGCGCGCGCCGCCTATGACGCCATCCTGCTCGACGTCGATAACGGCCCCGAGGGCCTGACCCGCAAGGCCAACGACCGGCTCTACGACTCCGAGGGACTGGGCGCCGCCAAGCGGGCCCTGCGTCCGGGCGGCGTCCTGGCGGTCTGGTCGTCCTCGCCCAACCCCGCCTTCACCCGGCGGCTGCGCAACGGCGGGTATGAGGTCAAGGAGGTCAAGGCGAGAGCGCACGGCGATCGCGGCGCGCGGCACATCATTTGGATCGCCCTCAGCCCAGGCTAGTTCGCGGCGAAAGCCCGGGCGGCGAAATCCAGGAACCAGGACCAGTTCGGGCCCGGCGTGTGGCCCTGGTCGTGCTGGCGGAAGGCCATGTCCCCGCTATCGGCGAGACTCATCATCGGGGGCGCCGCCCCACCCAGGGGGCGCTTGCCGAGAAGCCGCCAGACCTGCCCCGCGCTGGCCTCGGCCTTGAACATGCCGGGGGGATCAACCCAGCCGTCGCTGGAGGGCAGGCCCGCACCCGTCGTCGAGCGGCCCGCTCCGATGAAGATGGGCCTGGGCGCGACCATGGCGATCACGGCGTTGGCGTCGACGGGCAGGTCGTTCGCGGTCAGGGGATCGGCGGCGTATTTCAGGAAATTGCCCGCCATCCAGTGGAATTCGTTGGCGGCGGCGACGTTCTCGATCTGCTCGCCCCAGTGCCGCCGATAGGGCGCAGCCCCGCCCGCGCCGGACGATGAGATGAAGCCGGTAGCGAAGCGCCGGTCGTAGGCCATGGCGACCAGGGCCGCCTTGCCGTAGCGGGAATGGCCGAAGATCGCGACCTTGCTCGCATCCGCGTTGGGCTCCACGGCCAGCCGGTCGAGGATGCGGCTCGCGCCCCAGGCCCAGGCCCGCAGCACGCCCCAGTCGTCCAGGGAGCGCGGCTTGCCCCTGTTGACCAGGCCGATCACGCCGGAAGTCAGTCCCGCGCCGTTGTCGGCCTGCACCGTGGTCGGATCGAACACCACATAGCTCCAGCCCCGCTCCAGGATCTGCCGGCGGTAGTCCACGCCCGGATCGGCGGGCAATCCAGGCGGGCGGCGGGCGAAGTCGATGGAGAGGATCACCGGGGTCTTCCGCCTGGCCGTGACCGCCGCCTCGGGCGCGACCAGCAGGGCCTGGATGTGCACCTCGACCGCCGGAAAGGCGGCGTTATCGAGCCGTCCGTCGAGAAGCTTCGACACCGCAGGGACGCCGAACAGGGTCTCCCGGCGGGTCTCCTTCACCGTCCAGTCGACCCGAGGCGTGCGCGCCGGCGCCTTACCGTAAAGCGCCTCGTCCATGGCCTTGAGGATCTGCGGGCGCCGCACGCTCCACCACTGGGCGGGGGTCGCGACGCGTCTGCCGCCGGCGCCTGCCAGGGGGTCGGGCAGAGGATAAGGATTGGCCGTGGCCTCGTCGTAGTTGGCGGCGTTCGGAGCGGCCGGGTTCTGGCCGTCGGCGCCCCGGCGCATCGCCCCCAGGCCCAGGAGGCCGATCTCGCGGGCCCTCTCCGCTCCCGAAGCCGCCTGGGTCGAATTGGGCTGGGCGGCCTTGCCGACAGCCGCCGCGACCGACACGGCTGCCAGGATCGCCAGGCCAAGGCTGAGCGCTGCACGCACGACGGACCCCCCCGAATTTTCGTCGAGGAAACGCCGGGACCTCCGCCCTGTCGAGTCCGCCTGAACGCCGGCGCGATGCGTCGCTCAAGCTGCGTTCATCTGCGAAAGCGCAGTGTGCGGGCTCTGAAAGGGACATTGCGTCATGAAGAAAGTCGTTGTTTCGGTCCTGGGTTTCGCCGCGCTGGCCGCTCTCGCGGGCCCGGCCGCCGCCCACCACTCGACCGCCATGTACGACTCCGCCCACCCGGTCACCGTGAAGGGCGTGGTCAAGGACTTCACCCCCTCCAACCCGCACATGCAGCTGGAGCTGGTCGTCAACAGCGGCAAGGACGCCGGCAAAACGATGCAGTTCGAGGGCCAGAGCGTCCAGAACATGTACCGGCTGGGCTTCAAGCGCGGCATGTTCAAGATCGGCGACACCCTGACGGTCGTCTATGCGCCCCTGCGCAACGGCGAGCCGGGCGGGCTCTTCCAGTCGGTGCAGACCGCCGACGGCAAGTTCGCGGGCCTCAAGACCCCCGGCCCCGTCGCCGCCGCCGGGACCAAGCCGGTCACCCCCGCAAAGTAGCGGAGCCAGGTAGAGGGCGCGTCCCGGATCAGGGCGCGCCCGGATACCAGAAGGCCTTGTGGCAGGCCTCGCAGGCCTCATCGACCTTGCCCCCGGCTTCCAGCAGGGCGTCGGGGCTGCGCTTGTCGATGGCGACCACCGTCTCGCGGGCGGCGTCCTGCAGGGCGCGGGCGTGCTTGATGAACTGAGGCCGGTTGGCCTTGATCTTGGCGTCCATCTCGACGGCGGTGAGATTGCCCTGCTGGCCTTCGCCCTCGAGCTTCACCCCCGGCTGGACCGTCAGGCGGCCCTCCATCACCAGCAGGTTGGTCGATTCGGCCAGGGCGACCCCGCCCGCCCGGAGGGCCTGCCAGTCGGCTTCCTTGGTCTTGGCGTCGGGCTGGGGTCCGTCCGGATTGTTCATCCACTCCGGGGACTTCCAGACGGCCGCGGAAGACGGCGCGACCACCGCCTTCATCACCTCCTGCACGCTGTAGATACGCGTGGGGGCCGACGCCGTGTCGGCCGGCTTGGGACTGCAGGCGGCGAGACCCGCCAGGACGGCGCAGGCGGCCAGGAATTGGAGTCGCATCGAAATCCTCGGGAATCGCGTCCGGCCAGGCTGCCGTCGCGCTATCACAGCCGACGGTCGCCATTCTGCCTTGATCTGGCGCAATGACGCCGCCCCCGAAGCGCACACACTGAAGTTTGGAGCCGCACGGCAGATTCGCCGCCGCGGCCGTACGCCTAGAGCCAGAGGACGCTTGCTATGAAGAAGATCGCCGTCGCCGCCATTAGCCTCGGCCTGCTGGCCGCCTCGGCCGGCATGGCTTCAGCGCACCACAGCACCGCCATGTACGACTCGACCCATCCGGTCACGGTCAAGGGCGTGGTGAAGGACTTCACGCCCTCCAACCCGCACATGCAGCTGGAGATCGTGATCAAGGACGGCAAGGACGCGGGCAAGACCCTGCATCTGGAGGGCCAGAGCGTTCAGAACATGTACCGGCTGGGCTTCAAGCGCGGCATGTTCAATATCGGCGACACCCTGACCGTGGTCTATGCGCCCCTGCGCAACGGGGATCCGGGCGGGCTCTTCCAGTCGATCCAGACCGCGGACGGCAAGTTCGCCGGGCTGAAGACCCAGAACGCGGCGGCGACGCCCCCGGCCCCCGCGGTCGCCCGCTAACCGAAGACTACGCCCGCTCCAGCACGATGTGGCCCACCGCCGTGTTGGACGCGGGGACGTGGTAGAAGCGGTGCAGTTCGCGCACCGACCCGCCGAGGGTGGACGAGGCCGAGCTCGCCGCCTACTTCGCCCGTTCCACCCGCCTGCAGTTCACCGACAAGACCATCGTTGAGGAACAGGCGATGCGGCGCGAGATCGAGGGCATCCGCGAACGCGGCTACACCATCTCCTTCGAGGAGCACTCCCCCGGCGTGGTCGGGGTCGGGGCGCCGCTGGACGACGCCCACAGCCTCAGCGTCGCCATCCCCTCCCCCCGCTTCGACGCGGAGATGCAGGCCCGCACCATCGCCGCCCTTGAGCAGGCGGTGGGGGCGGTGAAGGGCTAAACACCTCTCCCCTCGCGGGAGAGGTCGGACGACGAAGTCGCCGGGAGAGGGGCCTAAGGGCCTATCGCTCCACCATCGTGCGCTTCATGGGCGCCAGCTTGGCCAGGAGCCGGTTCTGGTCGCGGAAGGGCACGCCTTCCTTGTCCATGGCCCACTGCAGGTTCTCGACCAGGAAGTTGAAGTCGGAGGTCTGCAGGCCCTGGTCCTTATGGGCCGCCGTCATGTCCCGGCCCGTGTAGGAGACCGGCCCGCCGAGGATGTAGCAGAACTGCTCGGTCAGGGTCCGCTTCAGGCGCTCCAGGTCGGCGGCCTTGAAGATGTCGGAGATGCGCGGATCGTCGACGTTGCGATCGACCAGGTCCGAGACGATGCGCGCCACGCCCTCGCGGCCGTGAAAGGCCTTGTAGACCGCATCGCCCTGAATCGGGGTGGTTCCGGCGTTGGCGTCTGAGACGACGTAAGGATCGACCGGCTGCTCCGCGGCGAAGGCCGGAGAACCGGCGGCCAGGAGAACGAAAGCCAGGATCGGCAGGCGGAAGGCGGTCATCCTGCCCTGCGCGTTACTGGCAGACGTCGATGGTTTCGTGAGCAATAGAGAAGCGGGCGGTCGCGCGGCTCGAACTCTCGCTCGAAAGGCGCTTCCAGGCGGCCTCGGCCTCACAGCGAGCCTCGAAAGGCCCCTCCAACTGCTGGAGGCCGTCGCGAAGGGCCTTGAAGCCCAGGCAGCTGTAGTCGCCGCCGATCACCCAATAGCGTTCCATGGTCATGATGGTCTCTCCTTCTGGGTTAGGCCGGAATCGCCTGCTTCACGAACTGGGCGGTCTCGGTGGATTCCTGCATGGCGGTGGTGGACGCAGCCCCGCCCGAAATGACGGTGGCGACCTCGTCGAAGTAGCCGGTGCCGACCTCGCGCTGGTGACGGGTGGCGCTATAGCCGGCGTCTTCCGAGGCGAACTCGGCCTGCTGCAGCTCCGAATAGGCCGCCATCCCGCGGTCGCGGTATCCGCTGGCCAGTTCGAACATCGAGTGATTGAGGGCGTGGAAGCAGGCCAGGGTGACGAACTGGAACCTGTAGCCCATAGCCCCGAGCTCGCGCTGAAAGCTCTCCAGCGCCTCGGCCCCGAGCTTGGCCTGCCAGTTGAACGAAGGCGAGCAGTTGTAGGCCAGGAGCTTGCCGGGATAGCGCTCGTGCACCGCCTCCGCGAACTGGCGCGCTTCCTCCAGGTCCGGGTGGGATGTCTCCCACCAGAGCAGGTCTGCGTAGGGCGCGTAGGCGAGGCCCCGGGCGATGCAGTTCTGAAGTCCTGTGCCCGGCTTCAGCCGGAAGAACCCCTCGGGCGTACGACTGTCGCGTTCGATGAAGCGACGGTCACGCTCATCGACGTCGGAGGTGATCAGGCGGGCCGATTCTGCATCGGTGCGCGCGACGATCAGGGTGGGCGTGCCCATGACATCGGCGGCGAGGCGCGCGGCGACCAGATTGCGGATGTGGGCGGAGGTGGGGATCAGCACCTTGCCCCCCAGGTGGCCGCACTTCTTTTCCGAAGCCAGCTGGTCCTCGAAATGCGCGGCGGCGGCCCCGGCCTCGATGAAGGCCTTCATGATCTCGAAGCTGTTCAGGGGCCCGCCGAAGCCGGCTTCGGCGTCGGCGACGATGGGGACGAACCAGTCCCGCTTTGCCCCGCCCTCGGCGTGCTCGATCTGGTCGGCGCGCTGGAGGGTACGGTTGATCCGGCGGCAGAGCTCCGGCGCCGCATTGGCGGGATAGAGCGACTGGTCGGGGTACATGGCCGAGGCGGTGTTGGCGTCCGCGGCCACTTGCCAGCCCGACAGATAGATCGCCTTCAGTCCAGCCTTGACCATCTGCATGGCCTGGTTGCCGGTCACCGCGCCCAGGGCGTGGACGTAGGGCTCCTCAGCCAGCAAGCGCCACAGGCGGTTGGCGCCGCGTTCGGCGAGGGTATGGCGGATAAAGACCGACCCCCGCAGCCGCTCCACCTCGGCCGCGCCGTAGGGTCGCGAAATGCCATCGAAGCGGTCGTCAGAAGCGGAAGGGACCAATTCATCGAAAGTCACAATTTGTCTCCTGTCATGCGCGGCCATGAGTCGAGACGGTAACGGGCTTATGGAGCCTCCGGTCCATACCGCACCGCAATGGCGGGGTTATTTTGTCATCTCGCACTTGCGAACCGTTGTGAGCTTGTGACAATTTCACATGATGGCGATGGGCGAGAAGAAGATGTTCCTGGGCGGCCGCATGAAGCGGCTGCGTCGCGAACTCGGCCTGACCCAGACGCGGATGGCCGAGGATCTCGGGGTCTCGCCGAGCTACCTGAACCACCTGGAGCGCAATCAACGTCCCGTCACCGCCCAGGTCCTGCTGCGGCTGGCGGAGACCTATGACCTCGACATGCGGGCTTTCTCAGGCGACGCCGACGCCACGGGAGCCGCCGACCTGAACGAGGCCCTCGCCGATCCGATTTTCCGCGACCTCGCGATCCCCCGCCACGAGATCACCGACCTCGCCGAGAACGCGCCCGCTACTGCCGAAGCCCTTGTGCGGCTCTATCGCGCCTATGCCGACGCCCGCCGCCGCCAAGCCGCAGGGATCGCCCCGGAAGTGTCCGAGGAACATTCCGCCGCACTTTCGCCCACTGACTGGGTCCGGGACTACATCCAGGCGCACCGCAACCATTTCCCCGACCTCGACCTCCTGGGCGAACAGATCGCGACGGAGCTGGGAGTCCCCGTCCATGGCTTCGAGACGGCCGCCGCCCAGCGGCTGCTGCAGAAGGCCGGCGTGCAGGTGCGGGTGATGCCGCTGGCGGTGATGGGCGACTGGGTGCGGCGCTACGATCCGCACCGCCGCCGTCTGATGTTGTCGGAGACCCTCGGCGCTTCCAGTCGCGCCTTCTCGGTGGTGTACCAGCTGGCCCTGGCCGAAGGGGGCGACCTGCTGAACGCCCTGGTCGAGGCCGCCGCGCCCCCCGACCTGCCCGCCCGCCGGCTCTTGAAGGTATCGCTGACCAACTACCTCGCCGCCGCGATAATCATGCCCTACGGTCCCTTCCAGGAGGCGGCCGAGCAGAGCGAATACGATGTCGCCCTGCTGAAGGCGCGGTTCGGCGCCAGCTTCGAGCAGGTGTGCCACCGCCTGACCACCCTCTCGCGCCCGGGCGCCCGCGGGGTGCCCTTCTTCCTGATGCGGGTGGACTGCGCCGGCAACGTCTCCAAGCGCTTCGCCAGCGAGACCTTCCCCTTCTCCCGCTTTGGCGGCGCCTGCCCGCGCTGGAACATCCACGCCTGCTTCCAATCCCCGGGGCGAATCCTGACCCAGGTGATCGAGACGATGGACGGGGAGCGCTACTTCACCTTCGCCCGCACGGTGCGCCGACCCGTCGCCGCCTACAGCGACACCGGCGATTCAGGGCTGGCCCTCGGCCTCGGCTGCGAGCTGAAGCACGCCGGCAGGCTGGTCTACGCCCGTGGTCGCGACCTCGAGGGCGGGGGCGCCACCCAGGTGGGGCCCGTCTGCCGCCTCTGCGAACGTCCTTCCTGCCGCGAACGGGCCGCCCCGCCGGCCACCCGCACGGTGGTCGTGGAGGAGTGGACTAAGACGGTCTCCCCGTACCCCTTTTCAGCTCACTAAGAGCGCGCCGCCTCACAATCGCGCGCGTGCCCGGCCTCGTCGCTAGGCTTGTCCCCGCCCGGGTGATACCCGCAGGGCTCAGAATCGCTGCATTGCTGGGATCATGTCCAAGTCCGCCGCTAACCCCGGTCCAGGTCTGTTCGACGACGCGCCCGTCCCTGTCCCCGTACAGCCGGCGGGGTCGAAGCCGGTCGAGCCGCGCCCCACGCCGCCCGCCGCCGCCGCCTCGTCCTCCGGCTCCTACAACGCCGACGCCATCGAGGTGCTGGAAGGGCTGGAGCCGGTCCGGCGCCGCCCCGGCATGTACATCGGCGGGACCGACGAGCGGGCCCTGCACCACCTCTTCGCCGAGGTGCTGGACAACGCCATGGACGAGGCCGTCGCCGGCCACGCCAAGCTGATCGAGGTCAGCCTGGAGGCCGACGGGACCCTGGCCGTCCGCGACGACGGCCGCGGCATCCCGGTCGACCCCCACCCAAAGCACCCGGGCAAGTCGGCGCTGGAGGTGGTGTTCACGGTCCTGCACGCGGGCGGCAAGTTCACCGCCGGCGCCTACCAGACCTCCGGCGGCCTGCACGGGGTCGGCGCCTCGGTGGTCAACGCCCTCTCCGAACGCCTCGACGTCACCGTCTGGCGCGACGGGGAGGAATGGCGCCAGGGCTTCGCCCGGGGCCTGCCCGTGGCCCCGGCCATGAAGATCGGCCCCTCCCGCAAGCACGGCACCCTGGTCCGCTTCCTGCCGGACCATGAGATCTTCGGCCCCGACGCGGTCTTCAGGCCGGCGCGGCTCTACCGCATGGCCCGCTCCAAGGCCTATCTGTTCCGGGGCGTGGAGATCCGCTGGTCCTGCGCGGCCGAACGCATCCACGACGGCACCCCGGCCGAGGCCGTGTTCCACTTCCCCAACGGCCTGGCCGACTTCCTGGCCGAGCGCGTAGGGACGGCCGACACCGTCACCCCCGAGCCCTTCGCCGGCCGCATCGAGCGCAAGGACGAGGCGGGCGCGGTCGAATGGGCGGTCACCTGGACCCCCGCGGGCTTCGGCGAGCACGACAGCTTCGTCCAGTCCTACTGCAACACCGTGCCGACCCCCGAGGGCGGCACCCACGAGGCCGGCTTCCGCGCCGCCCTGGTGCGGGGGCTGAAGGCCTATGGCGAGATGACCGGCGAGAAGCGCGCCGCCGCCATCACCGCCGAGGACGTGATCGCCAACGCCGGGGCCCTGATCTCGGTCTTCGTCAAGAACCCGGAGTTCCAGGGCCAGACCAAGGAGCGCCTCTCCTCCTCCGACGCCCAGCGGCTGGTCGAGACCGTGCTGCGCGACCCCCTCGACCACTGGCTGACCGCCCAGCCCAAGGCCGCCACCGCCCTCCTCCAGTTCGTGATCGAGCGGGCCGAGGAGCGGATGAAGCGGCGCAAGGACCGCGAGGTCGCCCGCGCCTCGGCCACCCGCAAGCTGCGCCTGCCCGGCAAGCTCGCCGACTGCTCCTCCAGCGGGGCGGACGGCTCGGAGCTGTTCATCGTCGAGGGCGACTCGGCCGGCGGCTCGGCCAAACAGGCCCGCAACCGCTCCAACCAAGCGATCCTGCCCCTGCGCGGCAAGATCCTGAACGTGGCCTCCGCCGCCAACGACAAGGCGGCCAAGAACGTCGAGCTGTCGGACCTCCTCCTGGCGCTCGGCGTCCAGACCGGAAACCGGTTCAAGGAAGAGGACCTGCGCTACGACCGCATCATCATCATGACCGACGCCGACGTGGACGGCGCCCACATCGCCTCGCTCCTGATCACCTTCTTCTACCATTCGATGCCGGACATGATCCGGGCCGGGAAGCTCTACCTGGCCCTGCCGCCGCTCTACCGGATCAGCCATGGGGCGACGACCGTCTACGCCCGCGACGACGCCCACCGCGAAGAGCTGATGGCCACCACCTTCAAGGGCAAGAAGCCCGAGATCGGCCGCTTCAAGGGCCTGGGCGAGATGATGCCGGCCCAGCTCAAGGAAACCACCATGGACCCGGGCAAGCGCACCCTGGCCCGCGTGACCCTGCCCCGGGACGAGGAAGACGTCGCCAACCTGGTCGAGACCCTGATGGGCCGAAAACCCGAGCTGCGCTTCCGCTTCATCCAGGAAAACGCGGAGTTCGCGGTCGAGGATTTGGACGTCTAGACGTCAAAACGAGTAAGGAATATCCTTACCGCCATGATCACCAGCCGGATCACCAGCAAGGCGCAGACTACCGTTCCCCAGCCGGTTCGCGTCGCCTTGGGTCTGAAGGAGGGCGACGAGATCGCCTACGAGATCAGCGGCGGGCGGGTGATCCTGACCAAGGCTTTCCAAGCCGCCGACGACCCCTTCGCCACCTTCGACGAATGGGACTCCGAGGCCGACCGCAAGGCCTATGCCGGACTTTGAGCGCGGCGACGTCGTACGCGTCCCGTTTCCCTATACTGATCGGTCCACACGTCAGAGGCGTCCTGCCCTCGTCGTTTCCTCAGGCGGTGTCGGCGAGCACGGCGCCCTCCTCTGGGTAGTCATGATCACGAGCGCGGAGAACCGCCCGTGGCCGGGGGACGTGACGTTCGGAGCCGCCTTTGAGGAGGCAGGTCTGCCGGCGCCGTCGGTCGTGCGGGCGGCCAAAATCGCAACCATCGAGGCCGGTCACGCGGAAAAGATCGGTGCGGCCCCTCGCGGGATTCTGACGGATGTCGACCGCATGGTCCGGGCGAACCTCGGCTTCTCCAATTAGCTGATCGACACCCCCACCAGCCGCCCCACCCCATAGGTCACCAGGGCCGCCGCATAGCCGATGGCGACCTGGCGGGTGGCGGAGAAGAGAGCGCTGCGGCCGGTGAAGAGCGAGGTCGCCATCCCCACCATGGCCAGGGCCACGCCGCTCAGGATCAGGCTCGTGACCACCGCCGCACTGCCCGGCAGGAAGGCGAAGGGCGCGACCGGGAACACCGCCCCGCCCGCGAACAGCAGGAACGAGACCCCCGCCGCCGCCCAGGCCGAGCCGCCGAGATCGCGCGGATCGATGCCGAGCTCCTCCCGCGCCAGGGTGTCCAGCGCCGTGGCGGGATCGGACAGGAGCTTGTCGGCCAGGGCCCGCGCCTCGGCCTCGTCCAGCCCCTTGGAGCGGTAGATCAGGACCAGCTCCTCCTTCTCCTCCTCCGGGGATTCCTCCAGCTCGGCCGCCTCGACGGCGATCTGGGCCTGGAACAGCTCGCGGGCGCTGGTGACCGAAAGCCATTCCCCCATGGCCATGGAGCAGGCCCCGGCGACGAGGCCCGCGAGCCCCGTCAGCAGGATGGCCTTCTCCGAAACGGCGGCGCCCGCCACCCCCATCACCAGGCTGAGGTTGGAGACCAGGCCGTCGTTGGCGCCCAGGACCGCGGCGCGCAGCGCATTGCCGCCGGCGCCCCGGTGACGCCCCTCCAGCCGCGCGACCGCGGGGCCGGCCATGCCCTGGCGCCCCTCGCCGGCGGCGCGGATCAGCCGGGCGTGCGACCGCTCGTCGGCCGCCATGCCGGCGTCCTTCGCATCGGCCTGGGTGTCGTAGTGGCCACTGTCCCGCGCCTCGCCGGCGCCGACGATGGGCAGGACGACGCCGGGGCCCATCTTGTGGGCGAGCCAGACCAGAGCCTTGGCGCGGAAACTCGGCCTTGTCGGCCCCCTGGCTCCCGCCGCCTCCAGCTTGCGCCGCCAGAAGCCCGCGTGCTCCTCCTCCACGGCGGCCAGCCGCCCGTAGAGCTGTGAGAGGTTCGGATCGGCCTCGGCGCCTGCCAGGGCGGCGTAGATCGCCGCCCCGTCTATCTCGTGCTGCAGGTTGTCGGCGTAGCGGCGCACGCCGGAGAGCTGGGATCGCTTCATGGCCATGGTCGTTCGGGCCTTAGAAGGCCCTTCCCTTGGCCAGGCACCGGTTGCAGGTGGTCAGGGTCTGGGTCAGGCGAAAGCCCATATAGACCCCTTCGCGCCCCGCCACGCCTTCCTTGGCGACGCTGATCGCCGCCACCGTGTCGGACGGCAGGGCGTAGCTGACGGTCGCCGTGTAGAGCCGGTCGCGCTCGGTCCCCAGCCCCGGGGTCTTGGTCCAGCGCTGGGTGGTGGTCAGGTCGAACACCCAGGGCCCGTAGAGGTATTCGGCCGAGCCCGAGAGGAACTGGCGGGTCTTGCCGGAGACCCCGTCGAAATTGTCCCGCCGCGCGCCCTCGACGTAGAGCTTCAGCTGCGAGTAGCTGCCGCGCAGGGTGTCTTCCACCGTGCCGGTGAGGGGGATCGAGATGTCGGCCCCGAGGGTGGTCCACCACTCGCCCTTCTGCGCGCCGTAGGCCCTGCCCCAGCGGATCACGCTGGCCTGGTAGTTCATGTGGGCCCAGTTCCCCACGGGCTTGTTGTAGACGTCCCAGGTGGCCATGACGTTCTCGGGCAGGCGCGTATTGCCCACCCCGCCGTCGTGGTAGCGGATCCGCCCCTCGTTGTAGGGGAAGGTCTCGTGCAGGATCGTGCGGTCGATCATGAAGGCCGCGACCGTGATCTGCTGCCAGCCGCCGTCCTCGTTGTCGAAGACGTGCAGGCGCTCGACCCCCAGCATCTCGGCGGGCTCGTAGCCGTCCTCCGGCTCTTCCGCGAAATCGGTGGCGAAGAGGCCGGGCAGGATGTCCCAGCCGCGCCCGAAGTCCTGCACGAACTTGCCGAAGCGCCAGTCGCCGTTGCGGACGTAGAGCTCCTTGAACCGCCCGCCGTTGCGACGCCCCGCCCCCTGGTTCGAGAAGAGGTTGCGGTTGGCGTCCGTGAGCGGCCGGGGCTGCTTGGACTTGTACTGGAACAGGGCGTCGATCTGCAGGGAGTCGTTCAGCTCGATCAGGGCGGTGGAGTCGAAACGGAAGTCGAGGCTCGCCGGCCGGGCGCGCCCGCTGTCGGGGTTCATGCCGCCGAGTTCAAGCGCGGCGACGGTCTCGAAGCCGATTTTGGGCCAGCCGCCGACTTCCACATCGCCGTCCTCGGGCGCGGCGGCCGCCGCCTGGGCCTGGCCGGTCGCGCGCGCCTGGCCCGTGGTCAGGGCCGACTGGGCGAAGGCCTGGGGCGCGGCGACCAGGGCCGCCAGGACGCCCGCGGTCAGCGCCGGCGCGAGACTGCGGGAGCGGCGGTCAGCGGGGCGCATTCGGGGTGTCCATGTTGGCGTGGTTCATGTGGGTCGTGTCGTGGCCCTCGGGCATGGGCCCGACCTTCGGGTCGTAGACCTCGATCTGGGCCATCATGCCTTTGTCCTCGTGCTCGAGGATGTGGCAGTGGAACATGAACCGGCCGATGATGTTCGGGTCGGTGAAGGCGATGCGGATCTTGACTTCGCCGTGGATCGGCACGCTGACGGTGTCGACCAGCCCGTCGAAGGGCACGGCCTTGCCGTTGATGGCGATCACCTGGAACGGCGCCTGGTGGATGTGGAACAGGTGCAGCTCGTCCGAGGCGTTGCGCAGGGTCCATTCCTCGATCGAGCCCAGCGGCACCTTCACGTCGACCCGCTCGTGGTCGAACACCGTGTGATTGATGAAGAAGAGGCCCGTGACCGGGTCCTCCGAGAAGGCGACCAGCCGGTGCTCGTCGATGTGGTCGCCGGGGATCGGCTTCAGCACGCCGGGGGCGGCGGCGACCGTTCCGAGCGGCGCGGGGGCAGGGCCGCTCCCGCGGGCGGAGACCATCAGGGCCATGTTCTGCTTGGGGAAGTCGTCCCCCGCCGGTCCCGTCATGGTGCGCTCGGAGACCAGTTTGTAGGACCCCGCCGGGCCCCCGGTGACGAGCACGTCCACCCGCTCGCTGGGACCGAACATCAGCTCGCGCACCGCCTGGGGATTGGCGACGGGCTGGGAGTCCCGTCCGACCACGGTGAAGGTGTGTCCCTCCAGGGTCAGGCGGAAATACATGTTCGCGGTCTGGTCGATGAACCGCCACAGCTGGGTCTCGCCCGGCTGGATGTCGATGCGCGGCATCAGCTGGCCGTTGATGGTCTTGATGTCGACGTTGTAGGCCTTGGTGACGCGGGCGAGGTTCCCCTGCGGATCGGCCTGGAACTCCTTCAGGGCGAAGATGCGCTCCTTAAGGGCTTTGGTGGCGGGCACCTTGTCCTGGAAGCCCTCGACGACCAGGGTCCCGCTGAGCCCGCCCATGAGCTGGCGCTCCGCGAAGCTGTGGGCGTGGGTGTGGTACCAGTAGACCCCCGGCGGGTGGTCCTTGGGGATCGGCACCTCGTAGTCCCAGGTCTCCCCGGGGGCGACCATCTTCATCGAGTTGTCGCCGTGGCCCTGCGGACTGACCGCCAGGCCGTGGAAATGCATGTTGGTGGCCTGGGGCAGGTGGTTGACCAGGCGCACGTGCAGCACGTCGCCGGGCTTCACCCGCAGGACCGGCCCGCCGTAGACCCCGTTATAGGTCGCCGCGTTGATCTCGAACTTGCCGAGCCGGGCCTTCGACTCCTTGGCCTCGAGCGTCACCCGCAGCTCGCCGTTCTGGCTGTGGAACTCCGGCGGCGAGGTCATGGGCTCGACCGCCGCGCTGGGAGGCAGGTCCGAGGGCGAGCCGAAAATGGTGTCCAGGGGACCGGCGACCGCGGGGCTCAGGCCCGCCGCCAGGACGACGAGGCCCAGGGCCGTCGCCGCCCCTCTCAGGATACGGGAAATATGCGGCGACATGGTCGGACCCACCCAGAGGCGCGTGATTCAATACTGCTTTGGCGGGAAGATATGGGCCGGTATTTAAACATACAAGAGGACGGACGGATTCTATCCGGCGATTTCTACTTGTTGCGACAGACTCTCAGGTCGCCGACTGTCCCATTATACCGGATTGATAAGCATTATCATTTGCACGATCGGTTTCGCGGGCGGCATATATACTAAAATGAGAGGCATTATCATTTGCAGGACGCGATCCGCCCGGCCTGGACCGACGGGCGGACTCCCCGTAAGCGTTGCAGAGCAATGACGCCCGTTCCGCTCCGCCGCCTGATCCTCTGGCTCGTGCTCGCCCTGCCCGGCCTCGGCATAGCGATCCAGTACGCCACCGACGCCATCCCCTACGGCCAGGTGATCCACCTGACCGGGGACATCTCGGTCGAACTCCTGATCCTGACCCTGGCGGTGACGCCCCTGCGGCTGGCCTTCCCGCGGGCCGGCCTGCCCCTCTGGATGCTGAAGCGGCGGCGGGAATTCGGCCTGGCGAGCTTCGGCTACGCCGCCTTCCACCTCGTGACCTACCTGTGGCGGAAGATGGACCTCGCCCTGATCACCCGGGAGGGCGCGAAGATCGACCTCCTGACCGGGTGGATCGCCTTCGTCCTGTTCGTGGCCCTGGCGGTCACCAGCAACGACGTCTCGGTACGGCTCATGAGGCGCGCCTGGAAGAACCTCCACCGGCTGGTCTATCCGGCGGCGGTCCTGGCCCTGGCCCACTGGCTGCTGACCGCCTTCGAGCCCCGCGACGCCATCATCCACGCAAGCGTCCTCGCCGCCGTGGAGGCGACGAGGCTCGTGCTCATGGTTCGGCGGAAGCGCCCTACTTGACGGTGACGTAGCTGCGCAGGCGCGCCACTTCGCTCGCGTCGACGTACTTGCCGATCTCGCGGTCGAACTGGGTCAGGTCCTTGTAAGGCCGGTATTCCTCGAACTCGTGGATCATCCGGGCGCTCATGCCGGGGATGGTCATCAACTCGTCGTCGGTCCCCGTGTTCAGGTCGATCGGCACGAACACGGCCGCGTAGAGCGCCGGCATCTGGTCGGCCGGGGCCTTGCCGGCCACGACCTTGGCGAAGGCGCCTTGGGTGGCGTAGGGCCGGCCGCGCACGATCGCCGTGGCCAGGGTCGCGCCCACCTGCGGAACGGCGGCGAGCTGGGCCTGGGTGGCGGTATTGGGGTTCAGGTGCGTGGTCGCCATGGGCGTGCCCGCGGGCGGAGCGAGGTTGGGCCGGCCGGCAAGGCTGGGACCGGCGGCGAGGAGCATGAGGGCGGCCGCGCAGGCGGCTGCGAAGGGAAGCTTGGACATGGAGTCTCCGATCCTGAGCAGTTGGCGCTTCTATGACGCCCCCGATTGCAACGGCCCTCAGCAGGCTCGCCCGTCGCGGGCTCGTCAATTGCGCTACTTGATCGCGCCGGACTTGAGCTTGGCGAGGAGGTCGGACACCCGCAGCAGCACCTTGCGGCGCCGCTCGGCCTGGTTCTGGATCGCCAGCTGGTTGCTCTCCTGGCGCCAGATCTGGGTCTCCAGCAGGTCCTTGAACCGGGAATGGATGTAGACCGGGTAGAACCAGCCCAGGGACTGGTCGGCCAGGTAGTTCAGCACGGTGATGTCGAACAGGATGAACCCGGCGGCGACCAGCTCGGCGTTGATCGCCTGGAAGTCCTCCACGTCGGCCTCGCAGATCACGACGCTGGTTTCGGCGAGGACCTTGGGCGCCCCGCGCAGGGTGGCCAACTCCGCCCCCTGCACATCGAGCTTGATGAGGTAGGGGCCCTGGAGCTGCAGCTCCTCGGCGATGTCGTCCAGGCGCCGGGCCGGGACCGTCATGCTCTCGGTCGAGAGCTTGTTGATCCGCTTCCAGTAGGAGTCGTCGGGCGGGCGCAGGGAGCTCCAGTAGGGGTGCTGGGAGTCAGTCAGCACCACCTCGCCGGCAGCGTCCGAGGTCGCCGCCAGGAGGTAGTGTCCGCCGAGCCCCTCCTGGATGGCGCGCAAGGTCGGCTCATAGACCGGATTGGGGTCGATGTTGACCGGCTTGGCCCCGCCCCGGAACAGGCCATAGGCGTAGTGCTCGACGAAGAAGTGGCCGTCGGCGCTGCCGATGTCGAACACCGTCGAATATTTCAGTCCCTTGCGGTCGAGCAGCACAAGGGTCTCGGTGTAGCTGCGGTCGGCCATGCTCGGACGGCTCGCCTACTTCACGCCGCGGATGAACTTCAGCACCGGGCCCGAGAGGCTCTCGTCGGGGGTGCCCACGGCGAAGGTCTCGGAGATGTGCGAGGCGCCCGGCAGGGCCCCGATGTAGGTCGGGCAACGGCCGGCCTTGCACAGGGCCGCGTTCAACTCGTCGGACACGGGCTTGGCGTTGGGCGGGTCGAGCTCGGCGGTGTTGAGGAAGATCGGCGTCTTCCCCTGCACCAGCCCCGGCAGGGCCGAGCGGGCCGTGAGCTCGGCCGCGTCGTTGGTGCCGTAGTAGGGCGAGGCCGCCGGACCGGGCTTCAAGGCGTAACCGGGACCGGAGCTGAGGATCAGCCCCGACACCTCGGGCGTCTTGGCGCCGTAGAGCTCGGGATGGCCGCCGTAGTCGGCCACGTGGCCGGCGCCGGCCGAGTGGCCCCACAGGAAGATCTTGTTGGGATCGCCGCCATAGGCGGCGGCGTGGTCCCTGGCCCAGAGCACCAGGGCCCGCATGTCCTGGATGCCCGAGGGCCACTTGTTGGCCGGCGCCAGGCGGTAGGTGACGTTGATCCCCACCATGCCGTTCTTCACCGCCCACAGGGGGACGTTATTGTAGAAGGGCCCGGCGCCCATGACCTTGGAGTTGGAGACGAAGCCGCCCCCGGAGACGAAGATCAGGACCGGCTTGCCCCGCCCCGGAACGGCCGAGGTGAAGATGTCCAGGGTGTTCTTCGGGTCGCGGCCGTAGGAGATCTCGCGGTTGACGACGATGCCCTTGTAGGGCTCGACCTCGATCATCGGGGCGTAGAGGGCGGTCGTCTTGGGGGTCTCGATCCGAGGGCCGATCTCCTTCAGGGCGGCGGCGATATTGGCCGGCACCTGGGCCATGGCGGCCGCGCCGCCCATCAGCCCGGCCAGCGCCACGGCGCCGGCGATGATCCGCATCTTCATGGGTTTCTCCCTGTTCGTTTCTATGGCGGGGCGGCTCAGCGGCCGCTCCTGATGAAGCTCAGCATCGGCCCGGTCAGGCTGTCGTCGGATGTGCCGATCATCGCCCCTTCCGAGAAGTGGTTGTGGCCCTTCAGCAGCAGCAGGGCCCGCGGCGGCTTGCCCGCCTTGACCAGGGTATCGTTGAGCCGCCGCATGTAGCTCTGGAAGCCCGGCGGGTCGAACTCCGCATAGGCCAGCAGCATGGGGATCTGGCTCTTTTCCATGCGGGCGAGGGAGGCCTCGGCCGACCACAGGCTCTGGTCCGCGCCGTAATAGGCGTTCGTCGGCGGCGCCGTCACAGGGACAGCCGTGGCGGGCAACCCGTTGCCGGCGCTCCCGGCGCGAAGCGGCGTGACCCCCTCCACACGACTGTCGGCGTAGGTCGCCGACTGGATGATCGCCCCGGCCACACCGCCGCGCGGGCCGATATGCAGCTCGGTGTGGGCGACATAGTCGGCGACGTGGTTGGCGCCCGCCGAGTGCCCCCAGATGTAGATCTTGCCCGGATCGCCGCCGTACCTGGCCGCGTTTGCCCGCGCCCAGGCGATCGCCGAGGCCAGGTCCGCCGCTCCCGCCGGATAAGGGTCCTTCGGCGCGAGGCGGTAGTTGATGTTCACCCCCACCATGTCGTTGCGGGCGGCCCAGAGCGGGTGGTTGTCCTCGAAGGGCGAGTCCGCATTGCCGTGCTTGTCGCCGCGCACGAAACCGCCGCCGTGGACGAAGATCACCACCGGCCGCGTCGCGCCCGCAGCGTTCGGCGGGGCGAAGACGTCGAGCTTCTGCAGGGGGTCGGTCCCGTAGGCCAGGTCGCGGACCACGGTCACGCCGGTGTAGGGCGGCTTGGGGTGCAAGGGCGCGTACATGGCCATGACGCTGGCGTCCATCGCCTGGCCCGAGGCCCGGATCTTCGCCGCGATCTCCGCCGGCGGCTCGGCCAGCGCCGCGCCCGCGAGCGCCAGCGCCGCCGCCAGCCCGGCGCCGAGCATCCAACCCCTGACCATGGTTGCGTCTCCCCTTATGGCTTGAACGCTGCGGCGAACCGCGCTCCGGCGCAAGAGCGGGTCAGCGCTTCGGCGCGGGCCGAAGGGTGTCCGAGTCGAAGATCTGGATCTCGCTGCCCCGGTCGATGAAGACCACCACGGTGGGATCGCCCCGTACGGCCTGGAAATAGCGGTCGCCGACATAGCCGACGCCGAGCGGGCCGCACGGCTCGTCGGGCATGGTGCTGGTCCTCTGGCTCGCGGCCCAGGCCTTGGCCGGAGCGCCTGTCGGCTCCAGGGCGACGCGGCCCTTGGCCTCCTTCACCGACGGCCAGGGCGCGAAGGCGCAGCGCGGAGTGTAGCGCCCCGGCGACGCGGCCTTCGCCGCCGCCAGCACCGATTGCAGCGGCGCCTTGGCGGCCTTGCGGAAGATACGGACCGCCGGTCGGCTACGGTCGCCCTTGCCGTCCTGCTCCACCACGAAGCCGGGAATGCGGTCGTCGGCGACCAGGCGCAGGTCCGTGGTGTTGCAGCTCCAGATCGACAGGACGCGCCCCCGCACCTCCTCCCATTTACAACCTTGGAAAGTCTCTTGCAGACCCACGGGCGGCTTCGGCGGCGCGGCGGCGAAGGCTGAGGCCGTCAGCCCGAACGCGACCGCCAGCCCGGCGACGATGGTCCAGTGGTTGTTCATGCGCCCCTCCCCTTGCCTTCTCCATCCCTGCAATTTTGAATGTGATTGATAGGGGGCCGCCGATGCAACAGTCCGAGATCGCCTGGCCGCGCAAGACGCGCGAGCTGCAGAACCACCACATGGATTCGACCGTCTGGAACGACTTCGCCTTCCGCGAAGACGACGTGATCGTCGCCACCTACGGCAAGTCCGGCACCACCTGGACGCAGCAGATCATCGGCCAGCTGGTGTTCGGGGGCGACGACGAGGTGGCCATCCACGAGGTCTCCCCCTGGCTGGACCTGCGTGTTCCGCCGACTCCGGTGAAGCACGCCATGATGGCGGCGCAGGAACACCGCCGGATCATCAAGACCCACCTGCCGGTGGACGCCCTCGTCTTCTCGCCAAAGGCCAAATACCTCTACGTCGGCCGCGACGGGCGGGACGTGCTCTTCTCGATGTACAACCACCACGTCCAGGCCAACGAGCATTGGTACTCCATGCTCAACGACACCCCCGGCCTTGTGGGCCCGAAGATGGACAAGCCCGACCCGGACGTGCGGCGCTATTTCCGCCATTGGGTGGAGAACGACGGCGCCCCGCACTGGTCCCTGTGGGACAGCGTCTCCAGCTGGTGGGCCGTGCGGGACCTCCCCAACGTCAAGCTGGTGCACTTCAACGACCTGAAGGCCGACCTCGCCGGCGAGATGGGCCGCATCGCCGACTTCCTGGAGATCGACATCCCGGAGGCGGACTGGCCCGGGATCGTGCACCGCTGCACCTTCGACTACATGAAGGCCAACGCCGACCGCTTCGCCCCCGTGGGCGGGATCATCTTCGACGGCGGCGGCGCCAGCTTCATCAACAAGGGCGTGAACGGCCGCTGGCGCGACGTGCTGTCGGCGGAGGAGGTCGCCGCCTACGAGCGGACGGCGGTCGAGAAGCTTGGCCCCGGGTGCGCGCGGTGGCTGGCGACGGGGGAGCTGGCGTAAGCGCATAACCCCAACACCCGCTCATCCCGGCGAAAGCCGGGACCCAGGTTTTTTACCTGTAGAGCGAGTGGGTTTCAGAAAAAGCCTGGGCCCCGGCTTTCGCCGGGGTGAGCGGGCTGGAGAAATTTAGCCGACGATCTCTTCGGCCTTGAAGAACTGGGCGATCTCGATCGCCGCGTTGTCCTGGCTGTCGGAGCCGTGGACCGAGTTCTCGCCGACGTTGACGGCGAAGAGCTTACGGATGGTGCCCTCGTCGGCGTTGGCCGGGTTGGTGGCGCCCATCACTTCGCGGTATTTCGCCACGGCGTTGTCACCTTCGAGCACCTGCACGACCACCGGCTCGGAGGTCATGAACTCGACCAGCTCGCCGAAGAAGGGGCGCTCCTTGTGGACGCCGTAGAACTCTTCAGCCAGGGCGCGGCTCATCTTGATGCGCTTCTGAGCGACGATGCGCAGGCCCGCTTTCTCGATGACGGCGTTGATGGCGCCGGTCAGGTTCCGCCGGGTGGCGTCCGGCTTGATGATCGAGAAGGTGCGTTCGGTCATGGGGTGATCGCTCAGGACAATTGGTTTTACAGGGTCGCGGGCTTATAGCGGCGCCTTCCCGTCCCGCCAAGGCGTTCACCGGCTCGATTTCCGTACCCATGCTTCAGATCAACGACCTCACGTTCGACGCCTGGGGCCGCCGCTTCTTTGACGGCGCCAGCGTAACCGTGCCCACGGGCACGAAAGTCGGCCTCGTCGGCCGCAACGGCGTGGGCAAGTCCACCCTGTTCAAGCTGATCAAGGGCGAGCTGGTCGCCGGCGGGGGCGAGATCAACCTCGTCAAGGGCGCAAGGCTCGGCTCGGTGGACCAGGAGCACCCGGCGACACCGACCTCTCTTATCGACACCATCCTGGAGGCCGACGTCGAACGTCACCGCCTGATGGGCGAGCTGGACACCGCAGAGCCCGAGCACCTGGGGGAGATCTACGCCCGGCTGATCGAGATCGACGCCGACCGCGCCCCTTCCCGCGCCGCGGAAATCCTGGCGGGCCTGGGCTTCTCCAACGAGGACCTGTCGCGGCCCATGTCGGAGTTCTCCGGCGGCTGGCGGATGCGGGTGGCTCTGGCGGCGGCCCTGTTCGCCGAGCCCGAGGTCCTGCTGCTGGACGAGCCGACCAACTACCTCGACCTGGAAGGCGCCCTGTGGCTCGAGGCCCGGCTGAAGAAATACCCCCACACCGCCATGGTCATCAGCCACGACCGCGAGCTGCTCAACAACTCGGTGGAGGCGATCCTGCACCTCGCCGACGGCAAGCTGGAACTCTACACCGGCGGCTACGACGACTTCGAGGAGCGGCGCGCCGAGAAGATGCGCCAGCAGGAGGCCTTCCGCGGCAAGATCGAAGCCAAGCGCGCCCACATGCAGGCCTTCGTCGACCGTTTCCGCGCCAAGGCCTCCAAGGCCACCCAGGCCCAGTCCCGCCTGAAGATGCTGGCCAAGCTGCCGCAGGTGGACGCGGTGACCGAGGGGCGCGTCGCTCCCTTCACCCTGCCCTCGCCCCACCGACCCCTGGCCCCACCCCTGCTGCGGCTGGAGGCCGCCACCGTGGGCTACGGCGAGGACCCGCCGGTGTTGCGCCACCTGAACCTGCGCCTCGACATCGACGACCGCATCGGCCTCCTGGGCGTCAACGGCGCGGGCAAGTCGACCTTCGCCAAGCTGGTCGCCGGCGCCCTGACCGTGCGCCACGGCACCATGCACCGGGACCGCCGCATCAAGATCGGCTGGTTCCACCAGCACCAGATCGAGGCCATGGACCCGACCGACACGGGGCTGGAAATTCTGCGCCGCGCCATGCCTGAGGCGTCCGAGTCCCAGCGCCGCTCCAAGCTGGCGCAGTTCGGCCTCGGCTTCGACAAGGCCGAGACCACCGTCGCCAACCTGTCCGGCGGCGAGCGGGCGCGCCTGCTGCTCAACATGGTGGCCATGCAGGCCCCGCACCTCTTGATCCTCGACGAGCCGACCAACCACCTGGACATCGACAGCCGCCGGGCCCTGCTCGACGCCCTGAACGACTACGAGGGAGCGGTGATCCTCATCACCCACGACCGCTCGCTGATGGAGCTGGTGGCCGACCGCCTGTGGCTGGCCGCCGACGGGGGCATCAAGCCCTTCGACGGGGACATGGACGACTACGCCAAGTTCGTCCTCGACCGCGCCCGCGTCGCCGCCCGCGCCCCCGCCCAGAACCGCGCCGAGACCGCTCCGGCTCCGCCGCCCAAACCTTCAGGCCCCAAGCCTCAGCCCGGCCCGATGAAGCGCAAGCTGGAGGCGGCGGAAGCCACCCTCGCCCGCACCACCCGCACGGTCGAGGAGATCGACGCCCAGCTCGCCGACCCGTCCCTGTTCGTGAAGCACCCCGCCAAGGCGGCCGAGCTCACCGCGCGCCGGGAAAAGGCGCAGGCCGCCCTGGACGCCGCCGAAGCCGTCTGGATGGCCGCCGCGGAGGCTTACGAGGCCGTGGCGGCGGACTGAGTCACCCCGCTCGGCAGCGGTCGGCAGGGTTGAGGGCGAAAGCGACCCCTCTCGGTCAGCATGATTGGACGGTTCCAGATAATCCGTCTTGAGATCAATTGGCGGTTGCCAGAGAGGTAAGTCACGAGCGACGTTTCAGAGCCTGCTCGGGTAGTGGCGTGGTTGGACTATGTGGGGCTCGGGCCGGCTGACCCCCATCCTTCCGAGGAAAGCCAATGCCCTATACCGCCGCTCAGCTGACCGCCTACTACACGGCCGTGAACTTCGGACAGGCTCCGGACACCGCCACCGCCGCCGCCTTCAACCAGGCCGCGGCGGCCAACGCCGCCGGGACCCTGTCGGACCAGCAGGCCCTCGCCCTCGCCCTGCAGAACGCCCAGGTCCGCGCGACGACCGACGTGGCGGTGGCGATCTACCAGTATTTCAACGGCTCGGCGCCCAGCCAGGCGGGCATCAACTTCCTGCTCAACACCCCCGGCTCGGGGCTGAACACCTCGTACTACAACGGGGCCACGGGCACGGCGACCAACCCCAGCGCCGGCGGCTTCAACCTGGAGAACCGCTACTACAACCTGGCCATCAGCCAGGCCTTCCAGGGGCCGAACGCGGCGGCCTTCGCCTCCACCTACGGCGGCCTGACGCTGCAGCAGACGGTCGCCACGGCCTATGAGCAGCTCGTGGGCGCGGCCGTGGTCGGCAGCCCTCAGGCCACCGCGGCCATCACCGCGATCCAGGGGTCGATCACTTTCTTCCAGCAGGTGGCGGCCCAGCGGGCGGCGCAGTTCAACCAGGACCTCGCCACCAAGGCCATCATCATCGGCTACATCATGGAGGAGTCGATCAAGGCGGACGTGGGCGCCTACGCCCTGGCCGTCGACCAGCACAACGCAGCCATCGCCAACGGCACGGCCGTCTATAATTCCAACATCCTGACCACCTACGCCCCCGGCCCGCCCGCCTATGGGACCGGGGTCGGCGGCGGGGCCCTGCCCACCTATCTCAGCGGCGGCACGGTGGCGCAGCAGCGGCTCAACCTGCCGGCCAACGGCACGGTCATAGCCAACGGAACCGTGCAGGGCGGCACCCAGCTGCAACTCCGGGACGCCTCCGGTCCGTCGGATATCCTGAACCTCGTGTTCGACAACGGGAACACGGCCAACATAGGGGGCCAGGCCGGCGTCAGCGTCTCGCAGCTTCAGCTCGGCGGAACCGCGTCCGCAGGCCAGGTGGAGACCCTGAAGATCGTCTCCGCCGGAAGCTGGACCTCGGGGAACTTCGGCTCCGAGAACGGCATGACGTTCAGCACCGCGGCCTCGACCCCCAACACCGTGACCATCAGCGGCTCGCAGGCCTTCTTCCTGTTCACCGGCAACTCCAGCCACAACATGCTGATCGACGGCTCCGCCGCGACCGCGAGCCTGACCATCCGGGGCGACCCGGCCACGGGGGCGACCGTCTCGATCAACATCAACGGCGGCTCGGCCAACGACACCCTCAGCCCCGGCCTGTCGACGGCGGCGGTGGCCCAGACCGTCTACGGCGGCGGCGGCGGCGACCTGATTCTCCTGAGCGGCGGCACCGTGACCAACAGCGGCGGAGTCACCGGCTTCGGCTCGAACCACAAGGCGATCGACACCCTGGTCTACAAGGCGGCGACGGACTCCTACTTCGGTACGGGCGCCGGTGATCCGGGCGCCAACCGGTTCACAGTCGCCAACACCGGGACCATGGACGCGGTGATGGGATTCATCTCCGGCCAGGACAAGATCGACCTGCGTCAGATGGGCGTGACCCAGGCCCAGCTGACCATCGCCGACAAGGGGGTGCTCAATACGCCGGGCGTCGATAACGCCGGGGCGGCCTTCCAGGCGCTGATCGCCGCCGGCACTGTATTCAAGGACAGCGGCGGGATAACCCGCGGCGCGTCCCTGCTGCACGCCACCCAGGACGACACCGGCCCGGTCAACGACGTCTACCTCATCATCGACGTCAACAAGAACGGCCTGTTCGACGCCAACCTCGACCTCGCCATCGAGATCAGGGGCGTGGCCACGATCCTGCCCAGCGACCTGATCGGGACCTGATCACTCGCAAGCGACGCTGGTCACCAGGCCGGTCGAGGCGTCGTACTGGATCGTCATCCGCTCGGGGCTGAAGTCCTGGGTCTTGGGGCAGGTGGTGCAGATCACGCGGCGCTTCGACAGGTCGACGGGCACCGGGATTTCCGTGCGCGGCTTGCCGACGAGGCCCGCGAGTTCGCGCGCCCCGCACTGGTCCGGCGGCAGGGGCGGGGGCAGCGCCACGCTTCTGCCGACAACCGGCGGCGGCAGGGGGACCGACTGGGCGTAGACCGGCGGCGGCGGCAGGGCGCCGTTCGCGTAGGGCGAGGCTGCGGGCGTAGGCGCTGAAGCTGTGACCTTGGGCGTGGACGGCGGGGCCCCGCAGCCGGCGACAGCGACGGCCAGAAGGATGGAGGCGATAGGTCTCATGCCTGCCTTTCCCAAGCCCCCCGCTCGGTTTGACGCCAATAGGACACCGGGTGGCCGCCGGCCTTGACCGCCTTCCACCTCGCCCGCGCTTCGGCCGTCGCGCTTTCGTCGCGGCCGTCGAACAGGAAGATGCAACGCGCGAAAGCCTCCAGCGGTCCCGGCTCGGCCCCGTCCAGCAGGAACAGGGCCTGCGCCCCGTTCGGGGTGTTCGCACCCGTGGTCAAGAAGATCGGCTGCAATTCCGCGTGAGGCTCGCCCTCCACCCCGTGAGCCAGGAAGGAGTCGTCGCGCCAGCTCCACAGCCAGCCGTCCAGGTGCTCGATGCGATTGCGGTCGGGGCTGCGCACCAGGGCGCGCCAGCCCTTGGCGAGGGTCTTCTCCAGGAGTTCCGGCAGGGCCTGGTCGAGCCCGGTCCGCTCCAGGTGGTAGAACCAGACCTCGCAGGGCTCGGCCATCGCGGCTCTAGTCCTCGTATCGCTCGGCCACCAGCCGGTTGAGCAGGCGCACGCCGTAGCCGGTCGCCCCGTCGGGGATGGTCGGCACGGTCGAAGGCTTTTTCCAGGCGGTCGGGGCGATATCCAGGTGCGCCCAGGGCTTGCCGCTGACGAAGCGCTGCAGGAAGAGCGCCGCGGTGATCGAGCCGCCGGGACGTCCGCCGACGTTCTTCATGTCCGCCGCCAGGCTGTCGATCTGCTTCTCGTAGGCCGCCGGCAAGGGCAGGCGCCAAAGCGGCTCGGCCTCGGTCTTGGATGCCTCGAGCAGGGCGTTCGCCAGGGCGTCGTCGTTGGAGAACAGGCCCGCGTAGTCGTTGCCCAGGGCGATGATGGCCGCCCCCGTCAGGGTGGCGAGATCGATCATGAACTGCGGCTTGAACCGCTCGTTGCAGTACCAGAGGGCGTCGGCCAGGACGAGGCGGCCCTCCGCGTCGGTGTTGATCACCTCGACGGTCTGGCCGGACATGGTGGTTACGATGTCGCCGGGCCGCTGGGCGTTCCCGTCGGGCATGTTCTCCACCAGGCCCAGGACGCCGACCGCGTTGACCTTGGCCTTGCGCCCCGCCAGCACGTGCATGAGCCCGGCCACCGCCCCGGCTCCGCCCATGTCCCACTTCATGTCCTCCATGCCGTCGGCCGGCTTGATGGAGATGCCGCCGGTGTCGAAGGTCACGCCCTTGCCGACGAAGGCGATGGGGGCGGCCTTGGAATTGGGGGCGCCCTTCCACTGGATCACGGCGAGCTGGCTCTCGCGCACCGAGCCCTGGCCGACGCCCAACAATGCGCCCATGCCGAGCTTGGTCATGGCCTTCTCGTCCAGGATCTCGACCTCCAGGCCCAGGCGCTCCAGCGCCTTGACCCGCCGGGCGAACTCTTCCGGGTAGAGGATGTTGGCGGGCTCGGAGACCAGGTCGCGGGTGAAGGCGACGCCCTCGGCCAGGGCGGCGGACTCCACATCGGCCTTGCGGGCGGCGGCGACGTTCTCGACGGCGATCTTGACCGTCTCGATCGAGGGCTTGGCTTCAGGCTTTTCCTTGGTGCGGTACCGGTCGAAGCGATAGGCCGCCAGCCGCACGCCCAGGGCCGCCCGGGCGGCCTGTTTGGGCGACAGGCCGGAGAAACGGATCATCAGGGTCTTCAAGCCCGAGGTCTTCAGGGCGCCGTAGGCCGTGGCCGCCGCGTGCTCCAGGGCGAGGTCGTCGAAGGCGGCTTCCGCCCCGGCGCCCAGCACCAGGAGGCGCGAGCCCTCGCCGCGGGGGGCCAGGAAGTCGAGGGACTGACCCTTGGCGCCGGTGAAACGCCCGGCGCGAATGGCCTGGGACACCGCCCCGCCCGCCGCCGCGTCGGCCGCACTGGCCGACTCCGACAGCAGCGCTCCTTCGAACGCCAGGACGGCGAGCGCGTCGCCCTCTCCAGCCGCCGCCGACGGCGCCACGAATTCGATCTTCATGCCGAGCTCCTCGCCGGACGTTGTCGCGGCCTTGGCCCGCCGTGTAGAACATCGGACGCGCGGCCCCAACCCGCAACTCGGAACAGCGTAAGGCGCGCCGCTTCATGCGATTGATCGACGGCTACCTGTTCCGCCAGATGCTGTTCCCGGCCTTCCTGGCGACGTCCGCCCTGACGGCGGTGACGCTGCTGAGCCAGTCGCTGACCTTCCTCGATGTCCTGGTGGACCAGGGGCAGACGGTGTTCGTCTTCCTCAAGGTCGTGCTTCTGACCATGCCGCAGATGCTGGCCCTGGTCATGCCGATCGCCCTGTTCGTCGCGGCCCTCGTCACCCTGAACCGCCTGCACATGGAGCAGGAGATCGTGGTCTGTTTCGCCGGAGGCATGAGCCGCTGGCGGGTGACCGCCCCCGCCTTCCGCCTGGCAGCCCTGGCGGCGGTCCTGACCCTGTTCCTGCAGCTCTGGGCCCAGCCGGTCTGCGCGCGGCTGATGCGCGAGGAGCTGTTCAAGATCCGCACCGACCTCGCCGCCAGCCTGGTGCAGGAGGGGCAGTTCAACCAGCAGGCCGGGGGGCTGACCGTCTATGCCCAAGGCGCTGATGCGCAAGGCCAATTACGGAACGTCTTCATCTACCAGGGCCGCAACGGCGCGGCGACCACCTACGCCGCCAAGACCGGGCGCCTGACCAAGCGCAACGGCCAGCCGGTGCTGATCATGCGCAAGGGCTCCAACCAGGCCTATGACGCCAAGGGGGTGCTGAACCACCTGTCCTGGGACGAGTACGTCTTCGAGCTGTCGCCCTTCGTCAGCCAGGAGGAGGTGCTGCACTACAAGATTCCCGACCGCTTCCTGCACGAGCTGATCTTCCCGGACCTGACCCAGCCCTGGGAGGCGCAGAACCGCAAGAAGATGCTGGCGGAGGCGCACTACCGCCTCTCCTCCCCGCTCTACAGCCTGACGCTGATGGCGCTGGCCCTGACGGCGGTCCTCGGCGGATCGTTCAGCCGCACCGGCTACGGCCGCAGGATCGCCACAGCGGCGGGGATCGCGGCGGGGGTGCGGCTGCTGGGATTCGCGGCCCAGTCGGCGTCCTCCTCCACCCCGGCCCTGAACGTCCTGCAGTACCTCGTCCCCATCGTCCCCCTGGGCTTCGCCGCCGCCCAACTCTACCGCAGCCGCCTGCCCGACCCGCCCAAGGGCCCCGCCGTCGCCATCCCCGCCTATGTGAGGCAGGCGCAATGAGCCGCCCCATGATCCGCCTGACCCGCATCGAGCGCTACGTCATGGTCCGCACCCTCATGGGGGTCGGCGCGGCCCTGGCCGTGATCACCGCGGTGATCCTGCTGATCGACTTCGTGGAGCTGTCGCGCACCGTGGGCGTGCGGGCCAAGGAGGTGACGCCCTTCGACGTCTTCGGCCTGGCCATGCTGGAATCGCCCTCGGTGATCCTGGTGCTGCTGCCCTTCGCCTTCCTGTTCGGCGTGCTGGCGGCCTTTGTGAACCTGAACCGGCATTCCGAGCTGGTGGCCATGCGCGCCGCCGGCCTTTCGGCCTGGCGCTTCATCCTGCCCGCGGCCGGCGCGGCAGTGGCGATCGGGGTGCTGACGGTGGTGGCGCTGAACCCGATCGCCTCGGCCATGAACGCCCGCTTCCAAAGGGTGCAGGGCGACATGATGGAGGGCTACCTGCCCGAGGCGCAGAAGGCCATCTGGCTGCGTCAGGGGGACGGGCGCACCCAGATCATCATCCGCGGCGACAGCCGCATTCCCGGCGCCCCGGTGCGGCTGAAGACGGTCTCGATGTTCGTCTACGCCGTGGACGACGACGGGGCCTTGCGCTTCTCGCGCCGGATCGACGCCGCCGAGGCCTGGCTGACCCGGGGACAATGGCGGCTGACGAAAGCCCGCGAGGCCACGGCCGGGGCGGAGGCGGTGGACTACGACAGCCTGTCGATCCCCACCAACCTCGACGAGCACACGGCTCTGCAGCGGACGGCGGCGGCCCAGGCCGTGCCCTTCTGGAGCCTGCCGGGCGTGATCCGCGCCACCGAGGGCGCGGGCTTCTCGGCCACCACCTACCGGCTGCAGCTGCACCAGCTCCTGGCGACGCCGGTGCTGTTCGCGGCCATGTCCATCCTGGCGGCGGCCTTCTCGCTTCGCCTGCTGCGGCTGGGGGGGCTGGCGGCCCTCGCCGGAGCCGGGGTGGCCCTGGGATTTGTGGTCTTCTTCCTCAACCAGTTCTCGATGGCCTTGGGCCGGGCGGACCTGTTGCCGCCGTTCGTCGCCGCCTGGACCCCGCCCATCCTGGCGCTTTTGGCGGGGGTCACCCTGCTTTGTTACACCGAAGACGGTTGACCCGGCCCTTTCGGCGTCGGAGGAAGCTGCCGCCAGCCTGAAAGCGGGTTAGCCTTGCGGGCCGCCGATTCCGTGCGTCGGGGGAGGGAGCGTTTTTCGTCATGCGCCGTAAGGGCCGCCCGAGCCTTCTTCGAACGTCGCCCGTACGCGCGCGGCTGCTCGCCGGCGTGGGCGCGCTCGCCCTGACCCTGGCCGCCTGCTCCGTCGCCGACGCGGCCTGGGCCCAGGATGCGCCGGCGCTGCGCGGCCCCATTTCCCCGACCGCCTCGACGACGGCGCCCGCATCGACCAAGTCCGCCGACGCCGACGTCTATATCGAGGCCGACACCCTGGTCGACGATCAGGACACCAAGACCGTCACCGCCGAGGGCTCGGTCGAGGCGCGCCACCAGGGCCGCATCCTGCGCGCCGACCGGCTGGTCTACGACACCAACACCGGGGCGGCCCACGCCACCGGCAATGTGGTGATGATCAATCCGGACGGCACGGTCGAATACGCCAAGGAGGTCGAGCTCGACGACCAGATGCGGGCGGGGGTGGCCATGGGCTTCTCGGCCCGGCTGCAGAACAACGCCACCATGGCCGCCGGCGCCGCCATTCGGCGCACCGAGACCCTCACCGAACTCAACAGCGCGATCTACACGCCCTGCGAGATCTGCACCGAGAAGGGCGATCCCAAGACCCCGAGCTGGTCGATCCAGGCCGGCAAGATCATCCAGGATAGCGAACACAAGATCATCTACTACCGCAACGCGGTGATCCGGGTGAAAGGCGTGCCCGTCTTCTACGCGCCGGTGTTCTGGACCCCGGACCCCAGCGCGCCTCGCGCCTCGGGCTTCCTGGCCCCCAAGCTGCAGTACTCGAACCGCCGGGGGGCCTCCTATGAACAGCCCTACCTGTGGGTGATCTCGCCCTACCAGGACCTGATCATCAGCCCGCAGCTCAACACGGCGGTGAACCCGCTGCTGAACCTGGACTACCGCAAGCGGTTCTATTCGGGGTCGCTGCGGGCGCGGGTCGGCTACACCTACGAGCACAACTTCGACAACGCCGGGAAGTACGGCGACGCCACCAACCGCAGCTACATCCTCGCCGACGGGCTCTTCAAACTGGACCCCAAGTGGGGTTGGGGCTTCGGCCTGGAGCGGGTCTCCGACCCGACCCTCTTCGCCCGCTACAACATCGGCAACGTCTATGTGAACCGCGGGCTGTTCACCACCGACACCCTGCGCCTGATCTCCCAGGTCTACGCCACCCGGCAGGACCGGGACACCTACCTCTCGACGGCGGCCCTGGGCTTCCAGAGCCTGCGGGTGGTCAAGGTCGGGCGGGCCCTGCTGTCCAACGACGACAACGACATCTTCCCCCTGGCCGCTCCCCTGGTGGACAGCCGCTACGACTTCTTCCAGCCGATCCTCGGCGGGCGCCTGCGGTTCCGCGGCGACGCGGTGGTCCTGACCCGCAACGGCCAGGCGGCCTCGGCTCTGGAACCGGCTTCCCCCGCCCTGATCTCGGTCTCGCGGGTGCAGCCGGGGACCAACTACCTGGCCTTCTCCGACAGCCGCCGGGCCAGCGCCGAGCTGAACTGGCGCGCGACCTACACCCTGACCAACGGCATCCGCCTCTCGCCCTTCGCCATCGGCCGCACCGACGCCTATTCCCTGTCGGACGCCAGTTTCCTGAGGGTCAGCGCCACGGGCGTGCAGACCCGGTCCTCGGCGGCCCACAGCTCGACCTTGCGCACCTCCGGCAACATCGGCCTGGACGCCAGCTGGCCCTTCATCCGCCAGTTCGGCAACGCCAGCGTGATCGTCGAGCCCCTGGCGCAGATCGTCGTCGCCCCGACCTACAAGCCCGACGCGAACATCCCGAACGAAGACGCCCTGGCCTTCGAGTTCGACGACACCAACCTGTTCAAGGTGAACCGCTTCCCCGGCTACGACCGCTACGAGGGCGGGCGGCGGTTCAACCTCGGCGGGCGTGTCTCGGCCGACTGGGGCGGCGGACGGCGGGGCAGCGTCATGCTCGGCCGCAGCTATCGCACCGACAACGATCCCAACTTCGCCCTCGGCAGCGGGCTGGAAAAGCGCGCCTCCGACTGGGTGACGGCCGCCGACCTGACGCCCATCGCCGGCCTGACCCTGTTCACCCGCTCGCGCCTCGACAGCGACAATCTCAAGCTGAAGCGCGAGGAAGCGGGGGCCAATTTCAGCCTGCCGAGGATGCAGGGGACGGTCCGCTACCTCTACGACGCCCGCAACCTGAGCGGGGCCAAGACCCACTCGGTGCAGATGGGCGCGGTCGCCTGGGTGACCAAGCGCTGGGGCCTGGGCGTCAATGCGTCGCGGGATTTGCAGCGCGGGGTCTGGCCAGCGGCGCAGTTTTCCCTGATATACCAGGATGATTGCATCCGCATCGACCTAGTCTATTCCCATGACGGGACTTACGATCGGGCCATCGCGCCTTCGAATTCGGTGTCCATTCGTCTAACCCTCGCCACATTGGGCGGTTCAGGATTCTGAAGAATGCGTGTTGACGCGGGCAGGCAGGCCTTAAGGAGGGCCGATACCTTGGTGGCTTGTGTGCGTGGATTGACCGCGATCGCCGCGGTTTGCCTGCTGGCCGGCTCGGCGCAGGCGCAGCAGGCCGGCCTGTCCGAACAGGTGGCCGCGACCGTCAACAATGAGGTGATCTCCTCCTACGACCTGCGCCAGCGCATTCGGCTGCTGGTCGCGACCTCCGGCGTGCAGGCCACGCCCGAGAACGTCCAGGAGATTCAGACCGAGGCCCTGCGTGGCCTGGTGGACGAGCATCTCCAGGTGCAGGAAATCCGCGCCGTGGAAGCCCGCCAGGGCGGCGGGCAAAGCCTGCTGCCCGACGACAAGGAAATCGATGAGGAGATCAAGCAGGTCGCCCAGTCGAACAACCTGAGCGCCGAGCAGTTCACCGCCCAGCTCCGCGGCTCGAATATCGACGTCACGACCCTGAAGGACCAGCTCCGCGCCGAGATCGGCTGGCGGCGCTACATCGGCGCGCGCTTCGGCGGGCGGATCACCATCTCCGAGGACCAGGTCAACGCCTCGCAACGGCGGATCAACGCCGAGTCCTCCAAGCCCCAGTACCTGGTCTCTGAGATCTTCATCGACGCCCAGCGGGTCGGGGGCCAGCAGGCCGCCGTCGATGGCGCCCAGCGGCTGATCAACACCCTGCAGCAGGGCACGCCCATCGCCGGCGTCGCCCGGCAGTTCTCCGACGCCCCGACCGCGGCCAACGGCGGCGACGCCGGCTGGCTGGTCTCGGGCACCATGCAGCCCTACCTGGAGCAGGCCCTGGAGCAGATGCGTCCGGGCCAGCTCCCCAAACTGGTCGAGGCCCCCGACGGGGTCTACATCCTGGTCCTGCGCGACAAGCGGGCCGGCACCGGCGCCACCATGGTCGACCTGAAGCAGGCCGCAATCCGCCTGGCGGCCGAGCCCACCCCCGAGCAGCTCGCCAGCGCCCAGGCCCAGCTCACGGCCCTGCGCGCCAAGATCAATGGCTGCGCCGCCGTCGAGACCGAGTCCGCCAAGGTGGAGGGCGTGGTCGCCGGCGATCTGGGCGAAGCCGACCAGAACGACCTCTCGCCGGAGTTCCGGCAGGTGGTCGACGGCCTGCAGATCGGCCAGATCAGCACCCCGGTGCGCACCCGGGCGGGGCTGCACCTGATCGCCCTGTGCAGCCGGCGCGTCGCCGCCGCCAACGCGCCCTCGCGCGACGACATCCAGAGCCTGCTGCAAAACCAGGAACTGCAGATGATCGCCCGCCGCGAGCTCCGCAACCTGCGCAATTCGGCGAACGTCGCGGTCCGGTGACCGCCCCGGGGGCAACCCGGCGTCCCCTCGCCCTCAGCCTCGGAGACCCGGCCGGGATCGGGCCCGAGATCGTGGTCAAGGCCTGGAGTGAACTCCGCGCCGGCGGCCCGCCCTTCGTCGTCGTCGGCGACCATGACGCCCTGGCGGCGGGCTCCAACAGGGGCGCGGTTCCCCTGCGCCGGGTCGGCGCCCCTGCCGACGCCCTCGATGTCTTCCGCGACGCCATCCCCGTCCTGGACCTGCCCCTGTCGGCGCCCGTGGTCGCGGGCAAGCCGTCGCCCCTCTACGCCGGCGCGGTGGTGCGCTGGATCGAGACCGGGGTGGGGCTGGCGCTATCCGGCGCGGTCTCCGGCCTCGTCACGGCCCCCATCGCCAAGGCCCCGCTCTACGAAGCCGGCTTCGGCTTTCCGGGACATACCGAGTTCCTGGCCGAGCTGACCGCGGGAGCCGCCATGCCCGGCCCCCGCGGTCCGGTGATGATGCTGACCGCCCGGGATCTGCGCACGGTGCTGGTAACCATCCACATCCCGCTCTCCGCCGTGTTCGGCCAGCTTTCCATCGAGCGGATCGCCGAGGTGGGCCGCGTGACCGCCTATGCCCTGCGCCAGGATTTCGGCATCGCCAATCCCCGCCTGGCGCTGGCGGGTCTGAACCCCCACGCCGGTGAAGGCGGGGCGATCGGGCGCGAGGAGCTGGACATCATCTATCCGGCGGCGGTGAAGCTGCGCGCGGAAGGGATCGACTGCTCGAACCCCAAGCCCGCCGACACCCTGTTCCACGACGAGGCGCGGCGCGCCTACGACGCTGTGATCTGCCTCTATCACGACCAGGCCCTGATCCCGGTGAAGACCCTGGATTTCTGGGGCGGGGTGAACGTGACCCTGGGCCTGCCGATCGTGCGCACCTCTCCGGACCACGGGGTGGGCTACGACATCGCCGGGCGCGGCGTCGCCCGCGCCGACAGCCTGATCGCGGCGATTCTGATGGCCCAGGACATCGCCGCCCGCCGAGGGGCCGCGCAGCCCAAGGCCGCATGAACCTTTCCGACCTGCCGTCCCTGCGCGAGAGCCTGACCGCGCAAGGCCTTCTGGCCAATAAGGGTTTCGGCCAGCACTTCCTCCTGGACCTGAACATCACCCGCAAGATCGCCCGCCTCGCCGGGCCGCTCGAGGATGTCGCGGTAATCGAGGTGGGGCCCGGCCCCGGCGGCCTGACCCGCGCCCTGCTGGAGACCGGCGCGGCCCATGTGATCGCCGTGGAGAAGGACCGCCGCTTCGTCCCCCTGCTCGCAGAGCTGGGCGAGGCTGCGGAAGGCCGCCTGACCGTGATCGAGGGCGACGCCCTGGCCGTGGACGAGGCCGCCCTCTTGGCCGCCCATGCGCCGGGCCGCCCGGTACGGATCGTCGCCAACCTGCCCTACAACGTCGCCACGCCGCTCCTGATCAAGTGGCTGACGGGCCAGACCGCCATCGCCTCCATGACCCTGATGTTCCAGAAGGAGGTGGGGATCCGCATCGCCGCCCGCCCCGGCGACGACGCCTACGGGCGCCTGGCCGTCATAACCCAGGCGGTGGCCGACGCCTCCATCATCATGACCCTGCCCGGCCGCGCCTTCACCCCCCCGCCCAAGGTGGAGTCCGCCGTGGTGCAGATCGTCCCGCGAGCGAACCGCCCCGCCCCTGCCCTGCTGGCTGCCCTGGAGCGCGTCACCGGGGCCGCCTTCGGCCAGCGCCGCAAGATGCTGCGCTCCAGCCTCAAGACCCTGGGCGGCGAGGCCCTGTGCCTTTCCGTCGGCCTCGACCCCAGCGCCCGGGCCGAGGTGATCCCGGTGGAAGGGTTCTTAGCGCTTGCCGAGGCGGTGCTGTGACTGCCCCCGAGGACGCCATCCGCGCCCGGCGCAAGCTGACCAACAAGCTGATCGCCGCCCACGACGCCGCCCGCCTGCGGCCCTTCCTCGACCCGAAGATCAACCTGATCAGCGGCGACGGCGCCCTGATCGTCGGACTGGAGCCGGTGCTCGCCGCCTATGCCGCCAGCTTCCGCGAGCCGGGCTTCGTCAGCTTCGTGCGCACCACCGAGACGGTGATCCTGGACCTGGCCGGCGATCGCGCCGCCGAGACCGGCCGCTGGCTCGGGACCTGGAAGCCGCCCGCCACCCACACGCACCTGTCGGGGACCTACATGGCCGCCTGGCGCAAGGTGGTCGGCCAGTGGGTGATCGAGTCCGAGCTCTATATGACCCTGGGCGAGGGGAGCTGACCGCTCCCCTCTCGAGGGCCCCGCTCAGAACGCCTTCGAGAGGCCGATGGTGACCTGACCGGCGGCCCTGGCGCCGGTGTCGCGGGCCTGCACCGCCGCCCGCCAGCCGAAGCCGCCCCATTCGCCTTCCAGGGCGAACTGGCCGCTGACGAAGTTCTTGTCTCCGCCGATCAGCCGGATGGTCTGGGCCGAGCCCGCGACCGAGGCGAGGCTGACCAGGGCGTTCTTGTCCCCGCTTTCCTTCGCCGCGGTGTAGGCGATCCGGAGCGAGGGCCGAACGTGCCCGGCGTCGCCGAACGTCGCCTCGAAGCCGATCGAGGCCTCGGTGCGCTTCAGCTTGCTATCGGGGATCTGTCCGTTGCCGAGCGCGGCTCCGTGCTCGGTGTAGGCGTCCAGGCCAACGTCGTTGTACAGGACCTCGACGAAGGGACCGAAGCGGGTGGGACCGAACTTCATGGCGTAGCCGGCTTCGCCGTCGACGGACAGGACCGAGCCGTCCGCGTCGCCCCGCGCGATCAGGCCGTAAGCGGAGGGCCGGCGCACGCGCAGGTCCAGGCTGGAGTAGCCCACGGACCCCTGGACATAGAGGCCCGAGGCGCCGAACCAGCCGCCGTAGCCGCTCGCGCCGAAACTGCGGCCGTTCATCCGGAACAGGGAGTTCTTGTCGCCCTCATAGAAGTTGCTCGCGAAGGACACGCCGTAGCGGACCGCGCTGGTCCCGCCTTCGACGCCCGCCGCCAGTCCGCCGCCTTCCACCGAGCCCATGTTCGGCAGGGACGAGGCCTGGTTGTAGGAACCCTGGGCCCAGGCGCGCATACCCGAGATGTCGGCCCCGGCGAAGCGGGCCCGGCGGGCCGTCGCCAGGTTCTGCAGGCTCGTCGTGACCGGAGCAGAGCCCATCTGGGCGCCCACGACCCGCGCGCCCGAGATGGCGTAGGGCGCGGCCTCCTTCAGGAAGGCCAGGGCGCGCGGGTCGATGTAGGTCGGCAGGGTCAGGCGGTAGACCAGGATGACGTTGTCGTTGTCCCCCGTTCCGGCCGTGGCGCTGCTGAGGGCGGCGTTGGCGTCGATCACCCCAGCCGCGTCGATGTCGTGCGAGACGAAATCGTTGTCGTTGCCGATCAGCAGGAAGAAGTCCTGCGGATGGTCTTCCTCCAGCACCGGGACAAGGCCCATGGCCTCCCACTTCTCCGACAGGGTGTACTGGGTCGAGGGGGCGGTCAGGGTGTTTATCCCGAACTTCCCGAGCTGGGCGGCGTTGAGCATGTTCACCAGCTCGACCTGCTGGACCGGGGTGATCGTCGGGGTCAGGGCGCCCGAGCCGTTGCCCACCGCCGTGGTGGAGATCGGCGTCGGGCTGGTCCCGGTCGAGAAGGCCGTGCCGGCGATGTTGGTCGCCCCGGCGGTGTCCACCAGCAGGACGCTCTTGAAGGCGATGGCGTTGGCGTTGCCGTTGGTGCCGCGCCCGTTGCCGTCCCGCGACAGCACCAGGAACTGGGTGTTGTTCAGGGCCAGGACCTCCGACTGGGCGGCGGTGGCGCTGGCCGCGCCCGTCCCCGTGAGGCTGTTGTTATAGACCGGCAGCTGCAGCACATATTCGGAGATCGGCGCGGTCGGGGTCTTGTTGGTCGAGATGTCGTAGACCAGGACGCGGGTGTTGTTACGGCGGACCGCCACGTTGGTGGGGTTGTCCTGCAAAGTCGCGCTCTGCAGCACGGCGAACAGGCGCGTGCCGTCCGGAGAAACCGAGACCCCTTCCATGCCCTGGTTGGAGCGGCGTCCCGTCGAGCCCGCGACCAGGGGCGAGTCATTGGCGCCGTTGAAATTGATCGCCCCGTTCACGCGCGGCAGCAGGTCGGGGTTGGCCTGGATGGCGCCGATCTGCCTGCCCGTCTTGTCGAAGTAGTAGATCGCCGCGCCATACTCGTCGCCGACGTAGAAACTGCCGTCGCCCAGGAAACTGACCGCCTCGGCGTCGATGGCGATCTTGCCCGCGCCGGCGTCGCCCGCAGGCGGGGTCGGATAGGAGATGCCGTCCCGCACGATCACGCCGGTCTGCGGATCGCGGCCGGTGAAGAGCGCGCCGGTGGCGTCGCGGAGCAGGAACCCGCCGGACTGGGTCAGCTTGGCCTGCTGGGTCGAGGCGGCGACAGCGCTGGAGCCCGTGTAGGGGTTCAGGGCGAAGGTGAACTGGTTCAGGCGGGCGGCGAAGTTGGTGGTGGTGAAGCCGCCGATGTTGTTCGGGCCACGATCCGGCAGAGTGAAGATCGTGCCCGTGTAGGAGCCGTCGGCCAGGCGCCGCCAGCTGCTGAGGTCCATGGCCATGCCCGAGAAGGAGCCCAGGGTCTCGCCGTTGAAGTCGTGCAGGTCAGCCGCCAGCCTCGCCGTGCCGACGAGCCCCTGGTTGACGAAGGTCGTACCGTTCAGGGTCACCGAGGTGGAGCCGGGGACGGCGATGTAGTTGGGGGCGTTGTAGGCGATGGAGTCGGCCGCGGCGGCGCCAGCGGCGAAGAGCGCCAGGCCGGCTGCGGCCGTGGCGAGAAGGTGGTGGCGCGACATGGATATCCCCCGTTCGGTACTGAACAAGGGGCCGTAGCCGCCGCATGTGACGGCTAAGCTAGGGATTGGCGACAGTTTTGTGGGGGCCTAGATCGGCTCGTCCAGCAGCCGCTGAACCACCTCGTTCAGCCAGGGATTGCGCAGGCGCCGGTCCCGTTCGGCGCGGTAGATGTAGGTCAGCTCGGCATAGACCCGCTCGAAGTCGTCGTTGACCAGCACGTAGTCGTACTCGTTCCAGCGGGCGATCTCGGCCTTGGCGCGAGCGAGGCGCCGCTCGATCACCTCCGCCGAATCCTGGGCGCGGGCGAACAGGCGCTTGCGCAGCTCGGCCATGGAGGGCGGCAGGACATAGACCCGCAGCACGTCCTCGGCGCCGGCCGCCCAGATCTGGCGGGCGCCCTGCCAGTCGATGTCGAACAGGATGTCGCGTCCGGCCTCCAGCGCGGCCATGACCGGAGCGCGAGGGGTGCCGTAGCGGTTGTCGTGCACCTCGGCCCATTCGAGGAAGGCGTCCTCGGCGATCTTGGCGTCGAATTCGGCCCGGTCGATGAAATGGTAGTCGCGCCCGTCCACCTCGCCGGGGCGCGGCGGCCGGGTGGTGCAGGAGACCGAGAGGTCGATCCCCTGGTGGTCCTCCAACAGGCGCCGTCCCAGGGAGCTCTTGCCGGCCCCCGAGGGGCTGGAGATCACCAGCATCAGGCCGCGGCGGTGCTCGCGCTCATTCGACATTCTGCACCTGCTCGCGGAACTGCTCGATCACCGCCTTCAGCTCCAGCCCCGTGGTGGTCAGGTCCGCCGCCGCCGACTTGGAGCACAGGGTGTTGGCCTCCCGCATGAACTCCTGGGACAGGAAGTCGAGGCGGCGGCCCGCGGCGCCCTCCCCCGTCGCCAGGGTGCGGGCCGAGGCCACGTGGGCGGTCAGGCGGTCCAGCTCCTCGCGCACGTCCGCCTTGCCGGCCAGCATGGCGGCCTCCTGCACGATCCGCTCCTCCATGCCCGCGGTCTCGCCCATCAGCTCGGCCATCCGCTTGGAGAAGCGCTCCTTCAGGGCCGGGCCCTGAGCCGTGGCCTGGGTTTCGGCGGTGGCCACCAGGGTCTCTATCCGGTCCACCTGGCCCATCAGGACGGGGGCGAGGGCCGTACCCTCCTCCCCTCGCGCCAGCTTCAGCGCGTCAAGCGCCGCCAGGATGGAGGCGCTCATGGCGGCTTCGAGGGCGGCGCGGGCCTCCGGGTCGGCCGCGTCGTCGGCGACCTCCATCACGCCGCGCAGGGCCAGGAGGCCGTCGAAGCTGGGCTTGGCCGCGTCGCCCGCGGCCACATAAGGGCGCGAGGCGGCGATCAGCCGTTCAAGCTGGTCGGTGTTGAGGCGGACAGCGGCGCCGCTCTCGGCCTGGCGGGCGGACAGGCCCACATTGATCTGGCCCCGCTGAAAGCGCGCCTGGGCCCCCTCGCGCACCACCCTGTCCAGGGCTTCGAACCCCGGCGGGCCGCGGAAGCGGGCCTCCAGGTTGCGGCCGTTGACCGATCGGGCCTCCACGGCCCAGGTCCACAGTCCCAGCGCGCCTTCGCGGCGCGCAAATCCGGTCATTCCCGAAAGTGCCATGACTTGGCTTCTAGCGGGCGGGAGCGCTTGGGGGAACCGCCGGCTTCGCGGCCTTCCGCTCACGCTCGACCTGGCGCCAGTGCGCGACGTTGGTCTCGTGCTCCTCGTAGGTCTCGGCGAAGACGTGGCCGCCCGAGCCATCGGCGACGAAGTAGAGGTCCCGCGTGGAGGGCGGGTCAAGCACGGCGGCCAGCGACGCCCTGCCCGGATTGCCGATCGGCGTCGGGGGTAGGCCGGGGTTCAGATAGGTGTTGTAGGGCCCGTCCGCGCTCAGCTCGGACTGCAGCAGGCCCCGGCCGAGGGGCTCGCCGCCGCTGACGCCGTAGACGATGGTCGGGTCGGCCTGCAGGGGCATGCCCCGGCGCAGGCGGTTGATGTAGACCGCGGCCACCTTGGGCCGCTCCGACGCCAGGGCCGTTTCCTTCTCGACGATGGAAGCGAGCGTCACCGCCTGGTCCGGGGTCTCGAACGGCAGGTCGGGCTTGCGCTTGGCCCAGAGCTGGGCGAGCAGGCGATCGCGGGCGCCGGTCATGCGCTCCAGCACCGCCCCCCGGTCGTCGCCGCGGGTCACCTCATAGGTCTCGGGCAGCAGGGCGCCCTCCGGCGGGGTGGGCGCCGAGCCGGTCAGGATATCGGACTTGGAGAGGATGTCGGCGGCCTGCTGCGAGGTCAGGCCCTCGGCGATGGTGATGTGGTGGTGGACGATGTCCCCGGACTTGATCTTGGCCACGATCCGCGACAGCGAGGCGCGGCTGGGGAAGGCGTATTCCCCCGCCTTCAACCCCCGCGCCGAGCCGGACAGCTGGGCCGCGGCGAGGAAGAAGGCCGAGGAGCGCACCACGCCCCCCCGCTCCAGCGCGCCGGCGATCTCGGAAAGCCCGGCGCCCTTCCTCAGGATGACGTTGGTTTCGGCGCCCTTGCGCGCCGCAGGACCCGGGGCGTTGTAGAGCCAGGCGCCCGCGAGAATGCCGACGAGGACGATGGCGAGGAGGGTGGTCAGCCCGCTTGCGAGCCCTGCCAGCCAGCGCCTCGGCCCCGCGAACATCGCCGACGTCACTCCGGCTTGACGAAGATCAGCGAGGCGTTGGTCCCGCCGAAGCCGAAGCTGTTGGAAAGCACCGCCTTGATCTCCATCGGCTTGGCCTTGTGCGGCACGAGGTCGAGGGGAGTCTCCACGGACGGATTGTCGAGATTGATGGTCGGCGGGGCGATCTGGTCGCGAAGCGCCAGGACGCAGAACACTGCCTCCACCGCGCCGGCCGCGCCCAGAAGGTGCCCGATGGCCGACTTGGTCGAGGACAGGGACTGCTTGCCGGCTGCCTTGCCCATGATCCGCTCCACCGAGCCCAGCTCCAGCTCGTCGCCCAGCGGCGTCGAGGTGCCGTGGGCGTTGATGTACTGGATGTCGGCCGGGTCCATCTTGGCGTCCCGGAAGGTCGCCTCCATCGCCCGATAGCCGCCGTCCCCGTCCGGGCTTGGGGCGGTGATGTGGTAGGCGTCGCCGGACATGCCGTAGCCGACCACCTCGGCGTAGATCTTGGCGCCCCGCGTCTTGGCGTGCTCGTACTCCTCCAGCACCAGGACGCCCGCGCCCTCGCCCATGACGAAGCCGTCGCGGTCCTTGTCGTAGGGACGCGAAGCCATCTGTGGCCGGTCGTTGAAGTTGGTGGAGAGCGCCCGGCAGGCGACGAAGCCGGCGATGCCGATGGGGCCGACCGCCGCCTCGGTCCCCCCCGCCACCATCACGTCGGCGTCGCCGTACTTGATGATGCGCGCCGCGTCGCCGATGGCGTGGGTGCCGGTGGCGCAGGCCGTGACCACCGAGTGGTTCGGGCCCTTGAAGCCGTGGCGGATCGAGATCTGGCCCGAGCACAGGTTGATCAGGGACGAGGGGATGAAGAAGGGGCTGATCCGCCGGGGACCCTTCTCCTGCAGCTCGAGCGAGGCGTAGTAGATGCCGTTCAGCCCGCCGATGCCCGAGCCCACGATCACGCCGGTGCGGCAGCGGTCGTCCTCGGTCTCTGGCGCCCAGCCGGAATCGCGGATCGCCTCCTCGGCGGCCGCCACCCCGAACAGGATGAAGTCCTCGACCCGGCGCTGGTCCTTCGGCGACATCACCGCGTTGGCGTCGAAGGCGTTCGGATAGTCCGGTCCGCCACCGCCGCGACCGTCGGTGCGCGGCACCTCGCAGGCCACCTGGCAGGCATATTCGGTGGGATCGAACGCGGAGATGCGACCCGCGCCGGACTGTCCGGCGAGGAGTCGCTTCCAGCTGGCTTCCGCCCCCCAGGCGAGGGGCGTGACCAATCCTATGCCGGTGATGACGACACGACGCATGAGCGTCTTCCTACTCCTGATTCCGCGACCGGGAGGACGAGAATCCGCGTCCCGCCCGGGCCGCGTCCCGCCCCGGCGGCCAGGAACCGGAGATCAGGAGCCCAGGCGTTCCGCGATGAACTTCACAGCGTCGCCCACCGTCTGGATGTGCTCGGCGGCGTCGTCCGGAATCTCGATGTCGAATTCTTCTTCGAAAGCCATGACCAGTTCGACGTTGTCGAGGCTGTCGGCCCCGAGGTCGTCGATGAAGCTGGCCTTTTCGGTGACCTTCTCCGGATCGGCGTCGAGATGTTCGATCACGATCTTCCGGACGCGTTCGAGAATGTCGGACATACGCAACCCCTTTGGTTTGGTTCGACTGCAGCGGCGGACCGGAAGCACGTTCCGTCGTCGCACCCTTATCAGCAAAGGCGCGCCGCGTTCACGGCGACGCCTATCACACTCCTTTTTAGGACACTAGAGGCGGCCTCGCCCCTAGCGGGCAAAGGGAAAACCAGTTCCCCGCCCCGTCCCGGCGCTCGCTTCGAGCGCGAATTTGCATCCGGCCTCAGACCATCGCCATACCGCCGTTCACGTGCAGGGTCTGGCCGGTGACGTAGGAAGCTTCCTCGCTGGCGAGATAAACGCAGGCCGCGGCGATCTCGGCGCCCTCGCCCAGGCGCGCGGCCGGGATACGGGTCAGGATGGCGGCCCGCTGCTGCTCGTTCAGCGCATCGGTCATGGGGCTGGCGATGAAGCCGGGCGCCACGCAATTGACCGTGATGCTGCGGCTGGCGACTTCCTGGGCCAGGGACTTGGAAAAGCCGATCATCCCGGCCTTGGAAGCCGCGTAGTTGGTCTGGCCCGGGTTGCCGGTGACGCCGACCACCGAGGTGATGCCGATGATCCGGCCCCAGCGGCGCTTCATCATCCCGCGCATGGCGGCGCGGGACAGGCGGAAGAAGGCTTCCAGATTGACCTGCTGAACCAGGGTCCAGTCCTCGTCCTTCATCCGCATCAGGAGGCCGTCCCGCGTCAGGCCGGCGTTGGAGACCAGGATGTCCACCGGACCGGCGGCCTCCTCGGCCTTGCCGACCAGGGCGTCCACCGAGGCGCCGTCGGAGAGGTCGGCCACAGCGATCGAGGTCCGCGTCCCAAGCTCGTCGGCGACCGCCTGCAGGGCGGCCTCGCGGGTGCCGGAGAGGACCACGTGGGCGCCCTGGGCGTGCAGGGCCCGGGCGACCGCGCCGCCGATGCCGCCGCTGGCGCCCGTGACCAGGGCCGTCTTGCCGGAAAGATCGAACATGGCAGTTCCCTTACAGGCTGGCCGCGAAGGCTTCCAGGTCGGCGGGCGTGTTGAGGGCCGAGGCCTGGGCGTCCGGGGCGATGCGCTTGGCCATGCCGGTCAGCACCTTGCCGGTCCCGACCTCGGCGAAATGGGTGACGCCGCCCTGCTGGGCCATCCAGACCATGGATTCGCGCCAGCGGACCCGGCCCGTGACCTGCTCGACCAGCAGGCGGCGAAGCTCGGCGGGGTCGGTCTCGGGGCGGGCGGTGACATTGGCGACCACCGGCGGCTGCGGCGCGGCGATGGCCGTTCCCGCCAAGGCCTCGGCCATGGCCTCGGCCGCCGGCCCCATCATCGGGCAGTGGAAGGGGGCCGAGACGTTCAGCGGGATCGCCCGCGCCCCCAGGGTCTTGGCCGCCTCGATGGCGCGGTCCACCGCCGCCTTCTCGCCGGAGATGACGATGTTGCCGAGGTTGTTGTCGTTGGCGACGACGCAGACGCCGACCTTGGCGCCCTCGGCCGCGGCCTGCTCGGCCAACGCCAGGTCGACCTTGGGGCCGATCAGGGAGGCCATGGCCCCCTCGCCCACCGGGACCGCCTTCTGCATGGCCTGGCCGCGCAGCTTCAAGAGGCGAGCCGCATCCTTCAGGCCGATGGCCCGGGCGGCCGCCAGGGCGGAATATTCGCCGAGGGAGTGGCCGGCGACGAAGGACGCGCCCTCCATGCCGACGTGGAAGTCGTTCTCCAGGGTGCGCGCCACCGCCAGGCTGACCGCCATCAGGGCGGGCTGGGCGTTCTCGGTGAGGGTCAGCTCTTCTTCCGGGCCCTCGCTCATCAGCCGGAACAGGCGCTGGTTCAGCGCCTCGTCCACCTCGGCGAAGACTTCGCGGGCGCTCTGGAAGGCGTGGGCGAGTTCGACGCCCATGCCGACCGCCTGGCTGCCCTGGCCGGGGAACAGGAAGGCAAGGCTCATGACCGAATCCTCTTCGCGCCGAAACGCCTGCTTGGGGGCGCCAGCGTTTAGGGGAAACGCACAGGAGCGGCAAGCGAGGCGCGTCTCGTTCTCTGGACGCAAAACGCGCTATAATGGCCGCCGTCTCTCCGGGAGGCCGCAATGCTAGCCCTTCTGATCGCCGCTGCCCTCGCCGCGCCGGGTTCGGCCGGCGAAGCCCACGGCGCCGTCATCCAGATCGGCGGCATCGCCGGCGTCTGCTTCGCCTACGCAAGGGCCGGACGCACCGACGCCATCGCCATAGAACGCTGCACCCTGGCCCTGATCCGCGATCCCCTGAACGCGCGCGACCGGGCGGCGACCCTGGTCAACCGCGGCGCCATCTACCTGAAGCGGAAGGACAACACCCTCGCCATGGCGGATTTCGAGGAGGCCGTGAAGGTCTATCCCAAGCTGGGCGAAGCCTACGTGGGTCGGGGCGGCGTGCTCGTCGCCGAGGAGCAATGGGCGCAAGCCGAGGCGGAGATCACCCACGGCCTCGACCTCGGCGTCGAGCAGCCGGAGAAGGCCTACTACTTCCGCGCCCTGGCCCGCTGGGGCCAGGAAAACCTTCGCGGGGCCTATTTCGACTTCCGCAAGGCCCAGGAACTGGCGCCCAAGTGGAAGGATCCGGCCGATCAGCTCGTCTACTTCCAGGTGACCCCGGTGCAGGCCGCGCCAGCCCGCTAGGTTGACGCGGGCGCGGGCCTCGCGCCTATGCGCCGCCATGCGCCTGTCGGATTTCGACTTCGAGCTGCCGGAGGACCGGATCGCGCTGCGCCCCGCGAGCCCGCGCGACGCGGCGCGGCTGATGGTTGTGCGCCCAAAGAGCGATTCCGGCGGGGTCGAGGACCGCGTCGTGGCCGACCTGCCGGGCCTGCTCTCCCCCGGCGACGCCCTGGTCTTCAACGACACCAGGGTGATCCCGGCGCGGCTGTCGGGGGTGCGCATCCGCGACGAGTTCGTGATGCGGATCGAGGCGACCCTGCACAAACGCCTGTCGCCCTCGCGCTGGACCGCCTTCCTCAAGCCCGGCAAACGGCTGAAGCCCGGCGACCGGTTGCGCTTCGGCGAGGACGGGGACAACGCCTGCCTGCTGAACGGCCTGGACGCCACCCTGGAGGCCAAGGGCGAGGGCGGAGAGTGCACCCTGGCCTTCGACCTCTCGGGGCCCGCCCTTGACGAGGGGATCGCCGCCCTGGGGGTCATGCCCCTGCCCCCCTACATCGCCGCCCGCCGAGCCGAGGATGACCGCGACCGGCGCGACTACCAGACCGTCTACGCCCGCAACGACGGCTCGGTCGCCGCCCCCACCGCCGGCCTGCACTTCACGCCCGAGCTGCTGGAGGCCCTGCGGGCGCGCGGCGTCTCCACCCACTTCGTCACCCTGCACGTCGGCGCGGGCACCTTCCTGCCGGTCAAGACCGACGAGGTCGCCGACCACCACATGCACGCCGAGACCGGCGAGGTGTCGGCCGAAACCGCCGCCGCCCTCAACGCCGTCCGCGCGAACGGGGGGCGCATCGTGCCCGTCGGCACCACCTCGCTTCGCCTGCTGGAGTCCGCCACGGGCGAGGATGGGGTGATCCGCCCCTTCGCCGGGGACACCGCCATCTTCATCACCCCCGGCTACCGTTTCCGGGCTGCCGACGTGCTGATGACCAACTTCCACCTCCCCAAGTCGACCCTGGTGATGCTGGTCGCCGCCTTCGCCGGGCAGGACGCCATGCGGGCCGCCTACGCCCACGCGATCGGGAGCGGCTACCGCTTCTATTCCTACGGCGACTCCAGCCTGTGGTTCCGGACATGAGCGCCTTCCCCTTCACCATCGCCGCCACCGAAGGCGCCGCCCGCACCGGGACGATTGAGACCCCGCGCGGGACCATCCGCACCCCCGCCTTCATGCCCGTCGGCACGGCGGCCACGGTGAAGGCCCTGACCGTGGACCAGGTGGCGGCCACGGGGGCGGACATCATCCTCGGCAACACCTACCACCTGATGCTGCGGCCCACGGCCGAGCGGGTGAAGCGGCTCGGCGGGCTGCATCGCTTCATGCGCTGGTCGGGGCCTATCCTGACCGACTCCGGCGGCTTCCAGGTCATGTCGTTAAGCGGGATCTCCAAGGTGACGGAAGAGGCCGTGACCTTCGCCAGCCACATCGACGGCTCGCGCCACGTCCTGTCGCCGGAGCGCTCCATCGAGATCCAGGCGGACCTCCTGGGCTCGGACATCGTCATGCAGCTCGATCAGTGCGTCTCCTGGCCCGCCGAGGAGCCCGCCGCCCGCGCCGCCATGGAGCTCTCGGCCCGCTGGGGCGCCCGTTCGAAAGCCGCCTTCGGGACCCGCGACAGCCAGGTGCTGTTCGGCATCCAGCAAGGGTCCACCTTCGAAAACCTGCGCCGGGAATCGGCGGATCGGCTGATCGAGACCGGCTTCGACGGCTACGCCCTCGGTGGCCTCGCCGTCGGGGAAGGCCATGAGGCGATGTGCGCGGTGCTCGACTACGCCCCGGCCATGCTGCCCGCCGACCGGCCGCGCTACCTGATGGGGGTGGGCAAGCCCATCGACCTGGTGGAGGCCGTCGCCCGGGGCGTGGACATGTTCGACTGCGTCCTGCCCACGAGGGCCGGGCGTCACGGCCAGGCCTGGACCTGGAGCGGCGCGCTCAACATGAAAAACGCCCGCTTCGCCGAGGACGACGCGCCCCTGGAGCCGGGGATCGCCTGCCCCGCCTCCCGCGACTATTCCAAGGCCTATCTGCACCACCTGGTGAAGTCGGGCGAGATTCTCGGCCAGGTGCTGCTCTCCTGGCACAACCTCGCCTTTTTCCAGGCCCTGATGGGCGCCATGCGGGAGGCCATAGCCGCCGGGCGGTTCGAGGCCTTCCGCCGGGATTTCCACAGCCGTCTCGGCGAAGCCTGACCGCGCTTGCCGGAGGGCGGCCCCCTCTCTATGGTCCGCGCCGCTTCCTTAAGCCCCCAGAGCCGGTAGCTCAGTTGGTAGAGCACGTGACTTTTAATCATGGGGTCCCGGGTTCGACCCCCGGCCGGCTCACCAACACCCCCTGAGGGGCGTTCCGCTCAGCGCTGGAACATCATCAGGCCGAGGCGCCACATCCGCTGGAAATGCGCCTTCAGGAACGCCTCGCGGGCCTCAAGCGGGTGGGCCGCCAGGGCTGGATCGTCGCTCATCTGGCCGATGGTCCGCGATCCGTCGCCCCAGGTGAAGCCGGCCGCCTCCGCCGGATTGACGGTGAAATTGATCCCCGACCGGTGGATCCTGAGGCCCTCGGGGGTCTCCAGAAGGTGGGCGCCCGGCATCTTGAACGGACGGTAGCCCAGCCAGTCCGCACCCTCGAACGAGACGGCATGCACCCGCCAGCCCCGTCGCCTCCGACAGCCGCCGCTTCAGGGCCGGGACCTGCCGCAGGAAGGTGCGGGCGAAGATCGAGACGGCATTGTCGATTTCGTCGGTGACCTGCAGCCGGGCCGGCCGCAGCATCCGCGTCTGCCAGAGGATGCGGATCTCTCGCTTGATCGCCGCCTCGATCCGCTCGCGCCCACGCGCCCTGGTCCCCCGCGCCTCGTGGGCGTCCAGCAGGGCGGCGATCGCCGCCTCGCGGTCCAGGACGGACTTTCGCCGCACCTCGGTCGGGTGGGCCGTGATCACCGGCGCCAGCAGCGCGCCCTTGAGGAACGCCCGCACCGCGTCCGGATCGAGGGCGCGGCCCGTCTCCATCAGCCGCTCCAGGGGCCGTCCCCCCTCGTCCCTCGCCTCGCGCCGGGCCGCCTGGTCGTCGGCGATGTTGGCGAGCTGGGAGAAGATCGAGAAGGCGCGGATCAGCACCAGCATGTCGGGATAGGCGGTCTTGGCCAGTCCCGCGCGCAGGCCCTCGTCGTCCTGCCCGCGGATGTGCTCGCCCACCGAGCGCCGCCGCAGGTCCTCCACCTGCCGGTAAGGCCCCTGCCCGTGCTGCTCGCGGATCACCTCGCCCAGCAGCCGCCCGAGCAGCCGCACCCCCGCCCTGCTCTGGCCGCCCGCCATAGGGATAATCTCCGCCACGTGGATTCTAGAGGCCATAACGGGCGCCGCCACGACAAGGGTCCGCCGCTTTGTAGCGCGCTCCGTCCCGGCCGATCCTTCGCAACCGCTCGAGGGCCGCCCAACCCGCCGTTTCAGCCCAGGAATTGAGCGGCATCGGCAAAGTTTGACCTACCCTTCGCTCTGCATTCTCTTTGCGGAAGGGAGTCGAACGCGGGGCGTTTAGAGAGCGATTTGCCCACGCGGCCTGATTGCGCGTTTAGACGAACGAACAGCGTAGGCGGCAGGACGGGAGGCCCTAGATCGGTGGCGACGAAATCCTCGGAGCCTGTCCTGGCTTCGCGCAGAAGAAATATGCAGGCGGTAAGGGGAAAAAATTCGCGCCCTGAAATAACCGTTCGATCAATGTTGCATCGGCTCGGTTAACTTCCCCCCATGTCCGCCATGTTCGAAGAGATCGACTACGTTGAGACGCCGCTGGGGGCGATCTCGCTTCGGCGGCGCAGGGTGCTGGCCCTGGGGCGGGACGTGCATGAGGTGATGCTCGGGGACGAGCACCTGATGTCGAGCCTGTTCACGGAGGGGGAGATCGCCCTGACGACCTTGGGGCTGGCGGCGGTGGACGCGCCCGCGCTGGACGTGGTGGTTGGCGGCCTGGGCCTCGGCTACACGGCCCGGGCGGCCCTGGACGATCCGCGCACCCGCTCGGTCGTGGTGATCGAGGCCATGGCGCCGGTGATCGACTGGCACAGGCGGGGGCTGGTCCCGCTGGGAGCGGGCCTCGCCGCCGACCCGCGCTGCGAGCTCGTATGCGGGGACTTCTTCGCGATGATGGGCGAGGGCGGCGCGGCGGCGCCCCTGGTCCACGCTGTGCTGCTGGACATCGACCACTCGCCCCGGGCCGTGCTGAATGCGGGCAACGCCGCCTTCTACACCGTGGCGGGGCTGAAGGGCGTCGCGGCGCGGCTGGTCGTCGGCGGGGTGTTCGCCCTGTGGTCGGACGAGGCGCCGGAGCCCGGGTTCGAGGCCGTCATGGCCGCGGTTTTCGACCACTGCGAGGCGCACGTGGTGGAGTTCGACAATCCCCTGACCGGCGGCCGGTCGAGTTGCACCATCTATGTCGGGCGGGCGGGGGCCCCGACCTAAGCCAGCCCCAGCATCCTCACCGCGTTGTCCTTCATGATCATCGGCCGGACCTCGGGCTTTATGTTCAGGGTCTCGAAGTCGGCGATCCAGCGGTCGGGGGTGATCATGGGGAAGTCGGAGCCGAACAGGACCCGGCTCTTCAGGATCGAGTTGGCGTACTGGACCAGGTTCGCCGGGAAGTACTTCGGCGACCAGCCCGACAGGTCGATGTAGCACTTGGGCTTGTGGGTCGCGACCGACAGCGCCTCGTCCTGCCAGGGGAAGGACGGGTGCGCCATAACGATAGTGAGATCCGGAAAGTCCGCCGCCACGTCGTCGAGATACAGGGGGTTGGAGTACTTCAGCCGCACCCCCATGCCGCCCGGCGCCCCGGCGCCGACGCCGGTCTGGCCGGTGTGGAACAGGGCCGGCAGGCCCGCCGCCTCGATCACCTCGTAGAGGGGATAGGCCATGCGGTCGTTGGGATAGAAGCCCTGGCTCGAGGGGTGGAACTTGAAGCCCCGCACCCCGTAGTCCTCGATCATCCGCCGGGCCTCGCGCACCCCCATCTTGCCCTTGTGCGGGTCGATGGAGGCGAAGGGGATCAACACGTCGTTGTGCTCGGCGGCGACCTCGGCGACCTCCTCGTTGGCCATGCGGGTCATGCCCATCTCGGCCTCGGAATCGACGGTGAAAATCACCGCCGCCATCTTGCGCTCGCGGTAGTAGGCGGCGGTTTCGGCGATGGTCGGGCGCGGGGCGGACTTGAAGTAGTTCGCCATGGTCTCGTCGAAGGCGATCGAGCACGGGTCGCGCGGCTGGCGGGTGGAAACCTCGGCATGGGTGTGGACGTCGATGGCGACGATGGCGTCGAGGTCGATGTTGGATTGGTACTTCGACATGGTCCTCACGCCTGAACTGCCCGGGGCCGTGTTTAGAGCGAATCCGCACGAGGCGCACGCTCCGCCGGGCGGGGTCAGCCGCCCAGAATCGCAAAGCCCCAGGGGTCGAGTTGCAGCCCCCCGCCCTCGACCCGCGCCCCTTCGGCGAACAGGGCCTCGCCGGGCGGCGGGGCGCAGGTCCGCGCCTCAGGCCCAACGTTGAACACCGCCGTGATCCGTCGTCCCTCGCCATCGCGGACGAAGGCGATGACAGGCGCGGGGGCGTCGAGGAAAGCCAGCGTTCCCGCACGCACGGCCGGCTCGCCGCGGCGCCAGGCGATCAGGGCGCGGGCGAGGCTTAAGCTCGAGGCAGGGTCGTCGGCCTGGCGGGCGGCGGCGAGGGACGCATGCGCCGGATCGGCGGGCAGCCAGGGCTCGGCGGTCGAGAAGCCCGCCTGCGGAGCGTCTGCGTCCCAGGGGAACGGTGTGCGGCAACCGTCTCGCCCCTTGTAGAGGGGCCAGCCGGCCAGCCCCGAAGGGTCGGTCAGGCGCTCATAAGGCACGTCGCTCTCGGGCAGGCTCAACTCTTCGCCCTGGTAGAGGAAGATCGTCCCCCGCAGGGTCAGCAGCAGGGCCAGGAACATCCGCGCCGCCACCGGGTCGCCGCCGCCCCAGCGGGTGGCGACCCTGGGCACGTCGTGGTTGGAGAAGGCGAAGCTCGGCCAGGCGCCGAGGGCGTCGTCGTAGGCGCGCACGATCGCCTTGAACCCCTCCGTCCCCGGCCAGTCGCGCAAGTAAGAGAAGGAATAGGCGGTGTGCAGGCGGCGAGGTCCCTGGGTGTATTCCAGGGCGCGCTCGAGATTGTTGTCGCTGCAGATCTCGGCCACCGCCATCCGGTCGCCGTAGGCGTCGAGGATGGCGCGGATCGCCTCGACGTGAGCGAGGTTCTCCGGCCGGTCGCAGTTCTTCAGGTGGGCTTGCAGGTCGTGGGGCTTGGCGGGGTGGTCCACGGCTTTCGGAGGGTTGTCCCTGAGACTGCGGTCGTGGAGGTAGTAGTTGCAGACGTCGAGGCGCAGGCCATCGACGCCCCTGTCGAGCCAGAATTTGCCCGCCTCCAGCATGGCTTCGGCCACGGCAGGGCTCCACCAGTTCAGGTCCGGCATGCGGGGGTGGAAGTTGTGCAGGTAGTATTGCCCCCGCGCCGGCTCCCAGCTCCAGGCGGCTTGCCCGAACCAGCACTGCCAGTTGTTGGGCGGCCCGCCTCCGGGCGCCGGATCGGCCCAGACGTACCAGTCGGCGTAAGGGCCCTCCCGGGACTTGCGGCTCTGCTCGAACCAGGGATGGGCGTCGGAGCTGTGCGACCAGACCTGATCGAGGATCAGCTTCAGGCCCAGCTTGTGGGCCTGCGCCAGCAGGGCATCGAAGGCGGCCAGGTCCCCGAACACCGGGTCGATCCCGGCGTAATCCGAAACGTCGTAGCCGTTGTCGACCATGGGCGAGGGGAAGACCGGCGACAGCCAGATGGCGTCCACGCCCAGCGCCGCGACATAGGGAAGGTGCGCCGTAATCCCCGCCAGGTCGCCCACCCCGTCGCCGTTTGAATCGGCGAAACTGCGCGGATAGACCTGATAGACCACGGCCCCTTTCCACCAGGGGTCTTGTCTCAATTGGGCCACGGGCCGGACCTATCGCTCGCCATGAACCCACGAGAGCACGGAATGCAGCGCGACAGGAAGGCGGCGGCGGCCGCGACATTGGCCCTCGCCCTCGGCTTGGCCCTACCCGCCGCCGCGCAGAACGACGGGCCGGTCACCACGCGTCGCGAACCCACCCCGGCCGAGACCGCCGCCATGCCGGCGCCGACCACCGTGAGGGGCGGGCCCAACTACGCCGCCTTCCCCGAGAAGAACCCGCGAGCCGTCGCCGACTGGATCCTGACCAATATCGACATCGACAAGCTGACCCTGATCACCTCCGGCCCGACCATGACGGTCTGGATCCTGCCCGACCGGATCGACCGGGCGAACGCGCCCCGCGTCGGCTTCTGGGAGCGCGGCGAGGTGACCAGCGCCGAGGTCGAGGCCGAGGCGGGAGGCCGCTCCCTGATGGTGCAGAAGGAGATCGACTGCCAGCGTAAGCTGGTCAGGACGATCTTCACCGCCATCTACAAGGGCAACAACCTGACCGACTACGCCCGCAGCATCGGCGGCGAGCCCAAGGTCGAGGCCATCACCGACGCCATGCACGAGACGCTGGAGATGGCCAAGGTCTGCTGACCTAGAGCGCGCCAGGCGAAAGTGTGCGCGGTTTCGCCGCTCGGGCGCGCTCTAAGATGCTAAAAACCGAGCCTTTCCGGCGGAAAGGCTCCGGCCATTCCCCCTTATTCGTCGACGGTCGGCCGCCAGATCAGGGCGACGGCGGCGATCCCGCCCACCAGCACTACCGGAAGCAGCGACTGCAGCACCTCGGTCGAGGTCTTGCCGCCGCTGAGCAGCACCCCGGCCAGCAAGGGCCCGGCGATGGCGCCGACGCGGCCCACGGCGGTCGCGGCTCCCGCGCCGGTGCCCCGGATGCGGGTGGAGTAGAAGCCGGGATAGAGGCCGTAGAGCACGAACTGGCCGCCGACCACGAAGAAGCCCACCGCGATGGCGGCGATGATCGAGGTCACCATCGCCCCTGCCGGGGCTGCCCCCAGGGCGAACAGGCTCGAGGCCATGCCGATATAGGTCACGAACAGGATCAGGGCGCGGCGGCCCCGGTCCATCAGCCGGCCAAGCACCACGCCGCCCAGCACCGAGCCTCCGTTGAAGAACATCTGGATGATCATCCCCTGCTCGCGGTTGAACCCCTTGCCGCCCATCAGGAGGGGCAGCCAGTTCAGGAGCAGGTAGAGGATCAGCAAGGTGAAGAAGCTGGCGATCCAGAGCAGCAGGCTGGTCAGGGCCCGGTTCTCGGCGAAGAGCGCCGAAACGACGCTGGGGCGCACGTCGCCCGCGTCGGCGGCCATGGCCGCCGTATGTTCCTGGAAGCGGCGGGATTCCGGCAGGTACTTCCAGATTAGGGGCGCGAACAGGATCGGCACAATGCCGCCGATGTAGAAGATGGTCCGCCAGTCGCCCATCGGCCCCAGGAGGAAGCCGACGTAGCTGACGAGGGCGCCGCCGACCGGCATCCCTGCGAACACCAGGGCCACCGGCGCGGCGGAGGTGGCGCGCTTGGCCGCCTCTCCGGTCAGGGCGATCAGGTTGGGCGTCGCGCCGCCGAGGCCGAGGCCGGTCAGGACGCGGATGGCGACCAGGGTCTCGTAGCTCGGGGCGAAGGCGGTGATCAGGGAGAAGACCCCGAAGATGGCGACCGAGCCGACCAGCACGGTCTTGCGGCCCACCATGTCGGCGAGGCGCCCGCCGGCGATGGCGCCGAGCAGGAGGCCGAAGGGACTGGCCGCCAGCACGAACTTCATCTGGCCGTCGTCGAGGTGGAAGGCGCCCTTGATTCCCCCTGCGGCGACCCCGGCCGACTGCAGGTCGATCCCCTCGATCACTGCCGCCAGGAAGCAGAGCAGGATGGTCAGCCCGACCCCCGCCGTTGCCTTGTCCTTGTCCGTCGCCGTCATGTCGTCCCGCCCCTGATTTTCTTATCGAGCCCGCACAATGCACGAGACTTGAGCGTTGGAAAGGCCGAGCTCGGCGGCGCCGACAACCGTGCGGGCTAGACGCCGCCGACCGAACGGCTAGGCTCCGGCCCGCCGCGCAAAGACGGCGCTTGGGGGGTTACCCGCATGATCTCTGGCATTCTTGAATCCAAGGCGTTCAACTTCATCGCCCGCCTGGTGCTCACGTCCCCGTTCTGGACCGCCGGCATCACCAAGGTGGTGAACTGGAACGGCGGCATCGCCGAGATGACCCACTTCGGCCTCAATCCGCCGGCCGCCTACAACGCCGCCACCGCGGTGACGGAGATCGTCGGCTCGCTGCTGGTCCTGTTCGGCCCCTACTGCTGGCTGGGCGCGGGCTGGCTGGGCATCTTCACCATCCTGACCATCCCCATCGCCCACGCCTTCTGGACCATGCCTGAGCCGGCGCGGACCCTGGAGAGCTACACGGCGATCGAGCATCTCGCGATGGTCGGCGGCCTGGCCCTGGCGGCGATCCTGCGTCACCGCGACACGCGCCGCTAGCACGCCTATCGATCGCGTTTGAAAGAGCTGCGAGGGCTTTCCGGGAAGGCCCGGGCGGGCGGCGGGGCTAGTCTCCATCGTCCGTCCACTTTCCGGAGACCCTCATGCCGCGTATCGCGGGGGCCGTCCTGGCCTCCCTTCTGGTCGTCGGAGCCGCCGGCTCTGCCCTCGCCGCCGCCAAGACGCCGCGCCTGACCGGGATCTGGCTGCTCGACCAGCACACCTACGACCGGCAGGAGGAGTTCCAGCCGCCGCTGAAGGCCGAGGTCAGAACCATGGCCGAGGAGAAGCGGCGCATGCGCGACCAGGGCGGCCAGTCCCTGTCGGACAACAACAAGAAGTGCCTGCCCATCGGCATGCCGGGCATGGTCACCAACGAGTTCGCCATGGAGATCCTGGAGACCCCGGGGCGCATCACCATCGCCTCGGAGAACAGCCCGCTTATCCGGACCCTCTCCCTGACCCGCAAGACCCATCGCCAGGACGTCGAGCCGAGCTGGAACGGGGACTCCATCGCCCATTGGGAGGGCGCGACCCTGGCGGTGGAGACCACCCGGCTGAACGACCGGATGAGCCACTTCCCGTTCGGCTTCGGCGGAGCCCTGACGCTGACGACGAAAATCACCGAGCGTTACCGCCTGGCCAAGGGCGGCAAGGACCTGATCAACGTCATGACCTTCGACGATCCGAACGTCATCACCGGACCCTGGACGGTCAGCTACACCTACCACCGCGCCCCCGCCGCCGCGGAGCTGTGGGAATATGTCTGCGAGGTGGAATCGGCCGGCTGGTCGGAACGCTTCGCCGGAGACCCGCAGTTCCAGAAGGACGGCGCCCCCAAGCCCTAGCTGAGAAGTCCCGACAGGTCCGCCGCCTGGGCGTCGGTATGGGCGCCGACGACACTGACCAGGGTGTCGTCGTCCGGGGCGACCTCGCTCAAGGTCGCCTTGCCCTGCAGGTAGGTCCTGGCCGTTTCGTAGTAGAGGCCGACGTGCTGGTCGAAGCCGGTGCTCATCAGGAAACCGATCATGGCCGCCTTGCCGCCGATGTCCCCGCCGCCGAGGGCCGTGAAATAGGCCTGCTGGCCGACGAGGTATGAGATGGCCTTCTCGACGTCGATCCCCGCGACGATGGCGTAGCCCTTGCCGATCACCGCGTCATAGGCCTGGCGTACCGCCGCCTCGAAGCTGAGCCCGCCGTAGTTCTGGGCGAACAGCGCGACCGCCGGCCCGTTCTTGGCCAGGCTGACTCTGAGGTTCATGAACCGCTGCTGCTGGTTGAAGCCCGCGTAATAGCCGTCGGTCAGGTCGGTGGCGTTGCCGGTGGAATCCAGCAGGTACTGCATCCCCGCGGACGTCGGCGGGGCGCCCGCGAAGAACTTGTAGGTGTCGAAGGCCGCCACCGAGGTCGGCCCCGCCAGGGCGATCAGCTTGTCCACCGCCTGGGTGAAGTTGATCGCCCCCGACTGGAGCTGAGCCTTGATCTTCAGGGTCTCCTGCTCGGCCAGGAAGATCGGGTTGGCCACCGTCTTGCCGTCCGGCGTGACCACCGTCGGCGCGGTCGCCTTGGCGGCGGTGAAGCTGATCCCGACGACATTGCCGAAGGTCTTCTCGATGTCCGCCGCGACCGGGACGGGCGGCGCGGTCGGGCCGGTCGAGCCGCCGCCGCCGCCGCCCGAGGCGCCGCCGGTCGGGACCGTGTCCGGCAGGACGAATGTAATCACGAAGGCGTCCTGGTGGCCGCCGGTGTCGTTGATCACCAGGTTGGTCGAGCTCGAATGGAAGGCGAGCTTGTTGTTGTTCAGCCAGGCGCCGGTGGCCGCGCTGTTCCCGCTGCCTTCGACGCCTTCCTGGTTGGTCGTCACCCGCACCAGTTCGCCGGTGGTCAGGTTCTTGACGAAGACATCCGTGGAGCCGTTGGTGTCGCCCGTCACCAGGTTCGAGGCCGAGCTGGTGAACATCACCCGCGTACCGTCCGGCGAGAAGGAGGCAAGGGAGCTGCTCCCGTTGCCCAACGCGCCCGCGCTGCTCGTCGAGACGAGGGTCGTCACCCCGCTGACCATGTCCTTCACGAACACGTCCGTGACGCCGTTGGTGTCGCCGGCGACCAGATTCGAGGCGGCGCTGGAGAACACCACCTTGGTCCCGTCCGCCGAGAAGCTGATCCGGGTGTCGACGCTGTTGCCGTTCGACTGAGCGCCGGCGCTGTCGGTGGAGATGCGGGTGGTGGTCCCCGCCCCGGCCCCAGACAGGATCTTCACGAACACGTCGATGAAGCCGTTGGTGTCGCCCGCCACAAGGTTGGTGGACGAGCTGAGGAACGCCACCTTGGTCCCGTCCGGCGAGAGGAAGGGCTGCAGGCTGGTCCCATTGCCCTGGGTCCCGCCGCTGTCGGTGGAGGCCAGCACGACCGCGCCGCTGGTCAGGTTCTTGACGAAGACATCCTTGGCCCCGTTGGTGTCGACCCCGACCAGGTTGGTGGCGTTGTCGTCGAAGGCGACAAGATTGCCGTCCCCGGAGATCGAGGCTGACACACTGATCGTGCCGGAATTGGCCTGGACTCCGGCCCCGTCCGTGCTGACCCGAATGGTCACGCCGGTGGACAGGGTCTTCACGAACACGTCCGGGCGGTTGTTCGTGTCGCCGGCCACTAGGTTGGTGGCGGCGCTGGTGAAAATGATCTTTGAGCTGTCGGCCGAAAAATAGACTGGGCCGGCGCTGGCGTCATTCGCCTGGGCGCCCGCGGTGTCCGTGGAGATTCGTGTGATCGCCCCGGTCGCCAGATCCTTCAGGAACAGGTCCGTGACGCCGTTGGTGTCGCCGACCACGAGGTCGTCCGCGTCGCTGGCGAAGACGACCTTGGTCCCGTCCGGGGAAACTACAGGATCGCCGCTGCCGTGATCTCCCCCGAGTCCGCTGCTCGTGGTGGATACTCGAACGATGGACTGATAGACGACCGGCATACAGAACACCCCCCGACGTTACTGGCGCCGCACTATCACTATGCGCAGCTTGGCCGTACAGAGATTCCAAAGGGCGGGCGGACCACACGTCAAAGCGCCGCACGGCTGTTGTTCCCGTCTTGTTCTTGTGTTATCGCCCGGACAAGGCACTACATTGGGAGCTAGCGCCCGCTCCTCCCGGCGGGCCCCCACGCCTCGGAAAACATGGTCGATAAGCACAATTTCATCCGCGTGCGCGGCGCCCGCGAGCACAATCTGAAGGGCGTCGACGTCGACATCCCCCGAGGAGAGCTCGTCGTGCTGACCGGCCTGTCGGGCTCGGGCAAGTCGAGCCTGGCGTTCGACACCATCTACGCCGAGGGCCAGCGCCGCTACGTCGAGAGCCTGTCGGCCTACGCCCGCCAGTTCCTGGAGCTGATGGGCAAGCCGGACGTGGACCTGATCGAGGGCCTCTCGCCGGCCATCTCCATCGAGCAGAAGACCACCTCCAAGAACCCCCGCTCCACCGTCGGCACGGTGACCGAGATCCACGACTACATGCGCCTCTTATGGGCGCGGGTGGGCGTGCCCTATTCGCCGGCCACCGGCCTGCCGATCGAGAGCCAGACCGTCAGCCAGATGGTCGACAAGGTGATGGCCCTGCCTGAGGGCACGCGTCTTTACCTGCTGGCCCCCGTGGTCCGCCACCGCAAGGGCGAGTACCGCAAGGAGATCGGCGAGTGGCAGCGCGCCGGCTTCCAGCGGCTGAAGGTCGACGGCGAGTTCTACGCCATCGAGGACTCCCCCACCCTCGACAAGAAGTTCAACCACGACATCGACGTGGTGGTGGACCGGGTCGTGGTGAAGGCGGGCATCGAGCAGCGCCTGGCCGACTCGATCGAACAGGCCCTGCGGCTGGCCGACGGCCTGGCCACCGCGGAGTTCGCCACCCTCGATGAGGGCGAGACCGAACCGAAGAGGATCCTGTTCTCCGAGAGGTTCGCCTGCCCGGTCTCCGGCTTCACCATCACCGAGATCGAGCCGCGGCTGTTCTCCTTCAACGCCCCGGCCGGCGCCTGCCCGGCCTGCGACGGCCTCGGCCAGAAGCTGACCTTCGACGCCGATCTGGTCATCCCCGAGAAGGACCGGACCCTGCACAAGGGCGCGGTCGCCCCCTGGTCGCGCGGCCCCTCGCCCCTCTACACCCAGACCCTGCAGGCCCTGGCCCGCCACTACGGCTTCTCCATGGACATGCCGTGGCACGACCTGCCCGAGGACGCCCGCAAGGTGGTGCTCTACGGCACGGGTTCGGAGAAGGTGAAGTTCGTCTACGACGACAACGCCCGGAAATACGAGGTCTCCAAGCCCTTCGAAGGGGTGCTGCCCAACCTGGAGCGCCGCTGGCGCGAGACCGATAGCGCCTGGGTCCGCGAGGAGCTGGGCCGCTACCAGTCCGAGACGCCCTGCGACGCCTGCCACGGCGCGCGCCTGAAGCCCGAGGCCCTGGCGGTCAAGGTCGGCGCCCGCTCCATCGCCGAGGTCTCCGAGCTCTCCATCCGCACCGCCCGCGAGTGGTTCGAGGCCCTGGACGCGGCCTTCACGCCCAAGCAGGCGGAGATCGGCCGGCGCGTCCTGAAGGAGATCAACGACCGCCTGCGCTTCCTCAACGACGTGGGCCTGGACTACCTGACCCTGAACCGCCGTTCCGGCACCCTGTCCGGGGGTGAGAGCCAGCGCATCCGCCTCGCCAGCCAGATCGGCTCGGGCCTGACCGGCGTGCTCTACGTCCTGGACGAGCCGTCCATCGGCCTGCACCAGCGCGACAACACCCGCCTGCTGGTCAGTCTGCAGGGCCTGCGCGACCTGGGGAACTCAGTCCTGGTGGTCGAGCACGACGAGGAGGCGATCCTGACCGCCGACCACGTCATCGACATGGGCCCGGCCGCCGGCGTCAACGGCGGGCGCATCATCGCCGAGGGCAAGCCCGCCGACATCATGGCCTGCGAGGAGAGCCTCACCGGCCAGTACCTGACCGGCGCGCGGGAAATCCACATTCCCGCCCTGCGCCGACCGATCGACAAGAAGAAGATGCTGAAGGTCGAGGGCGCCCGCGGCAACAACCTCAAGGGCGTCTCCGGGGAGATCCCCGTCGGGGTCTTCACCTGCATCACCGGGGTGTCGGGGGGCGGCAAGTCCACCTTCACCATCGAGACCCTGTACAAGGCCGCCGCCCGGCGGCTGAACAACGCCTCGGACGCGCCGGCCCCCTACGAGCGAATCGAGGGGCTGGAGAACTTCGACAAGGTCATCGACATCGACCAGAGCCCGATCGGGCGCACCCCGCGCTCGAACCCGGCCACCTACACCGGCGCCTTCACCTCGATCCGCGACTGGTTCGCCGGCCTGCCCGAAGCCAAGACGCGGGGCTACGGGCCCGGCCGGTTCAGCTTCAACGTCAAGGGCGGGCGCTGCGAGGCCTGCCAGGGGGACGGGCTGATCAAGATCGAGATGCACTTCCTGCCGGACGTCTACGTCACCTGCGATGTCTGCAAGGGCAAGCGCTACAACCGCGAGACCCTGGACGTGGTGTTCCGCGGCAAATCGATTGCCGACGTTTTGGACATGACGGTCGATGAGGCCGCCGACTTCTTCAAGGCGGTGCCGGTGATCCGGGACAAGATGGAGACCCTGAAGCGGGTCGGCCTCGGCTACGTCAAGGTGGGCCAGCAGGCCACCACCCTCTCAGGCGGCGAGGCCCAGCGGGTGAAGCTGTCCAAGGAGCTGTCCCGCCGCGCGACGGGGCGCACCCTCTACATCCTCGACGAACCCACCACCGGCCTGCACTTCGAGGATACCCGCAAGCTCCTGGAGGTGCTGCACGAGCTGGTGGACCACGGCAACACGGTGGTGGTGATCGAGCATAACCTCGACGTGGTGAAGACCGCCGACTGGATCCTCGACTTCGGCCCCGAAGGCGGCGACGGCGGCGGGCTGATCGTCAGCCGCGGCACGCCCGAACAGGTCGCCGCCGACAAGACAAGCTGGACAGGGCGCTATCTCGCTGAGCTGTTCGTTCGCCACGAGCAACGCCGCCTCGGCCGCGCCAGCGCCATCAAGGCGCGGGTGTCGGCCTAGGGCTCAGCCCCTCTCCGCGTAGAGGTAGTCCCGGGTCAGCGGCACGGTGTCGACGCGCTTGGCCAGCTGCAGCTGGAACACCATGTGCCCGCCGTAGCGGAAGCCCAGCTCCGCGCCCGCCAGGTAGAACTCCCACATGCGCCGGAACCGCTCGTCGTAGAGCGTCGGGATTTCCGGATCGGCCAGGAACCGCCGGCGCCATTCGCGGCAGGTGTCGGCGTAGTGCAGGCGCAGCACCTCGATATCGGTGATCCACAGGCCTGCCTTCTCGATCGCCGGCAGGACCTCCGAAATCCCCGGGATGTAGCCGCCGGGGAAGATGTACTTCTGGGTGAAGGCGTTGGTGCGCCCCGGCCCCGACATCTTGCCGATGGAGTGGATCACCGCCACCCCGTCGTCGGCCAGCAGCCTGGCCACGGTCTCGAAGTAGCCGCCGAAGTTGGGCACGCCGACGTGCTCCAGCATGCCGACCGAGACGATCCGGTCGAAGGGTCCGGCCACGTCCCGATAGTCGGTCAGGTCGAACCGCACCTTGTCGCCCAGGCCCGCCGCGGCGACCCGCTCGCGCGCCAGCTCGATCTGTTCGGTGGAAAGGGTCACGCCCGTCACGTCCGCCCCGTGGTCGCGTGCCAGGGTCATGGCCAGGCCGCCCCAGCCCGAGCCGATGTCCAGCACGCGCTTGCCGGGTGAGAGCAGCAGCTTCTTCGCCAGGTGCTGCTTCTTCGCCTCCTGCGCCTCCTCCAGCGTCATGTCGGGCCGGGCGAAGTAGGCGCAGGAGTACTGCATGTCGGTGTCGAGGAAGCGGCGGTAGAGGTCGTTGGAGAGGTCGTAGTGGCGCGCCACGTTGCGGCGGGACGCCATGCGCCCGTTGACCTGCAGCACCCGGCGCTTGATGGCCCGCTTGGTCCGCTGGAACCAGGTGGCCTTGCCCTTCGGCTTGCGGCCGCCGCTGCGGCCGACGATCTCGAGCAGGTCCCACATGGTCCCCTGCTCGAGGACCAGGTCGCCGTCCATGTAGCATTCGCCCACCGCCAGGCTGGGATTGGCGACGATGCGGCGCAGGCCCTTGCCCGTCATGCGGATGATCACGGGCGTGCCCGTGCCGTCCCCCGCCCGCACCGTGCGGCCGTTCGGGAGGACCACGGTCAGGTCCCCCACCTTGGCCATGCGGCCGAGCAGCGATTCGATCATGGGCACTGGGCGTCTAGGACCAATTGCCGGGCGTGACCCGGGGCAGGCTCTCGTGGCCGGTGAACTCCTCGGTGGTGTTCACGTGCGGGAACGGGGTGGCCGGAATGGGCAGGCCCAGGAATTCGCACAGGGGCGCCCAGCCCTCGGAGACGCGATAGACCAGCAGGCGCTCGGCCGGGACGACACGCCGGACCTCGGCGTTGTGTCGGGTGTAGATGTCGATCAGGTGGTCGTGGTCGTGGATACGCCCCTGAAAGGTCGCGAATACGATCTTGCGGATCATCCCCTCGTAGGGCGTGCCCTTCAGCTCCTCGAAGTGGGCGGGGGACAGGATGGTGTCCTGGCACGAGCGGTACCACTTCTCCGGATCGCGCTCGGTAAGGATCACCTTGGCGTCCGGGTAGTAGGCCATCAGCTCGCGGTAGTAGGCCCCCGCGGGCCAGTCCACCGTGGCGGCGAAGTCGTGGAAGATCTCCTCCCAGTCGAAGGGCTTGCCGTCGGCCACGCGCTCCCAGAAGGCGGGGGCCTCCGGGTTCGGGAACACCTCGATCATGTGGTAGCAGCGCCCGATCCCGAGCTGCTCCAGAGCGACCTTCAACGAGGATGTGCCGGTGCGGCCGAAGCCGGCGCCGATGACGGACAGGGGCATGGGTATCCCTAGGACGCGCGCTCCGCCGACAGGACCTGATAGGCCACGGCCGGCGGGGCCATGAGGATGACGTACTGCATCGCCGTCAGCAGCGCCGCCACCGCCATATAGACCCAGCGCACGGGGGAGAAATAGGTGGAGAAGGACGTCATGTCCGGCTTGATTAGCTCGCCGATGGCCCCGAGCCCGCCCCCGGTGACCGCGCTGAGGGCGAAGGCGATCACAAGGCCGAGCAGGACCACGATCAGGGAGAAGATCGCGGCCAGCAGGTAGCAGCCGGCCAGATGCCAGAAGTGGCCCTTCGTCAGGGCCCAGGCGTCGCGGATGCGGATGCGCCGCTCCGCGAAGGTCATGGGAGCGGCCAGGGACAGGCGGACAGACAGCCAGATCATGGCGCAGATCATGCCCACGAACACGATTCCAGACACCACTCCGGCGGCGGCCGCGCCCGCCGCCGCGCCAATCAGGGCGGCGAAGAACGTAAGCACGAAGGCGACCACGAAGATCGCCCCGAATACGATCAGGGCCAGCAGGATCCAGAGGCCCACCAGGCGGATCTCGTCGCCTCCGAAACGCAGGGGCAGGCCCTCTTCCTCCGGCCGCAGCACGGCCCTGTAGACGGCGCAGCTCATGGCCGAGCCGAACACCAGAACGATGGGTCCCAGGATGGCGTAGAGCTTGCCGGCCACGCCGAACAGCCGGAGCGTCTCGGCCTGGGTCATCTGACTTTGCGGCGGCTGGACGAACAGCAAGGCTGCATCGGGGCCCAGCACCTGGATGATCAGCACGATGGCCAGGGTGCTGAAGAGGAAATAGACCAGGGCCCAGAACAGCACCGACTTCGGCCGCTCGCGGGCGATGCGGAAGCCCTCGAAGGCGGCGTCACTGACCGGGAAACTCATAGACCCTCCGCGAACCTCAGGGGCGAGGCGGCCTCCGCGGGACGGGGCCGGTGGAAATAGCCGAAGGCGCCGATGGCCAGCGGGGTCTGCATGAAGCCCGAGACCGCGCCGATCACCAAGGCCGTTCCGATGGCTTCGGGCAGGGGCAGGGCCTTCACCGTGCCGCTGGCCTTGGCCTCGATCAGGGTCAGCAACAAGGCGAGGCCCCAGCTCCCCACCGTCGGCAGGTGCAGGATCAGCCAGGCGAGGCCGATCTTGAGGCTGCGACCCGCCGTCAAGGACCAGGCGTCGAACATCATCACCTTGCCCTCGACTACCGTGGCCGCCGAGGCCAGCGACAGGCGCAGCAACAACCAGCTCCAGCCGAACCCGCCCGCGACCATGATGCCGAGGGCGGCCAGGAAGCCGATCTGCACCTTGCCGAAGAGGCCGAGATAGACCCCGCCCGCGTCGCGGAACAGGTAGAAGGCCAGCGCCGCCGCGGCGCTGAGCGGGAACCAGATCACCGCCAGGAGGAGGAGGAACATCCCCCACACCATGGTCAGGCGTGTCTCGGTCTCTCCCCACTGCAGGCCGCCGGGGCCGATCTCGCCCAGGTCCACCCCGAGGGCCAGCCGATAAAGGGCGCCCCAGGCCGGCGGGCACGCCGCGAGCGACATGACCAGCCCCGTCAGGAACATCAGGACAGCCGGTCCGAACCCCAGGGGCGCCTGGAACGACAGATAGACCATGGCCACGCCCAGGGCCTGGAGGGCGAGCGGGGCCCAGGCCTCGCGCCAGGCTTCCCGCGCGAAATCCACCGAATGCTCCAGCGCGCCGGAGAGGGTCGCCGTCTGCCTCGCCATTTTGTTTCCGAATCCCGCGCGCCGAAGGGTGCGCGGCCATATCACGCCCAGATTAGCACCGCCGCGACGCGCGCGGCGCCCCTTCGCCTGAAAAGCACGGGTTAACTCTGCCCCTCGTGCGCCCGGGGCATTATAGGGGCCCCATGAGCATCAAGCCGGTACATGTAATTGGGGCGGGCCTCGCTGGCTCGGAAGCCGCCTGGCAGATCGCCGAGGCGGGAGTCCCCGTCGTGCTGCACGAGATGCGCCCCGAGCGCGCGACCCCTGCGCACCAGACCGGCGGCTTCGCAGAGCTGGTCTGCTCCAACTCCTTCCGCTCCGACGACTGGGAGCACAACGCCGTCGGCCTGCTGCACGCCGAGATGCGCCGCTGCGGCTCGATCATCATGGCCGCCGGCGACGCCTCCCAGGTGCCGGCGGGCGGCGCCCTGGCCGTCGACCGCGACGCCTTCTCCGCGCGGGTGACCGAACGGCTGCAGGCCCACCCCAATGTGACGGTCGAGCTCGGCGAGGTCGCCGGCCTGCCCCCCGCCGACTGGGACAGCGTGATCGTCTCGGCGGGGCCCCTCGCCTCTCCGGCGCTGGCCGGCGCCATCCGCGAACTGACCGGCGAGGAGAGCCTCGCCTTCTTCGACGCCATCGCGCCCATCGTCCACGCCGAGACCATCGACATGGACATCGCCTGGCGCCAGTCGCGCTACGACAAGGAAGGCCCCGGCGGGGACGCCGCCGCCTACATCAACTGCCCCATGACCCGCGAGCAGTACGAGGCCTTCATCCAGGCCCTGCTGGACGGCCCAAAGGCCGAGTTCCGCGACTGGGAGAAAGACACGCCCTATTTCGAGGGCTGCCTGCCGATCGAGGTCATGGCCGAACGCGGGCGCGAGACCTTGCGCTTTGGGCCGATGAAGCCGGTGGGCCTGACCAACCCCCGCGACCCGACCGTGAAGGCCTACGCCATCGTGCAGCTGCGCCAGGACAACGCCCTGGGCACCCTCTTCAACATGGTCGGCTTCCAGACCAAGCTGAAGCACGCCGCGCAGGTGGAGGTGTTCCGCACCATCCCGGGGCTGCAGAACGCCGAGTTCGCCCGGCTGGGCGGCCTGCACCGCAACACCTTCCTCAATTCCCCTCGCCTGCTCGACGGCGCCCTGCGGATGAAGGCCGATCCGCGCCTGCGCTTCGCGGGCCAGATCACCGGGGTCGAGGGCTATGTCGAGAGCGCCGCCATGGGCCTGATCGCCGGCCGCTTCGCCGCCGCCGAGCGCCTGGGCCGCCCCCTGCCCGCCCCGCCGGAAACCACGGCCCTGGGCGCCCTGGTCGCCCACGTCACCGGCGGGCACCTGGACGGCGGCAAGGGCTCGTTCCAGCCCATGAACATCAACTACGGCCTGCTCCCGCCCCTCGAAGGCCCCAGGAAGTCCGACGACGGCCGCAAGCTCTCCCCCACCGAACGCGGCCGGGCCAAGAAGCGGCTGATGTCGGTACGAGCCCTGGCGGACCTGGACGGGTGGCTGGGACAGGCGGCCCAGGTCGCAGCCGAATAAAATTTCCGCTCATCCCGGCGAAGGCCGGGACCCAGGTTTTTTGTCGTAGAGCGAGCAGGTTTCAGAAAAAGCCTGGGCCCCGGCCTTCGCCGGGGTGAGCGGGTTTTATAATTTTCCCGTCAGAGAGGCCTTCACCAGCCGCGCCTGCTTGCCGAGCTCGGTGAGCTCCCGTCCGCCCGCATACGCCCGCGACAGGGTGGCGTAGGCGACCGCCGGGAAGGCGGCGACCGGCAGGGCCGCCAGGGCCGTACGGCTCTCGGCCAGGGAGTCGGCGACGCGGTGGCGGACGTGGGCGGCGATCTCTTCCGGTTCGGGCTCGCCCCAGGCGGCGGGGGTCCAGCGGCGGCCCTTGGCGCTCCACCAGGCCTGGGCGCGCAGCAGTCCCGCCCAGCCCCAGGCCCGGCCGGCTGGCCGCACCGGCTCCATCTCGTCCGACGCCCCCAACAGGCGCGCGGCGGCGGCCATCAGGGCGCCGGCGGTGGCGTCGATGTGGGAAACCAGGTCGGCCTCGTCGGCGAAGGGGATGGGGTTCAGCTCGGCGTGGCGGGCCTCGATCATGGCCTCCAGCCGTTCGCGGGAAAGCCGCCCCTCGCGCATGGGTCCGCGCAGGACTTCGAGCGCGTCGTGGCGGGCGGCGCCGTCCTCGAACAGGGCCTCCACTCCCTCCCGCCACCAGGCGAGGCGGATCTCGCCCATCAGGGGGTTGGTGGCGGTCTCCGGCGCGCGGGCCAGCTCATGGTTGAAGGTGTAGAGGGCGGCGAGCTCGCTGCGTCTCGGCGCGCTCGCGAACCGCGCGGCGAGCCAGCGGTCGGGGTCCGACTTGCGGACATCTGCGTCGAGGTTTTCGAGAGGCACGGTCATCCCCCGATGGCGCTAGCGGCCATCGGGGGAGACCGCAAGCGATGTCAGCCGAACATGGTCTGGGTCATGGCCATGGTGGTCAGCATGGGCAGGGACAGCAGGGTGTTGGTCCGCGAGGCCAGGGTGGCGATGCGGGCCGCCTTGGCCTTGGCGTCGGCGTCGGCTTCCTTGATGCCCAGAGCGATCTTCTGGTTCGGCCAGATGATGCCCCAGACGTTCAGGAACATGATGATGGCGAGCCACACGCCCGCGCCCAGCAGCATGTAGCGGGCGTCGGAGATGGGGTCGAAGCCGCCGGCGAGGCCCAGGGTCAGGACGTCCACCAGATAGCCGCGCAGCATGGCCAGGATCAGGCCGGCGACCACGGTGGCCAGGGCCGACCAGCGGAACCAGAACAGGGCCTCGGGGGCGATGAACTTCGAGACGGCCGGCTTCAGCTCGGCGGGGATGTCCGGCATCTTCCGAATCTGCACGAAGTTGAAATACCAGAGCAATCCGATCCACAGGATGCCGCAGACCACGTGGATGTAGCGGAACAGCGCCTGCCAGAAGATGTTGTCGAAGCCGCCGGGGCTGTGCATCCCGAAGCCGATGATGAAGATCAGCGCGAGGATCAAACTCACGATGATCGTGTTTCGGAAGTTCATCAAAAGTTTGGCCATGGCGTCGCCCCTTGTGGATGTCTCAAACAGGTCTTCACCATAGGCCGCTTCGTCGGCCCAGGAAAAGCGTCAGACGGCGATCAGGGCCGCCGCGATGCGTCGTCCGTCCTGCGCCAGCACGTTGTAGAGCTTGGCCGCGGCGACGGTGTCCATCACCTCCAGCCCGTAGCCTGCCGCGGCGACGGCTTCGCGCACGGACTTGGGCGGCGGTGCCATGGCCGCCCCCGTCCCCAGCAGGATGAACTCCACCACGGCGGGGCCGGCGGCGAACACCGCGTCGAAGTCTGACGGCGACAGGGCGGCGAGGCTGACCGCGGGCCAGGCCTGGGCCTCGTCGTCCAGGATCAGGAGGGAGCCCTCGATGCGCGTCCCGGCGACGCGGAAGCCGCCCGCGCCCAGGCCCTCGATGGCCGGGGGCTGGCGCAACTTCCTACGGCCGCGCGGTACGGGGCTTCAGCGGCTCGGCCTCTTCCTCGCCGCGCTTGACGCCCCACAGCAGGATCACCGGCAGGGCGACGTACACCGACGAATAGGTGCCGATGATGATGCCGAACACCATGGTGAAGACCAGCGGGAACAGGGCCGAGCCGCCCATGAACAGGGCCCCGCCCAGCGCCAGGAGCGCGGTCGAGCCGGTGATCAGGGTGCGCGACAGACGCTCGTTTTCCGACAGGTTGATGACCTCGCGCAGGGGCGTGCGCCGGTACTTGCCGAGGTTCTCGCGCAGCCGGTCGAAGGTGATGACCTTCTCATTCATCGAATAGCCGATCACCGTCAGCAGGGCCGCGATCGAGGGCATGGAGAACTCGATCTGCAGGGCCGCCAGGAGGCCCAAAGTCAGCAGAATGTCGTGGAAGAGCGCGATGACCGCGCCCAGCCCGAACTGCAGCTGAAACCGGAACCAGATGTAGATCATCATCAGGAAGATCGCGATCCCGAGGGCCAGGAAGCCGGACTTGAACAGCTCTCCCGAGACCTTGGCCCCCACCGATTCCACCCGCGGGATCTGCATGCCCGGGAACTTGGCGAGTAGCTTCTGCTTGATCGGCTCCAGGGCCGCTACCGGATCGGCGCCCTCGGGGGCCTTGAAGGTCAGCATGGCGGCGTTGGGCGCGCCGAAGCCCTGGACGTGGGCGTCCTCCACCCCGATCGCCGTCAACTCCTCGCGGAGCTGCTGCAGGGGCGCGGGGCCGACGGTCTGCACCTCGAACAGGGCGCCGCCCTTGAAGTCCACGCCGAGGTTCATGCCCGAGGTGGCGAAGAAGAAGATCGAGGCGGCGACCGCCAGGGCCGAAAGCACGGCGGCGAACGGCGACAGCCGCACGAAGTCGATGTGGGTCTGGGTCGGGACCAGTCGGATCAGGGGCCAGGGCATGGGTTCTCTTCCCTAGATCGGCAGGGTCTTGGGACGGGCGACGCGCAGCCACCAGCCGATCAGCACCTGGGTGATCAGGATGGCGGTGAAGAGCGAGGTGAACACCCCGATGGACAGGGTCCAGGCGAAGCCGCGCACCGCGCCGGCCCCGAACTGGAACATGATCAGGGCGGCGATCAGGCTTGTCACGTTGGCGTCCATGATCGAGACCATGGCGCGGGCGTAGCCGTGCTCCAGGGCCGAGATCGGGCTTCGTCCCGCCCGCGCCTCGTCCCGTGTCCGCTCGTAGATCAGGACGTTGGCGTCCACGGCCACGGCCAGGGTCAGCACGAGGCCGGCGATGCCCGGCAGGGTCAGGGTCGCCTGGGTCAGGGACATCAGGCCGATGATCAGCATGACGTTCACGATCAGGGCGATGGAGGCGAAGATCCCGAACAGGCCGTAGGCCAGCACCATGAAAACGATGATCGCCACGGCGCCGATCCCGAGCGAGATTTGGCCGGCGCGAACCGCGTCCGCCCCGAGCTCGGCCCCCACGGTGCGCTGCTCCTGCACCTTCAGCGGCGCCGGAAGGGCGCCGGCGCGAAGCAGGACCGACAGGTCGTTGGCGCTCTCGGTGGTGAAGTTGCCGCTGATCTGGCCCGAGCCGCCGGTGATGGGCTCGTTGATGACCGGAGCCGAGATCACCCGGTTGTCGAGGACGATGGCGAAGCGCTTGCCGACGCTCTTGGTGGAGATGTCGCCGAAGCGGCGCGTGCCCTGGCCGTTGAAACGGAAGGACACCACCGGGCGCTGATACTGGTCGAAGGAGGCCTGGGCGCTGGTCAGCATGTCGCCGGAGACCTCGATCCGGCGCTTCACCAGGATCATCGGTTCGGACGGGTTGTCCTCGGGCAGCAGGATCGAGCCGGGGGGTATGCGGCCGGCCTGGGCCTCGGCGACGGGGACGCTGTCGTCCACCATCTGGAAGCTCAGCTTGGCGGTCTGGCCGATGACCCGGCGCAGGCGCTCAGGGTCGCTCTCGCCCGGCGCCTGGACCACGATCCGGTCCTTGCCCTGGCGGTTGATGGCGGGCTCGCGGGTGCCGAGCTGGTCGATCCGGCGGCGCACGATCTCGATGGACTGGTCCACGGCCTTGACCGCCTCGGCGGCGGCGGCCTCGGCCACGGGGCGCATGGTGATGGTCTGGTCGGCGCCGCGGGTGACGGTCATGTCGCGCCCGCCGGTCGCGCCGGTCAGGGGCTGGGCCAGCTTATTGAGTTCGGTCCGGGCGGCTTCGACCTGCGCCGGATCGGTGATGCGCACACTCACCGCGCCGCCTGCAACGCCCAGCCCGGAGAAGGCGATGCGCTTGGTCTGCAGCTCGCGCCGCACGTCCTCGATCAGGTTGTTCAGCTTCTCGACGTTGAGGGCCGCGGTGTCGACCTCCAGCAGGAGGTAGGAGCCGCCCTGCAGGTCGAGGCCGAGGTTCAGCTTCGGCTGGGGAGCCCACGACGGGAAGGTTCCCGCAGGCAGGAGATTCGGCAGGGTGAAATAGATCCCGAAGACCGCCGCGAGGACGACCAGGATCACCTTCCAGGGGCGAAGCTGCAACATGACCTAAGGCGTCCGGGCGCGGCTTGGCGGGATCAGGACTTGGGCTTGGCGGGCGGGCGCTTGCGCGCCGGCGAAACCAGCGGCTGGTCGTTGGCCGGCGCGGGCTCGCCGCGGGTGCGGACCTCGCCGACCATGGACTTGACCACCTTGACCTCGACGCCCGTGGCGATCTCGACCATGACCTCGGCGTCGTCGACGCGGGTCACCTTGCCGATCACGCCGTCGCTGAGGACCACGGTGTCGCCGCGCTTCACGGCCATGATCATGGCCTGGCGCTCCTTGGCGCGCTTCTGCTGCGGGCGGATCAGCAGGAAGTAGAACAGCACGAAAAGGACGACGAGCGGGGCGAAGGAGAGGAGCTGGTCCTGCATGCCCGCCGCGCCGCCTGCGGCGGTCTGGGCGAAGGCCGGGGTAGCGAAGAACATGGAGGCTCCTGCAAAGGCGTGACGCACGAGGCGTTTAGCCCTGTTCGCGCGAAGGCCGGAAGCTATGCGCTGGCCTGCCCTTTTGCAATGACGGGCCGGGACAGTTAGGAACCGGAGCGTGACCGAAAGCCCACACCCCCTCGCCGAGACGCTTCTCCGGCTCGCCGCCGCGCTGGAGCGACTGGCCCCCGCGGCGCCGACCGAGCCGGACTTCGCGGCGGCGCGCCTGTTCCACTACGAGGCCGCCGACGGCCGGTTCGTCGCCGCGCCCGACTACGGCCTGGCCCTGGACCTCCTGGTCGGGATCGAGAGCCAGAAGACCCGCTTCGTCGAGGACCTGCGCCGCTTCGCAGCCGGCCTGCCCGCCAACCACGTCCTCTTGTGGGGCGTGCGCGGCACGGGCAAGAGCTCTCTGGTCAAGGCCGCCTTCATGGTCCAGGCCGCCGCGACGCCTGCCCTCAAGCTGGTGGAGATCGACCGGGACGCCGTCGCCCACCTGCCCGCCCTCTTCGCCAGGTTGCGGGGCCGCACCGAGCGGTTCGTGGTCTTGTGCGACGACCTTTCCTTCGAGGAAGGGGCCGCCGCCGCCAAGTCGCTGAAGTCAGCCCTCGAGGGCGGCGTCGCCGGCCCGCCGTCCAATGTGATTTTCGTCGCCACCTCGAACCGGCGGCACCTGATGCCCCGTGGCCACGACGAGAGCCGGGGCCTGGTGGCCACGGCGGAGGACGCCGAGGAGACCGTCTCGGTCTCGGACCGGTTCGGGCTGTGGATCGGCTTCCCGCCGATGGACCAGGCGGCCTACCTCGAGGCCGTGCAGGCCTACGCCAAGCGGTTCGGGCTGAAGGTCAAGGACCTGGACCGCCGCGCCCTCCAGTGGTCGGTGGGCCGTGGGGCGCGCTCGGGTCGGGTGGCGTTCCAGTTCGTGCGCGATATCGCCGGGGAACTCGGCAAGCCGCTGCCGCTTTAGGCGCTGCGGCCGATTAGCGGCGACCGGCGCTATTGCGGACGATGGCTTCCAGGGTCTGGCTCTTGAAGCCCATTTCCTCGGAAAGGCGCCGGGACAGTTCGCGCGCGCCGGCAGGATAGACGTCGCCGCCCTGGGCGATCTCCTCGGCCAGCCGCACCACCACGGCGATGGAGGCTTCGAGCGCGTCGATCTGTTCGGCCGCCGCCAGCCGCGCCTCGTCCATCAGACGGTGGGCGCGCGCCGCGGGGGTCTCGGGCGAGTGGATCGGGTTCAGCACGGAAAGCTGGGCGCTCATGATCTCTACCTTTCGGGCGTCGCCGGGACCGCATTGTCCCAACGGCTTCGAAAGGTGAACGGACCCGGCCCGTGAAGGTTCACACCAAGGTTACCGGCGCAGGCGACGCGCGATTCGCAGTGCTGTTTTTGCAACAATCGGGAGAGCGAGGACTCAGCCGGCCCCTGACAGCAGCACGGCCGGGTTCACCGGGCGCGCCTTGTCCCTGGGGTCCGGCGAGTAGCGAATCTCGAAGTGCAGCTGCGGCCGATCCACCAGCCCCGATTGCCCGGCCTCGCCCAGGCTTTGGCCCTGGGAGACGGTCTGGCGCATCTTCACCTCGGTCTTGGACAGGTGCGCGTAGGCGGTGACCCAACCGCCGGGATGCTTGAGCAGCACCAGCTTGCCGAAGTCCGGCAGGTCGCCGGCGAAGACCACCTCGCCCCCGGCGGCGGCTTTCACGTCATCGCCGGGGTTTGCGGCGATGTTGACCCCGTCGTTGCGCTGCCCGGGCCCCTTGGGACCGAAGGCCGAGAGGATCTGGCCCCGGAGCGGCCAAGCGAACTTGCCGCGGCCGGCCACGGCGACTGCCTCGTCCGAAGCCGCGGGAGCGATGGCCGGCACGGCGGCGCCGGCGGGCGCCCTGGCTACGGTCGTCGCGGCGGCCGCGCCTGTCACGGCGGAGGCCGCGGCGCGGGGCGCGGGGCGAAGCGGATTGCGGAGCAGGGACCGCAACGGCGCCGGCGCGGCCGAGGCCATGGCCGTTCCGCTGCCGCCGACGGGCGGGGCGCCGGTCGCCTGGGCGTTGACCCCCTGGTCGCGGGCGAGGGACGGCAAGGCGATCTTGCGGCCCCGGCGCAGCGCAGTCTCAAGCTGGATGTCGTTGAGGTTGGCGAGGCTGCGCGGGTCGATGTTGAACCGCCGCGCCACGCCGAAGATCGTGTCGCCGTCCGCCACCTCATAGACCAGGGGCGGCGGAATCCGCAGTTTGGTCCCCGGCGCCAGGGTGTAGGGCGGCTGCAGGTCGTTCAACTCGATGATGGCCCGCACCGGAGTGCGCACGCGCTCGGCGACGTCGAACAGGGTCTCGCCACGGCCGACCACCGCCTCGCGGGGGGTCTCCAGGGCGGCAGGTTGCTTGGGCCAGGGCTGGGCCGGCGTGGGCTGGAACACGCCGGTGTCGGCCATCCGCATCCGTACCGAGGCCGCGGCGCCGACGGGCGGCAGGGACTTGGTCTCCACCGGCGTGGTCGGGCGCGCCTCGGGGATTTCCGGATTGCGCGGCGGCGGGGGCGGAGGCGGAGGGGGCGGCGGCACGTAGGCGGGCGGCGGCAGCGCGCCGGCGTCGCCCCGCACCGGATAGAGGGGCTCGCGGTGGGCGCAGGCCGACAATGCGACCGCGGCCGTGAGGCTCGAGAGCGCAATCCTCGTCCTGGTCCAGGAAGCCAACATCGCCGCTCCGTCGTCGACGTGAAAGAATCGCAAGCCCAGCCCGCGCCAGTTTGGTTCGGCGGGACGTGCGAGACCACCCCAAACCGCCCCTACAGCCCTAATGAAGGGTTAAAGTTCGCGTGCGACGCCTTCGATCAGCGGCACGAAACGCACTTCCCCCAGCTTCTCCTGCCGGAAGGCGCCGTCTCCCTCGCCCACGTACCGCAGGAGACGCTGCATGGAGCCCTTGCCCACCGGGGCGACCAGCACGCCCCGGGGCTTGAGCTGGGCCAGCAACGCCTTGGGCTCCTCAGGGGCGGCGGCGGTGACGATGATGCGGTCGAAGGGCGCCTGCTCGGCCCAGCCCTCCCCGCCATCGCCGAAGCGGGTGATGACGTTGCCGATCCCCAGCGATTTCAGCTTGGCCTCGGCGTCGCCCAGGAGGGTGCGGTAGCGCTCCACCGAATAGACGTAGCGGGCGATGCGGGCGAGGATCGCGGTCTGGTAGCCCGAGCCGGTGCCGATCTCCAGCACCCGCGAGCGCGCCTCCAGGCTCAGCGCCTGGGTCATCAGCCCGACCACCAGGGGCTGGCTGATGGTCTGGCCGCAGGTGATCGGCAGGGCCGAATCCTCCCACGCCCTCTGCTTGAAAAGGTCCGGCACGAAGAGGTCGCGGGGCGTCTCCTCGATGGCTTTCAGCACCTGCGGGTCGGTGACGCCGCCCTTACGCAGGCCGAGGACCAGCTTGGCGCGTTGGGTTTCGGTGTCCAGTTCCGGCCCGGCCATGGGCTCAGGCCTCGCGGGCGGCGGCGGGGCGAAGCCTCGGCGGCGCGCCTCCCAGGACGCCCTTGAGGCTGAAACAGGCCTCGCGGTGGGTCATGTCGATGTGCAGCGGCGTGACCGAGATGCGGCCCGCGGCGATGGCGGCGAGGTCGGTTCCCTCCTCCGCGGAGGCGGCCCGGCCCTTGAAGCCCATCCAGAAGTAGTCGCGCCCGCGCAGGTCCGTGCGGCGCTCGGCGTGCATGCGGTTGACGTCCCACTGGCCCTGCGCCGTGACCTCCACCGTGGTGACCTTCTCCGGCGCCAGCGCGGGGAAGTTGATGTTGATCACCGCCTCGGCGGGCCAGCCGATCTCCAGCAGGCGGGCGATGACGCCGGGCGCGAAGGCCTCGGCGGTCTCGTAGTGGGCGTAGATCTCGTCGTGGAAACGCTCCAGGGCCTGGGACAGGGCGATGGAGCGCACCCCGCAGACCATGCCCTGGATGGCGCCCGCCACCGTGCCCGACATGGAGATGTCCTCGCCGAGGTTCTGGCCCCGGTTCACCCCCGAGAGCACGAGGTCGGGCTTGGCGTCCCCCATCAGCTCGGTCAGGGCGAGCATCACGCAGTCGGTCGGCGTGCCGGACACCGCATAGACCTGGGTGTCGACCAGCCGCACGCGCACCGGCTCGGCCAGGGTCAGGGCGCGGCTGGCGCCCGACTGCTCGACCTCGGGGGCCACCACCCAGACGTCGTCGGCCAGGGCGCCGGCGATGCGGCGCAGCGCCGCCAGCCCCTCGGCGCCGATCCCATCGTCGTTGGTGCAGAGGATGCGCATCCGGTCAGGCGCCGCCGATGTGGGTCAGGCCGCGCAGGTAGGGATGCAGGGCCTGGGGCACGGCGATACGCCCGCCCTCGTCCTGATAGTTCTCCAGGATCGCCACCAGGGTGCGGCCCACGGCGAGCCCGGAGCCGTTCAGGGTGTGCAGGAAGCGCGTCCCCTTCTCCCCGGCCTTGCGGCCTCGGGCGTCCATGCGCCGGGCCTGGAAGTCGCCGCAGTTCGAGCAGGAGCTGATCTCGCGGTACATGCCCTGGCTCGGCATCCAGACCTCGAGGTCGTAGGTCTTGGCCGCCGAGAAGCCCATGTCGCCGGTGCACAGCAGCATGGTGCGGAACGGCAGTTCGAGCCGCTTCAGCACCGCCTCGGCGCAGCCGACCATGCGCTCGTGCTCGTCGTTGGACTGCTCGGGCGTGGTGATGGAGACCAGCTCCACCTTGTAGAACTGGTGCTGGCGGATCATCCCGCGGGTGTCGCGCCCCGACGCGCCCGCCTCGGAGCGGAAGCACGGCGTCAGGGCGGTGAGGCGAAGCGGCAGCTCTTCCTCTGCCGTGATGGCTTCCCGCACCATGTTGGTCAGGGAGACCTCGGCGGTGGGGATCAGCCAGCGCCCGTCGGTGGTGCGGAACAGATCCTCGGAGAACTTTGGCAGCTGGCCGGTGCCGAACACGGCCTCGTCGCGCACGAGGAGCGGCGGGGAGACCTCGGTGTAGCCGTTCTCGCTGGTCTGCAGGTCAAGCATGAAGTTGGCCAGCGCCCGCTCCAGGCGCGCCAGGTCCTTCTTCAGGATCACGAAGCGTGCGCCGGACATTTTGGCCGCCGCCTCGAAGTCCATCATGCCGAGGCCTTCGCCCAGGGCCACGTGGTCCTGGGGGCTCGCGATCGCGAAGGGCTCGCCCCAGCGGCGAACCTCCTGATTGCCGTGCTCGTCCTCGCCCTCGGGCACGTCCTCGGCGGCGAGGTTGGGCAGGGCCGCCAGCAGGCCGCGAAGCTCGCTCCCCGCGGCGCCCTCGGCCTCGAAGTGGGCGGCCATCTCGGCCTTCAGCTGCTCGACCTCGGCCATCAGCTCGGCGGCGCGCGCTTCGTCCTTGGCCGCCTTGGCCGCGCCGATCAGCTTGGAAGCGTCGTTGCGGCGGCTCTGCGCGGCCTGCAGGGCGGTCTGGGCGGCGCGCAGGCGCTGGTCCGCCGAGAGGATGGAGTCTACCGTCGCGAACGCGTCCTTGACCCCCCGCGAGGCCCAGGCGCGGCGGTAGGCGTCGGGTTCGTCGCGGATAGCCTTGACGTCATGCATGGGAGTTAAGGGATTCGCTGGGTCGGAACGGCCGCCTGTTTACGGTGCGCGCGCCGGGACGCCAAGCGGGCCTTGCATCGAAAACCAAGCTCGACCGTTCAGGTGGCGTTCAAGCTCGCATCCCTAGAGCTTACCCAAGCTCGGTTCATAAGGAGATCGTCCATGCGTAAGCTCATCCTGATCGGCAGCCTCGTGGCCGCCACAGCCATTCCTGCCCTGGCCTCCGCCGAAGTGCGCTGCGCCCGCGGCGACAACGGCAGCCAGGTGACCGGCGCCATCGTCGGCGGCCTCGCCGGCGCGGCGATCGGCTCCAGCGTCGCCGGCCGCGGCGCCAAGACCGAAGGCGGGGTCCTGGGCGGGGTCCTTGGCGCGGTGATCGGCAGCCAGGTGGCCAAGGGCCAGACGACCCGCTGCCCGGACGGCTACCGCCCCTACGACACCCAACAGCGCCGCTACATCGACTATCCCGCCGCGCCCCCGCCGCCGGTGGTCGATTATCGCCGCGACTTCTGGCAGGGCGGCCCGTCCGACGTTCGCCAGCGGATCGACTTCATGGAAGAGCGCATCCGCCGCTCGGAGCGTAACCGCGACATCAGCCGCCGCGAGGCCAATGACGCCTATGCCGAAATCGTCGACATCCGCCGCCAGGAAGATCGCCTCAACCGGCGCGATCGCGGCCTGAACCGGCAGGACGTGGCCTACCTGCAGGACCGTCTGGACCGCCTGGGCGAGCGCCTGCGCTGGATGCGCGCCACCGACGACCGCCGCGACAACCGGCGGGACGACCGTCGGGACGACCGGCGCTACCGCTAGTCAGTTCGAAGCCTGAATCGGAAGGGGCGGGACCCGCGAAGGTCCCGCCCCTTTTTCTTTGGCCGTAGGGCCGGGCGTCAGGTGACGGTCAGATCGCGGCTCTCGTCGTCCTTCTTGCGGCGCAGCTCCATCAGCCGCACGCACCAGATCGAGATTTCGTAGAGGCCGTAGATCGGCACCGCGAGCAGGATCTGGCTGAGGGGATCGGGCGGGGTGACGATGGCCGCCACGAAGACGATGGCGACGACGGCGTAGCGGCGGAAACCCGCGAGCTGCTTGGCGTTCACCAGCCCGGCGAGGCCCGCCAGGGACAGGACCACCGGGAGCTGGAAGCAGAGGCCGAAGGCGATCAGCAGCTTGGTCACCAGATCGAGGTAGTCGGAGACCTTGGACAGAAGCTGGACGCGGATGCCGCCGCTGACGATCTGCTGCGACAGGGAGAACCACATCACGAACGGCAGCATGACGAAATAGACCAGGGCCGTGCCCATCAGGAACAGGATCGGGGCGGCGAGCAGGAACGGCAGGAAGGCCTTGCGCTCGCGCTTGTAGAGACCCGGGGCGACGAAGCGGTAGAGCTGGGTCGCCAGGATGGGGAAGGTCAGGACGATGGCCCCGAAGCCGGCCACCTTCATCTTCACGAAGAAGAATTCCAGCGGGGCGGTGAAGATCAGGTCCACCGGCGGGGTGTTCGGCATGGGATGGACGCCGACCACCGCCAGGATCAGATCGAAGGGGCCGTGGTGGCCGCCGGCCTGCTGAATGGCGAGCATGCCCTTGGCCATCTGGTAGGGCCGCAGGAGGCCGACATAGATCTGGGTCGCGAAGAAGAAGCAGATGACGAAGCCCACGGCGAAGGCGAGCATGCAGACGATCAGCCGCGCCCGAAGCTCGACCAGGTGCTCCAGCAAGGGCGCGCGCGAGGCTTCGATCTCTTCGTCGTCGCCGCTCATCCGGCCGACTCCGCGCCGCGCTTAGGCCCGGCCTTGGCGGTCTTTACCGTCTTGGCCTTGGCGGATGCGGCAGCCGGCTTGGCGGCGGGTTTTGCGGCGACGGCCTTCACGGCCGTGGCCTTGGACTTCGCCGCCGGGGCGGACTTGGCCTCGGCGGCGGCGGCCTTCGGCTTGCGCGGCGCGCGCTTGGGAGTCTCGGCCGGGAAGCCCTGGAACTCGGGGGGCATCTCCGCATAGGGCGCGGCGTGCGGATCGTCCCGGTTCGCCGAGGCGTCGATCAGGTTGGGGTTGAAGTTCAGGTCGTGGTTCAGGTCGCCGAGCTCGGCCTGGATGTCCCGCTCGATCAGGCTGGGCTCGATCCGCGCGTTCTTCAGCGCCTCGACCTCCTTGCGCAGCTCGTCCAGCTCGGACTGGCGCGCCAGCTCCTCGAAGCTGGATCGGAACTCGGCGGCGAGACCCCGCATCTTGGCCACGAACTGCCCCACCTTGCGCAGCAGGACAGGCAAATCCTTGGGACCCACCACGACCAGGGCGACCAACGCCACAAAGAGCAGTTCGAGCGGGAAGTCCGGCAGCATTGTGGACGGGGCCTCGCTTCAACGGCTTGTCGCGCCGGTGAATAGCCGGATAGCGGCGACAGGGGCTAGTGTTTCCGTCAGACGCTACAAGTGGGCGCGACGGGCCGGGCTAGCTCTTGGCTTCGTCGTGCTCGCGGACTTCGGTCCGCGGCAGGGTCCCGGAGGCCTTGGCGTCGACGCTGGCCTGGTCCTCGTCGCCCTTCAGCCCCTCCTTGAAGGCGCGAATGCCCTTGGCCGCGTCGCCCATCAGGCCGGACAGCTTCCCTCGGCCGCCGAACAGCAGGGCCACAGCCGCAGCCACGATCAGCCAGTGCCAGATGCTCAGGCTACCCATGTAACAACCTCCGATTCCCTGGCCCGCGCCGACCTTGGGGCCGCGCTATGCGGCCAAGGCGCGCAAAAGCCAAGCGTCTGACCGAATATAGGCGCTGGCGAGGCCGCCCGCCAACACGTGAAGCGAATGGGGCGAAACCCCCGATCGGGTTCCGTTAGGGCCCGGCGGCTTTTCCGCTTTTCCTCACGCCCGTCATTGGCTAGAAGGCGCGACCTCATTCGCCGCCGTAGCTCAGTGGTAGAGCGCATCCTTGGTAAGGCTGAGGTCGACAGTTCAATCCTGTCCGGCGGCACCACTCTCCCCTCATGACCACGAGGGCATGCGCCCTTCCCCTCCGATCCGGAGGCGAAGGCGGCCGTGAGCAGGCTCGCGCGGAGAGCCTGACGACCGCTAGCGCAGCTTGCGGGTCATCTTGCGCACCACCTTCATGGTCCGCTTGGTCTGCTTGCGCTCGGCCTTCTTCTTTTTCGCCTCTGCCCGCGCATTGGCCTTCGCCTGCGCGGGCGCCCTGGCCTGAGTCTGGGGCGAAGCCGGGGCGGCCTCAGCCCTGGCAGGGCCTGGCCTGCCCCTTCGGGGTGATCCAGTTTCAATGTTAGTGCACGGCGGTCTCTAACGCCATGTTTGGG
>CANJID010000008.1 GCA_947474395.1 Caulobacterales bacterium
AAGCGGCCGGCGTGGGACTTTTCGGCCTTGGCCAGGGTCTCGAACCAGTCGGCGATTTCGTCAAAGCCTTCGTCGCGGGCGGTGCGCGCCATGCCGGGGTACATGTCGGTGTACTCGTGGGTCTCGCCGGCGATGGCGGCCTTGAGGTTATTGCCGGTGGGGCCGATCGGCAGGCCGGTGGCCGGATCGCCGACCGCTTCCATGAACTCCAGGTGCCCGTGGGCGTGGCCGGTCTCGCCTTCGGCGGTGGAGCGGAACACGGCGGCCACGTCGTTGTAGCCTTCCACGTCGGCCTTCTGGGCGAAATAGAGGTAGCGGCGGTTGGCCTGGCTCTCGCCGGCGAACGCGTCCTTCAAATTCTGCAGGGTCTTGCTGGCAGCCAGGCTCATGGTGTCCTCCCGAAAACTCGGCGGGGGCCCTTTGATGAGGCCGCGCCCGCGCGCGGCCGACCATAGGTACTCAGCAAACATAGAGACAATGGATATATTTTATGGGCGCGATAGATGACCTCTATCGGGCCCTCAACCGGGCAGCAGGGCGGCCAGCAGCCACATCGCCCCCAGGATCGCCATGACGATCAGCCAGGTCCGCAGGTCGTCCTTCGGGGTGGGGTGGAGCTGGCGCTCGATGCGCTGATGCAGCAGGTCGGCGCGCCCGGGATCGACCCGTTCGCCGAGCAAGGGCGCGTGCAGGCGCAGGGCCGCCAGCTCGGCGCGGATAGGCTCAATGTCGCGAGGGCGGAACTCCCGAGGAGCCCAGGCGGCCAGTAGCATGTGGGCGATCCGCGCGGACCTTCGGCCGAACAGGGGAATGTGTCGCCGGCTCAACTCCAGCACCTCGGCGTACCAGCTTTCCGCGTCCAGGCGGGCGGTCAGGGCGTCCAGCAGCCGGACCGGCACGTCGCGCACGCCGCACGCCGTGGCGGACAGAGCGCGCAGGTCCTCGGGCGCCGCCTCGGGATCGGCGAGGGCCGCCTCCAGCACCTGCTCCAGCCGCGCACGCTCCTGACCCAGCGGGATAAGCCCGCGCGCCAGCCCCACCCGGTAGCGGTCGAGCAGGGCCGGCAGTCGCCCCGCCGCCCTGGCGTCCTCGAACCCCTTCACGAAGGCCGCGGTCTCGGCGGCCGGTGTGATCATTTCCGGCGGCGGCAGGATGATGGCGCCCCACTCTGAGGGATCGGGGGCCTCGATGCGGGGAGCCTTGCGTCGAGGGGGAGCGGGCTCGGGAAGGACTGGCGGTGGGAACAGCTCGTCGGGGGGGAACACGTCCCGCTCGGGAAACCATTCCCCCTGTGCATCGTCCTGCGTCTCGTCCAGCGTCTGGGCCCACTGCAGGGCCTCCTCATAGGCGGCGCGCAGGCGCATGAAGCCGGCGGCGTCGCGGTCGGGATGGACGGCGCGCACCCGTGCCGCATAGGCCCGGCGGATCGCGGCGGCGTCGCGGGTGGCGGGGATGCCCAGCTCCTCCCACACCGCCCTGCCCTCAGGAGAAGACGTCGTCGTCGTAGCGCTCGACGACCCGCTCCAGGGCCTCGCGCGCCAGGCGCAGGTTATCCGGCTCCTGGGCCTCCAGGGCGGAGGAGAAGGCCACCAGGGCCTGGCCGATCAGTTCGCGCGGCGCGCCCAGTCTCTGCTCGTAGATGCGCTTGGCGCGGGCCAGCAGGGCGGCGTTGGCCGTGTCCTCGCGGGGGTGGACCTTCAGGGCCGCCAGCGTCGTCAGCCGCTCGGCGAGCTGCTCCGGCGTCAGGGCGCCCGGCGCGCCCTCGATCACCAGGGACTCGATCACCCCAGTCTCCACCGCCTTGGCTTCCACTTCCAGGAGGCCGCTGGTGTCCACGGTGAGGCGCACCTCCACGCCCTGCTTCCCGGCAGGGGCGGCGGGCACGCCGATGGTCAGGTTCCCCAGGCTGACATTGTCCTTCACGAAGCGGCTCTCGCCCTGGAACACCGAGATGCGCAGCTCCTTCTGGCCGTCCTCGGTGGTCACGACCCCGGTCACGCGGCTGGCGGGGGCCACGGTGTTGCGCTCGATCACCGGGCAGAAGACCCCGGCGATGTAGCCCCCCGCGGGCGTGCGGTTCATCACCTCGATGCCGAGGGTGAAGGGGGTGACGTCGATCATCACCGCCTCTTCCAGATCCACGGCGCGCATGGCCAGGCCCGCCCGCACGGCCGCGCCCCGGGCCACCACCTCGTCGGGGTTGATCTGCTGCAGCGGCATGCGGCGGAACAGGCGCGCGATCAGCCGCCGGATCATCGGCATGCGCGAGGCGCCGCCGGCCATGATCACCCGGGTCAGGTCCTCGGGCCGCACGCGGGCGTCGCGCAGGGCCCGCTCGATGGGCGCGCGCACCCGCGCCAGGGTCGGCTCGGAGATGGCCTCGAAGCGATCGCGGGTCAGGCTCCACTTCAGGACCCGTCCGGTCTCGTTGACTACCAGTTCGGCCTCGTCCGCGTCGCTGAGGCGGCGCATGGCCATCTCGGCCTGCCGGCGCAGCTCCGCCAGTTCCGACAGGCTGGGGGCGGTCATGCCGGCCTCGGCGCGGAAGGCGCCGGCGATGGCGTCGACGAAGTCCTCGCCCCCAAGCCAGCTGTCTCCGGCGGCGGCGCGCACCTCCATCACCCCTTCGAAGGCATGGACCACCGAGACGTCGAAGGTGCCGCCGCCGAGGTCAACCACCAGGATCAGTTCGTCGTCGGCGCCCGCTGCGACCCCATAGGCCAGCGCCGCCGCGGTCGGCTCGGTCAGCAGGCGCTCGACCTTCAGCCCGGCCAGCTCCCCGGCCTGGCGGGTGGCCTTGCGCTGCACGTCGTTGAAATAGGCCGGGACGGTGATGACGGCTTCGCGCACCGTCTCGCCCAGAAAGGCTTCCGCGTCGGCCCTGAGCGAGCCCAGCACCAGGGCCGACAGCTCCTCGGGGCGGAATTCCCGATCGCCCAGGTCCATGGCCCGGTCGGTCCCCATGTAGCGCTTGAAGGCGGCGGCTGTGCGCGCGGGGTGGGTCACCAGGCGCTCGCGGGCGGCCATGCCGACGAGCACCTCGCCCTTCTCGGACAGGCTGACGACCGAGGGGGTCATTACCTCGCCCAGCGCATTGGGGATCAGCACGGGCGCGCCGTTGCGCCAGACTCCCACCAGGCTGTTGGTGGTGCCGAGGTCGATGCCGACGACAGTGCCCACGCCCCGATGCCCCTTCCGGCCTTTCCGCCTTGCCTCAGCTTAGCAGAGTGACGGACTGTGACGCCGGCTGTCGAGGGGCGCCGCGTTGCGGCCCGCCCCCTAACGTGCTGACTATCCGCATCCCGGAGAAGCGCCCATGTCCCATCCCCGCCGCGCCCGCGCGCTCGAAGTCGTCGCCCCCTACACGAGCGCCCCGCTCGGCCATTTCATCGACGGCAAGCCCGTCGCCGGGGCGGGCGCCACCTTCGAGGTGATCGAGCCGGCCACGGGCCAGGTGCTGGGCCGGACCAGCGACGCCACGGAGGCCGAGTTGAACGCCGCCGTCGCCGCCGCCAAGGGCGCCTTCCCCGCCTGGGCCGCCCTGACCGGCGACAAGCGCAAGGAAATCCTGCACCGCATCGCCGACCTGATCGAGGAGCGGGCCGAGGACATCGCCGCAGTGGAATGCCTGGACGCCGGCCAGCCCTGGCGCTTCATGGCCAAGGCCGCCGTGCGGGGAGCGGAGAACTTCCGCTTCTATGCCGACCGCGCGCCCATGGCGAACGACGGCAAGGCCCTGCCCTCCCCCGACCACCTGAATTTCACGACGCGGCACCCGATCGGGCCGGTGGCGGTGATCACGCCCTGGAACACCCCCTTCATGCTCTCGACCTGGAAGATCGCCCCGGCCCTGGCGGCCGGCTGCACGGTCGTCCACAAGCCAGCCGAGTGGTCGCCCTATTCGGCGCGGATGCTGGTGGAGATCGCGCTCGAAGCCGGCCTGCCCCCCGGCGTGTTCAACGCGGTCAACGGCCTGGGCGAGACCACAGGCAAGCGGCTGACCGAGCATCCGGACATCAAGGCCGTGGCCTTCGTCGGCGAGAGCCGCACGGGCTCGGCGATCATGGCCCAGGGCGCCCCGACCCTGAAGCGGGTGCACTTCGAGCTCGGCGGCAAGAACCCGGTGATCGTGTTCGAGGACGCGGACCTGGACCGGGCGCTCGATGCGTCGATCTTCATGATCTACTCGTTGAACGGCCAGCGCTGCACCTCGTCCTCGCGCCTCCTGGTCCAGCGCTCGATCTACGACGCCTTTGTCGAGAAGGCGGCCGAGCGGGTGCGCAAGCTGAAGGTCGGCGATCCCTTCGATCCCGCCACCGAGGTCGGGCCCCTGATCCACACCAACCACATCGAGAAGGTGCTGAGCTACATGCCCATCGCCCGCGAGGGCGGGGCCAAGATCGCCGTGGGCGGGGAGCGCGTCCCGGGCGTCGGCGACGGCTACTTCTTCCAGCCGACCCTGATCACCGGGGCCGAACAGACCATGCGGGTGGCGCGTGAGGAGATCTTCGGACCCGTGTTGACCGCCATCCCCTTCGACGACGAGGCGGACGCCCTGAGAAAGGCCAACGACGTCGAATATGGCCTGGCCGCCTATCTCTGGACCAACGACGTGGGCCGGGCCTTGCGGGTCTCCGGCGCGCTGGAAGCCGGCATGGTCTGGGTCAACAGCGAGAACGTCCGCCACCTGCCCACTCCCTTCGGCGGGACGAAGTCGAGCGGCATCGGCCGCGACGGCGGCGACTGGAGCTTCGACTTCTACATGGAGACCAAGAACGTCGCCCTGGCCTACGGCGGCCACAAGATCCAGCGGCTGGGGGTCTGACCTCGCATGGCGAGGATCAGCGCCGTCCTCTGCATGTCCCACTCCCCGTTTCTGTACGTGGGACCGGAGGAGTGGGGCCCGGCCGCCGCGGCGCGGCGGGCCAACGGCGGCATATCCGCCGACACACCGGTCGACGCGCCTGAGGAGAACGCCGCCAAGCATGCGCGCTGCACCGCCGCCTTCGCGGTGCTGGCGGGTAAGCTGGCCGAGGCCAAGCCGGACGTCCTCCTGATCTTCGGCGATGACCAGCTGGAGCAGTTCGATTTCCAGAACTTCCCGGCGCTCGCCCTCTTCGTCGGCGAGCGGTTCGAGGGCTATCGCATCTCCCCCTTCTTCGGCCTGCCGGTGAATCGCGAGCGGGCGCGGCGACCCAAGAGCCCCGAGCACTGGGCGAGCGTGGCGGGCCATCCCGCCCTGGCGCGCAGGCTGATGGTCGGGCTGATGGAGCGGGGCTTCGACCTTGCCTTCTCGACCGAGGTCGCCAAGGAGCGCGGCGTCGGCCACGCCTTCATGCGGCCGCTGGAAAAGCTGCGGCCGGAGGGCGACCTGCCGGTCATCCCCTTCTCCATCAACTGCTACTACGGCCCCCAGCCCACCGCCCGCCGCTGCCGGCAGGTCGGGCGGGCGGTGCGCGAGATCAGCGACGGCCTGGACGACGATCTTTCAGTGGCGGTGATCGGCTCGGGCGGCCTCTGGCACACCCCGAACGAGCCCCACGCCTACCTCGACGGCGGCTTCGACGCCGACATCCTCGGCGCGCTGAGGAAGGGCGACACGGCGCGGATGGCGGAGGTGTTGGACATGCGGGCGCCGCCCTTCGACCCGGGCGATCCCGAGGCCGTACGCCGGATCAGCGCCGGCACGGACATGGTGCTCGGCCTCGGCAACGGATCGGGCGAGACCCGCAACTGGATCGCCGCCGCCGCGACTGTGGACGGCGTCCCGGGGACGGTGGTGGACTACGTGCCGATCAACGCCTCGCCCATCGGCGCGGGCTTCGCCTATTGGGATCTGGGAAGGAAGACATGAAGCGGCGGCAGACGATCTCGGGCGGAGCAGCCCACCACGCCCAGCCCTTTCCGACGGCGGTGAAACTCGGGAACCTGGTGTGCAGCTCGGCCATTTCCGGCCGCGACGCCTCGGGCGCCCTGCCGGAGGCTCTGGACGACCAGATCCGCAACGCCTTCCAAACCATCGAGGTCATCATGCGCGAGGCCGGCGGCTCCACCGCCGACATCGCCAAGGTAGTGGTCTACCTGACCGACCGGGCGCACCGGGAGGCGGTCAACCCGCACTGGATCGCCATGTTCCCCGACGAGGACGACCGCCCCGTCCGCCACTCCCTGACCATGCCCCTGCCGGCGGGCTTCCTGATCCAGCTCGAGATCATCGCCATGCTGGAGGGCTGATGGCCCGGCCCTGCGCGATCAGGCCGGAACGTAGGTCAGCCTGACCGTGTCCTCGCCGATCACATCGTTGGCCACAAGCCGAAGCGGCGGCCGGGGGCCGGCGAAGAACGGCTTGCCGCCGCCGACCACGACGGGATTGAAGTAGAGCCGATACTCGTCGATCAAACCAAGCTCGGTCAGGCTTTGCGCCAGTTCCGGCCCGGCGACTTGAATGTCGCCGACGAGCCGCGCCTTCAGACCGCGTATCGCCGCCTCGAGGTCGCCCTCGACAAGCGTGGCGTTGGGACCGACCGACTTCAACGAGCGCGACACCACCCACTTCGGCTGGCGGCGCCACGCGTCGGCGAAGTCCCGTTTCGCCGCGTCCCACTCGGGATGGTCTTCGTCCCAGTAGCGCATGACCTCGTACATGCGCCGGCCGTACACGCTCCCGGCCAGGCCACCCACCTCATCGCAGTAATGGCGGAAGAGCTTGGGACCGGGCGCGAAGTTCTGGTGGTCGACGTAGCCGTCCAGGGACTGGTTCAGGCCGTAGTAGAGCTTCGCCATCCTACTGGCTGCGCGCCCGGCGTCGGCCCGAGCCGCCCGTCCCGCCGTTGTCGGCGACCACGGCCTTGGCCCAGCTGGCCTTGAACTCTGCGTTCCAGCGGCGGGTCAGCTTCACGGTCTTGAGCTTCCAGGTCCCGTCCTCGTTGACCATGGTGTCGTCGTAGAGCCCGGCGGCCCAGCCGCCCTGCCCTTGCGCCTTGCCGGTCATCTCGAACAGGCGGGCGTGGACGCTGGCCGAGCGGCCGTCCGGGGCGATGCGGATCACCGGCTGGAACACCAGATGGTTCACCAGGGTCCCGCCGGGGGTCCCGGTTTCGCCGTACCTGGCCTTCAGGAACGAGCCGACCCGGCCCGGGCCGCTGGCGTCGCCCGCCAGGGAGATCGAGCCGCCGCGGGCGAAGATGGCGTCGAGTTCGGCCGCCATGCTCTCGTCGGTGTAGTAGCCGTAGGCGCTGGTGAGGTTCTCGATGGCGTCATAGGCGGCGGCCCGCTTCACCTCCAGCTCGGCGCGGGCGATCTCGGCGCGCACCTCGGCCAGGCTCGCCGGCCGGGCGGGCGCCGGCCTGGCGGCGAAGGCGATCACCTCGGCCTCGTGGGTCGCGGCCGGGGCGCCCTCCGGATACTGGGTCGGCTTGCCGGTGCCCGGGTTGAGGTAGTGGAGGGGCGCGAAATAGCCCTTCGGATAGATCTCGTAGACCTCGGTAGGCGGCCGGTCCGGCGGGAAGCTGGTCGAGGCCTTGCGGGGCTGGTGCGCTTCCTTGGCCCAGCCCTTGTCGGCGTCGGAGATCATGCGCGGGTAGTAGTGGATGGAGGCGATCTGCCAGACGCCGCCCGACTTGACGAAGGTATTTTCGTAGACCCCCTGCTGGACCTCGCCCTTGCCGTCCTTGCCGATGAAGGTCAGCGAGGTGCCGTGCGCCTTGGCGATGCGCCCGTCCGCCCCGATCGTAACCAGGGGCCCGAAGTCCATGTGGTCGAACACCTCGCCGGCGCCCAGGCCCTGAGGCCCGTCCAGCTCCAGGGCCTTTCGGATGCGCGCGGGGCCGACATAGACGCCCTGCTGGCCGAGCTCGAGGGTCCCGTCGTCGGCGAAGAGGGCGCTCGCCTTGCTCCAGTCCTTCTGGTCGACGTGGTGGCCGTAGGCGTTGTTGAGGGCGATGACCTCGCCCTCGTCGCTCAGCCGCTGAATGCGGCGCTGCGCCTCGGCGAAGCGGGCGCCGAGCTCGCCCTGTTTGGCGTCGTCGTCGGTCTTCAGGAAGGCGGGGATCGGCCTCCCGACGAAGCCGGAGCCGAAGCTTGGGGCGAAGACGCAAGACACTGCATAGCCGTCGCAGGCCTCGTTGTGGGCGCGAACGGGCGGCTGCGGCAGGCGGCCAAAGCGGCCCGGCGGGGGGGCTGCGCCGGGGACCGGCGGGCGGACGTTGGTCCAGCCCACGTCGAAGCCGCCGCCCCATTCGGAGTGGGTGCGCAGGTCCTGGATCTTCCAGGTCCCGTCGGCCTGCTTGGTGTAGCGGTCCTCGTAGAGGGCGCCGTTCCAGGAGGCCGTGCCGTTCCCGGTCATGTTGCCGAGCATGGCGAACACCTTCCATCTGGCCCAGGCGGTCTTGCCGTCCGGCGATAGGGTGACCACCGGCTGGAAGCTGGTGTGGGGCATGATCCGGCCGTTCTCGACGCCGAGAATCCCCCGCCCGTTGTTGTCGATGAAGTGGGGGTAGAGCATGGCCCGGCCCTTGAAGACCCCGGCCGGATAGTCGCCGATGGCGTCGTCGGCGAAGATGTCGATCAGGTCCTTCCAGAGGCCGAATTCGAGGTAGCTGGAATAGGCGCGTTTGACCCGCTTGACCGCCCGGATGTCCTCGACCCGCCCCGCCGCCGTCTCCAGCCGCGCCACCCGCTCCTCCAGGCTGGCCTCGGCCGCCAGGGCCGTACCACCGAGCCCGACGAAGGCCGCGAGCGAGGTCTGAGCCAGGAGGAAGCGGCGCCGGTCCATGCCGGAACGCGTCTCGGTCGAAACGGTGTCGGACGCCATACCTCGTAGTCCCCCTTTGAGGTCGCGCGCGTTCAGACGGCGACGTCCTTCCTGTGCTTACGACGACCGCTTGACGAAACTCCGCCGGGGCCTGTTTCTTCAGCCGTCGAGACTATGCCGAATTGGCGTCTCCTGGCCATTCCCGGGCTCATGACCAAGACCCTGATCCACCTGATCTGCGGCGCCACCGGCGCGGGCAAAACCACCTACGCCGTGCGGCTCTCGGGCGAACTGGGCGCCGTCCGCTTCTCGATCGACGAGTGGATGACGGCCCTCTTCTGGATGGACGCGTCCCAGCCCCTGAACCCTCACTGGGCGATGGAGCGGGTCCGGCGCTGCTCGGCGCAGATCTGGCGCACCGCCGCCGAAGTCGCGGGTCGGGGCGTGCCCTGCATCCTGGAGGTCGGGCTCACGACCGCCGAGCGGCGGGCCCACTTCCTCGGCCTCGCCCGTGACGCCGGCCTTCCGGCCCGGCTGCATTTCCTGGACGTCTCGGCGGACGAGCGCTGGCGCCGCGTCGAAGGCCGCAACGCGCGCAATGACGAGGCCGGCCAGCTCCCGTTCGAGCTGACCCGCGAGATGTTCGACTTCGTCGAGACGATGTGGGAGGCGCCGAGCGACGAAGAGCTGGCGGCCGCCGACGGGGTGAAGGTGTCAGGCTAAGCCCCAGACCTCGCGGGCGGTCTCGACCACCAGGGTGAGCTTCGCCTTCTCGTGCTCCAGATCCATGGTGTCGCCGCCGAGGCGGCTGGCGAAGCCGCATTGCGGGCTGAGGGCCAGCTGCTCCAGGGGCGCGAACTTGGCGGCCTCGTCGATGCGCCGCTTCAGGGCGTCCTTGGTCTCCAGCACGCCCCGCTTGGTGGTGACCAGCCCCAGCACCACGGTCTTGCCCTTCGGCAGGAAGCGCAGGGGCTCGAAGCCGCCGGAGCGCTGGTCGTCGTACTCCATGAAGTAGCCGTCGATCTCGAATTCATTGAACAGCACTTCGGCCACCGGCTCATAGCCGCCCTCGGCCATCCAGCGGCCGCCGAAGTTGCCGCGGCACAGGTGCATGCAGGCCACCATGTCCTTGGGGCGCCCCCGGATCGCGTCGTTGACCAGCCGGGCGTAGGTCATCGGCAGGGCGTCGGGGTCTTCCCCCAGGTTCGCCTGCACCTGGCGGCGCAACTCCGGATCGCAGAGGTAGGCCATGTTGACCTCGTCGAGCTGGATGTAGGTGCAGCCCGCCGCCGCGAGGTCGGCGATCTCCTCGGCGTAGACGCGGCCGAGGTCGGCGTAGAAATCGTTCATGTCCGGATAGGCCGTCCGGTCGACCGCGTCCCGCCCGCCGCGGAAGTGCAGGACGCTGGGGGACGGGATGGTCACCTTCGGCGTCTCGCGGGTCACCGACTTCAGGAACTTGAAGTCGTCCACGAACATCGGCGCCGGGCGTGAGACCTTGCCCACGACCTTCAGGGTGGCGGGCTTGCGCTCCTCGGCTCCCTGCTCGTTGTGGAAGGCGGTAGTGAAGCGCGGCTCACCCATGGCCACGTTGGCGATCTTCAGCAGGAAGTCGACCTGCCAGGACTCGCGGTTGAACTCCCCGTCGGTCACCGACCGCAGGCCGAGATCCTCCTGCACCCGCACCACATCGCGGATCGCCGCCTGCTGGACCGCCATCAGCTCGTCCGGGGATATCTCGCCGGCCGCCGCCTGCCGGCGCGCCTCCAGCAGGGCCGTGGGGCGAAGCAGGCTGCCGACCTGGTCGGCGCGGAAGGGTGGCTTGGTCCGTTGGGACAAGGGGCGGGCTCCTGGGCCGGGATCGGGGACTGGGTCGGGCGGCCACCTTATCCGCTACCCCGACCGGCTCAACCCGCCGCGTAACAGCGGATTTACTTCGATGGCTTAGGTTTATTGGACGAAACGTAAGCTCCCGGAGCGAACACGGTGTCCTTGGCGTCCCTTCTGCCGTCCAACCAACAGCCGCACATCGAAGGTCGGCGCTCGCGCCGCCAGAGGGTGCTGCTACCGGGCAAGATCGTGTTCGAGCGGGCCATGCGGACGGTGGATTGCATGGTCCGCGACCTATCCCCGACCGGCGCGCGCCTGCGCCTGCTCTCCCCCGAGATGCTCCCAAGCCGCTTCTATCTGATCGACTTCCGCCAGAGCGCGGCCTTCGAAGCCGAGGTCGAATGGCGCCGGCCGTCCGAGCTGGGGGTAAAGCTCGGCATTGGCCACCCCCTCAATCGCGCCAGGACCTTCGAGATGCGCACCATGCGCCAGATCTGGATGGAGCACGTCGCCCGTCCCTGATGCTCCTCTCCCCTGTTGACGCGCCCCGGCCTTTGGGCGGTGATGCGCGCAACCAGAACACGTCACCCGGGGAGGGACGAACTTGACCAGGAAACTCATTGGCGGCGCCTTGAGCGCGGCCCTGATGGCCGGCGCCGCCATTACGCCCGCCTCGGCCCAGGTGCCTGAGCCGATCTACCAGCAGCTCGTGAAGATCGGCCAGATCGTCGATGTCGGCTGCACCGCCAAGCTCTACCGCCCGCTGATGCCGGCCAACGACTACAACACCTGGTGGGCCCCGGGGGCCGCCGCCCCTGACGCATCCAAGGCCAAGCTCTATCCGGGGGTGACGATCGCCCGCGACCAGAAGTTCGGCGCCAATGCGCGGGACCTCGTCGATATCTTCCGCAGCGACAACATGGGCTCGGGCAAGCCGGTCTTCATCTACGTGCCCGGCGGCGGCGGCAACAAGCTGGAACAGCAGGTCCGCGAGGCCAACGCCTTCTACGACAACATCGGCCGCTGGGGCGTGAAGAACGGCTTCGTGGTCGTCACCGTCCAGCGCCACCAGGGCACGAACTGGGACGACGGCGGGCGCGACATCGCCTCCGCGGTCGACTGGGTGAAGGCGAACATTTCGAAGTACGGCGGCGACGGGAGCAAGATCGTCATGACCTCCCACTCGGCGGGCACCGGCCCGACCGGGGTCTACGTCGGCCATCCCGAGCGCTGGCCCAACGGCGTCCAGATCAAGGGCATGATCTACATGTCCGGCGGCCCGATCCCGACCATCCTGCCGCCGGGCGCGGGCGGGGGTGGAGGCGGCGGCGGCGGCGCGGGCGGCCCGCAGCCGGGCGCGACCTGCAGCGGCCCAGTCAACCAGGGCGGCAACCAGGGGGCTGTCACTGGCCCAAGCGCGGCGCCGGCCCCGGCGGCTCCCGGCGGCGGCGGCGGTCCGGGCGGTCCCGGCGGCGGTCAGCAGCTGACGGCAGAGCAGCGGGCCGAGCGGGACAACCTGCCCGGCTTCAAGAAGACCAACGTCAAGGTGATGCTGGTCCGCGCCGAGCTCGACCCGGGCGTCTCCGGCGACATGACCGCCGCCGACAAGGCGATCCACACCACCCTTTGCGCCGTCGACGGCCCGAACGCCAAGGACGGGACCGGCCACTGCCCGGTGATGTTCTACGCCAAGCGCCACAGCCACGTGTCCGAGGTCTTCGCCTTCGACAGCCCCGACACCACGGTCTCGCAGCCGATCCTCGACTTCGCCAGGTCGGTGACGAAATAGGGCCGACTGCGGGAAGCCAGGCGAGGTGATAGACTCGCCCTACGATCGGGACGCGCCCATCGGCGCGTCCCGCTGAGACCTGGTGGACGCATGATCGCTCCAGAGAACGCCCTCCTGCGATCGCTCCTGCCGGAGGATCTGCAGCGGCTGCAGCCGCACCTGGAGTCGGTCGAGCTGGTTGTGGGCGGCGTCCTCTACGAGATGGAGGACCCCGTCACCTGGGTCTACTTCCCCGAGATCGGCCTGCTGTCAGTCATCACCGTGATGATCTCCGGCGACGCCATCGAGACCTCCATCGTAGGACGCGAAGGCGGGGTGGGTTTCATCGAGGCCCTGGGCAGCGAGACCATGTTCAGCCGCGTGATCGTTCAGGTGCCGGGAAAGGCCTTCCGCGTTCACGCGCGCCACTATCGTGCGGCCTTCGATGCAAGCACCGGAATGCGCCGCGCCGTGCACCGACAGACCGAGCTGCTGCAGGCCGAAAGTCGGCAGGCCATCGCCTGCCACGGCCTGCACACGGTAGAAAAACGGTTCAACCGCTGGATGCTCGAATGCCAGGACCTGTCGGGCGGCCTGGAACGCCTGCCGCTCAAGCAGGAGTTCCTGGCCGTCATGCTCGGGGTTTCGCGCCCTACCGTCACAACCATCGCCATCGCCGCCCAGAAGCTCGGGCTGATCCGATATTCGAGGGGCATGGTCGAGATCGTGGACCGGGAGGGCCTCGAAGCGGGCGCCTGCGAATGCCGGGCGACCGTCCAGCACCTGCGACAGCTGCTGGAGCCTGACAGCGTTCTTGGCCGTCGAGCCGAGGCACGGCCCCGCGAAGGGGCCTGAGGGCCCACGCTTCGATCCGGACAAGGCAACGCTCGCCCGGCTTGGCCGTTAAGCCGGCATGTCCGGGATTTCAGCCATGCGCAACTCATGACCTCGCCCCTGATCCGCAAGCTGGCGCAGCGCGGGCCCCTGCGCGACGAGGAGCGACGCCTCCTCGAGTCCCTCCCCCAGACCACGCGGGAGTTCGCGACGGGAGAGGACATGGTCCGCATCGGCGAACGTCCCGCCTTCAGCACCCTGCTGCTCAGCGGCTACTGCGGTCGCTACAGCACGGTGGGCGACGGCTCGCGCCAGATCACGGCGGTCCACGTCGCCGGCGACTTCGTCGACCTGCCCAGCTTCCTGCTCCACAAGATGGACCACGGCATCGTCGCGCTCTCGCGCTGCGTTGTCATGCCGGTGGCCCATTCGATCCTGCACGACATCACCGAGCGCTTTCCCAACCTGACCCGCCTCTTGTGGCTCTCGACCCTGATCGACACAGCGATCCACCGGGAGTGGCTGGTGTCGATGGGGCGCCGCTCGGCGGCGGCGCAACTGGCGCACCTGCTCTGCGAACTGGCGGTGAAGCTGCGGATCGTCGGCCTGGGCGACGAGCGCGGCTATCGCCTGCCCTTTACGCAGGGCGAGGTGGCCGACATGCTGGGCCTCTCGGCCGTCCACGCCCACCGGGTGATCAAGGACCTGCGCGAACGCGGGCTGATCACCTGGCGCGCGGGCAAGCTCACGATCAACGACTGGGCGGGGCTCGAAGCCCTGGCCGAGTTCGATCCGGCCTACCTGCACCTGGAGACGGAGCAGCGTTAGGCCGCGAAGCTAGGCCGCGTCGGGCAGTTCCTCGCTGATGACCTTGAAGCCGGCGAGGTTGGCCACGCCGAAGGTGTTGGCGATCGGCACGTCGGAGGCGTCTCGGCCTCGCCCGATCAGCACCCGTCCGACGCGGCGGCGGTTGTTGCGGGCGTCGAAGGCGTACCAGCGTCCGCCGAGATAGACCTCGAACCAGGCGCTGAAATCCATCACCCCGATGATCGGCACGCCGATGTCCCCGAGATAGCCGGTGCAGTAGCGCGCCGGGATGTTCATGCAGCGGCAGAACGCGATGGCGAGGTGCGCGTAGTCGCGGCACACGCCCAGCGCCTCCTCGTGCGCCTCGTACGCTCCCTTGGTCGGCCGGGCGTGCTGGTAGCCGAAGGTGATGTGGCTGTGGACGTAGTCGACGATGGCCTGGACCCGCGCCCAGCCCAGCGGCGTGCCCCCGAACAGCGACCAGGCGAGGTTCGAGAGCCGGTCGGTCTCGCAGTAGCGGCTGCCCAGGAGGTAGATCAGGCTGTCGTCGGGCAGATTGTGAACGGCCACCTGCTCCGCGTCGGGCTCGTAGTCGTCCGGCAGGCCTGTGTCGCGGATGATGAAGTCGGCGGAGATGACGAACCGTCCCGCCGGGGCCAGGACCCGGCTGCAGATGTTGCCGAAGCCGTCGATATACTGGCGGACGGGGACGATCGGATCGGTACGGACCCAGTCGGGGGTCTCGAGGTCTTCGCGGCGCGAGGGATGCACGCTGAGCATCAGCAGCATCGGAACCATGTCCGGGCAGTCGTAGATGATCTCGAACCCGGTCCGTATGCGCATGAAGCCTCCGCGCCGCGGCGGAGGCGCGCGGGAATGACCCGTAACACGGGCCCCCTCTTGAACGCGGGGCCTATCGGGGCCGTTCCGCGATAAAGCCCTCCGCTGTCCTGCCCCCGACAATTGGACGCGAACTGTTCAGTCGATGAGCAGGCCGAGTGAAGCGGCGGCGGCGAAATCGGCCTCGGCTCTGTCCGGATTCGGTCGTGCTGGCCCTTCCCTTCGTCAATCTGCCCCTCGCCTTCGGAGACGGCTGGACGCTGAACACGTCGCACTAGAGACTGTGCGCCAAGAGAAGGGCCCAAAGCCCCCAGGAAACAGATGCTCGGGATAGGGAGAAGACGATGAGAATGGTCCTTGGACTGGCCACGGCCGGCCTTCTGCTTGCGTCGGGCACGGCCGCCCTGGCGCATCACTCCGGCGCGATGTTCGACCGCCTGAAGGCGGTCACCCTGACCGGCGAGGTCAAGGAATACGTGTTCGAGAACCCGCACGTCTGGATCGAGCTCATCGTAGCCGCGAAGAACGGCAAGAAGACCCAGTGGGGGATCGAGGGCGAAGGCCCGCGCACGATGAGCCGCATGGGCCTGTCGCCGGTGACGCTGCATCCCGGCGACAAGGTGACCATCCACGCCCATCCGCTACGTGACGGCCGTCCCGGCGGCAGCTTCATGGACATCAAGATGCCCAACGGCGACGTGCTCGTCGCCGGCCGCGCCGCGCCCGAGGGCCAGGCCGCCGCCCCCCCTGCTCCCGTCGCCCCGCGGTGAGCCTGGTGATGTCGCTGAAGTCCCTGAAGGGCATGGCGATCGTCGCCGCGCTGGCGAGCGCCTTGGCTGTCGGAGCGGCTGAAGCCAAGTCCGCCGCGCCGTCCTAGCGACCGCCGTCCAGGATCTGCTTCATCCGGAAGGCGATCTGGTTGCGCTGGCTGTCGGCGAGCAGCGTGGTCGTTCTGGGCGGTGACGGTGATCACCAGGCTGCCGCCCTCCCACTTGCCGACCGACTGGCCCATCCAGCTATCGAGTTGAGCCGGCCCAGGGTCCTTCAGGAAGACGTGACGTACGGCTCCGGCATACTGGTACGAGAACAGCAGTTGCGACTTTGATTGAACAATTTCAAAGGGAAACTGCATGTAGTTGGCGCGCGGGAGGCCGGGCAGGTAGCACTTCCGCTCCGGGTCGCGCTCGATCCACTTGGCGCGGTTCTCGGCCCGCGTCGCCAGGGCTTCGGGCTTATAGGGGATCGCCCCGCCTTCCACGACGCCAAGTCCCTGGGGCACCGCTCCGATCGCCCCCATGTCCAGGAGCTCCTTCGCCGCGACCGGCCCGGCGGGACCGGCCCGCGTCTGCAGCGCCGGCCGGCCGTCATGGTCCTCGATGTCCCAGTTGGCGGTGTTCATCACCTGCCAGACGCCGTTCAGGTCCGGCTTCCCGTCGGGGGTGCGGGCGGGGACGTAGCGGGCCGAGGCGCCGGCGCTCCTCTGGCCCCCGCGCTGGGCGCCGGATGCGGCGTACGGCGATAAAGAGAGGCCCGCGATGAGCGCGATAGTCAAAGCCCTGCCCAGCATGCCTTCCCCAGCTTCCTGCCCACGCACGGAGCCTTTTCCCAGGCCTTGAATGAACGATGCGCTGGCGGGGCAAATCCGCCGCTCAGCCGACGGACCGGCCGCTTGGCGCTTTCGGACCCCGTTTCAAACTAGGCCGGGGTTGCCCTAAATGGCTGGGAAGCGACGCGCTTCGGGCCCGGGGGGATCCGCAATGAACATCCAGGTGCTGTCCATCCTGGTGCTCGCGATCATGTTCGCGATCGCCACCGCCCTGCCGGTCAATATCGGCGCCCTTGCTTTCGCCGCCGCCTTCATCGTCGGGAATGTGGCCGGGGGCATGACCCCGGCGGAGATATTCTCTGGCTTTCCGGGCGATCTCTTCGTCACCCTGGTCGGCATCACCTACCTGTTCGCCATCGCCCAGAAGAACGGGACCATCGACCTGCTCGTGGCCGGCGCGGTCCGCCTGGTGCGCGGCCGGGTCGCCGCCATCCCCTGGATCATGTTCCTGGTCGCCGCCGTCCTGACCGCATTGGGGGCGCTGGGCCCCGCCGCGGTCGCCATCCTGGCCCCGATCGCGCTTCGTTTCGCCGCCCAGCACAGGATCAGCCCGCTGATGATGGGGCTGATGGTGATCCACGGCGCGCAGGCCGGCGCCTTCTCGCCGACCAGCGTCTACGGCGGCATCGTCAACGGCGTCGTCGCCAAGGCCGGTTTGGCGTCCGATCCGGGCGCCCTCTTTCTGTCCAGCCTGGCCTTCAACTTCGCCATCGCCGTCGTCGTGTTCCTGGTCCTCGGCGGCCTAGAGTGCCTGCGCCGCTCGCCTGAACCGGCGCCGGAGGTCCCGTCCGCCCCGGCCCCGGGCTTCACGCCGCAAATCATCGCGACGCTGGGTGGCCTGATCGCCCTGGCGGTCTGCTCCCTGGGCCTGGGTTTCAATGTCGGCCTGGTCGCCGTCACCATCGCCGTCGGCCTCACCCTGCTGTCGCCGGGCGAACAGAAGGGCGCGGTGGACAAGATCAGCTGGTCCACGGTGCTGCTGATCTGCGGCGTCATCACCTACGTCGCCGTCATGCAGAAGATCGGGGCGGTCGATCTCACGGGAAAGGCGATCTCAGGCCTGCCGTCACCGCTGCTGGCCGGGCTGCTGCTCTGCTTCACGGCGGCCGTCGTCTCGGCGTTCGCGTCTTCGACCGCCCTCCTGGGCGTCCTCATCCCGTTGGGGGCTCCGCTGCTCATGGAGGGTCAGATCGGCGCGGTCGGACTGGTCTGCGCCATCTCGATCTCGACCACCATCGTCGACACCAGCCCCTTCTCCACCAACGGGGCGCTGGTCGTCGCCAATGCGTCGGCCGAAGAGCGGGACCGCCTGCTGAGAGGATTGCTGATCTACACGGCCGTCATCGCCGTGGCCGGCCCGCTGCTCGCCTATGGTCTCCTGGTGCTGCCCGGCCTGCTCTGATCCCCCGCCAAGGGAAGCGCTGTCAGAACTTGGCGGCCAGAACTTGGAGGCCAGATCTTGGAGGCCAGATCTTGGAGGCCAGATCTTGGCGGAATGTCCGAGGCTTGGATCCGAGCCCTCACCGGGAACAAGGCTCCCAGGGCCGGTGGCGGTGACGCAGGGATTCGAACCCTGGATACCCTTTAGGGGGTATGACGATTTAGCAAACCGTTGCCTTCAGCCACTCGGCCACGTCACCACTCGGAAGCTTGCGCCCCGGGCCGCGTGGGATAACCGGTTCGCCGCCCGCTGGCAAATGGCCGGGCGAGCGAATCGCTTCGGAAAATGCGGCCGCGTTAACGGGGCGCTTAGCGGGTCCGGGGCATGGTGGCTCCGTCGTGACGCCCCGCATCGCCCTCGCCCCCGCACAACCGGCCGAAGCCGTCCCTGAGACGGCGCGTGCGCCGGACGTCGCGCCGGCCATCGCGGCCGTTCCCTCGGTCGACCCCAAGGACCGCCGCGGACCATTCCGCCCTGAACGGCTGATCCCCGCCCGCTCGCGCCTGCACGGCGCGACGGTGGCGCGGCTGCTGCGGGCCGTGGACTTCACCCTCGCCGCCTTCCTCGGCCTTGGCGTCGCCAGCACAGCGGGGCCCCTGCCGCCCCAGCCCTTCGGCGAAGTCCTGCCCTTCGTCATCGCCGCCGGCGGCGTGATCTGGGCCCTGATCAGCACCGGCGCCTACAACTTCGCCCCGCGCGAAGGCTTCGCCGTCCACCTCTCCCGCACCTTCGCCTCCGGGGTCCTGGCCAGCGGCGCGGCGTCCGCCGCCGCGGTCCTGCTGGGGGCGCCGGAGGTGCTCGACCGCATCGCCCTCTGGACCGCCTGCGCCATCGTGGGCCACAGCATGATCCACCTGTGGGTCTGGACCGCCGTCCGCGGCTGGCGCGCTTCAGGGCGGCTCTCGCCCAATATCGTCGTCGTCGGCGCCACCGAGAACGCCGCGCGCCTGATCGCCAGCGTGCTGGAGAGCCGCGAGGCCAATGTCCTGGCCATCTTCGACGACCGGATCGGCCGGGTGCCCCCCGCCATCCACGGCGTCCCGGTGCTGGGCGACACCAAGCAGCTCCTGAACCACCCCCTGCTGCCCTACATCGATCGCATCATCATCACCGTCACCTCCTCGGCCCAGGTGCGGGTGCGCACCCTGATCGAGCGGCTGAAGGTGCTGCCCAACGCCGTCACCCTGTTCGTCGACGTCGAGGGCCAGGACACCCGCGACGCCACCCTGTCGCGCATGGCCGACATGCCCCTGACCCAGGTCTCGGGCGTGACCGAGGACGAGCGCCGCGCCGCCGGCAAGCGGGTGCAGGACCTGGTGTTCGGCTCCCTCGCCATGCTGGTCGCCCTGCCGATCATGGGGCTGGTCGCCGTCGCCATCCGCCTCGACAGCCCGGGGCCGGTGTTCTTCCGCCAGCGCCGCCACGGCTTCAACAATGAGCCGATCAACGTCTGGAAGTTCCGCTCCATGCGCCACGAGGCGGCCGACGCCGTGGCCGCCCAGCAGGTGCGCGCCGGCGACGACCGCGTGACCAAGGTCGGCCGCTTCATCCGCCGCACCAGCCTCGACGAGCTGCCGCAGCTGTTCAACGTGCTGGCCGGGGAGATGTCCCTGGTGGGCCCGCGCCCCCACGCCATCGGCATGAAGACCGCCGGTGAGGAGTCCGCCCGCCTGATCGCCGAGTACGCCTGGCGTCACCGCATGAAGCCGGGCATGAGCGGCTGGGCCCAGATCAACGGCTCGGTCGGGCCGATCGACACGCCGGAGGCCGTGCGCCGCCGCGTCACCCTCGACATCGAATACATCGAGCGCCAGTCGTTCTGGTTCGACCTGCGGATCATGGTCATGACGATCCCGGCCCTGATCGCCCAGCGCAACATCGTCCGGTAGCCGCGTGTTCTGGCGCGGTGTCCTGGCCTACCTTCCGGTCAACCTGGTGCAGGTCGGCGCCGGCTTCGGCGCCATCATCGTCTTCACGCGCCTGCTGTCCCCCGCCGACTACGGGGCCTACGCCCTGGCCATGGCGGTGGTCAGCCTGGTGCACACCTGCATGTTCACCTGGGTGGAGGCGGCGCTCGCCCGCTTCAACGCGGCCGAGACGACCCCGCAAGGCCAGGCGTCGCTCTACGCCAGCCTCTACGCCGTCTTCGCGCTCATGGCGGTGGCCCTGCCGATCGCGGCCGGACTGATCCTGTGGTTGGCGCCAGTCGCCGTCGGCCTGAAGATGGCCATCGGCGCGGGCCTGGTCTCGGCCATCGCGCGGAGCCTCCTCAAGCTGGCGCAGGAGCGGCGCCGGGCCTCCGGAGAGGTGAAAGCCTTCGCCATCCTTGACGTCCTGGCCACCGGCGGCGGCTTCCTGCTCGGCGTCGTCTTCGCCCTGATCGGCTGGGGCGCCGCCGCCCCCCTGGCGGGCGCGGGCGCGGCGAGCGCCCTGCTGCTGGCCTGGACCCTGCCCGGAGAGCTCGGCCGGCTGCGGGGCGGCCAGGTGGAGCGCGCGCGGATCGCGAGTTACGCCGCCTACGGCCTGCCCCTGTCGCTCTCCCTTGTGATGAGCCTGGCGCTCGCCACGACCGACCGTTTCGTCCTCGCCGCCTTCATGGATCAGGCGACGGTGGGCGCCTACCACGCCGGCTACAGCCTCTCGAACCGCACCCTGGACCAGATGTACTTCTGGCTCGGCATGGCCGGGCAGCCGGCTTGCATTGCCGCTCTGGAGCGCGGCGGCGAGGCGGCCCTGAAGCGGACCGCCCTCGACCAGGCGTCGCTGATGCTGCTGATCGCCCTGCCCTGCGCCGTTGGCCTGGCGCTCGTCTCCCAGCCCCTCGCGCAGCTCATGGTCGGCGAGGGCCTCGCGGACCGCGCCGCCCAGGTCACGCCCTGGATCGCCATCGGCGGCTTCTTCGCCGGCGTCACCACCTACTATTTCAACACCGCCTACAGCCTGGCCCGCCGGACCCGGCGGCTGTTCGTGGTCATCGCCATCCCGGCCATCTCCAACATCGTCCTTTGCCTGGTGCTCGTGCCCCGCTACGGCCTCGACGGCGCCCTGTGGGCGACGGTGGCCAGCTACATCCTCGGCGCCGTGGTCTCCGTCCTGCTCGCCCGCGACGTGCTGGTCCTGCCCGTGCCCTGGGGGACCCTGGCGCGGACGGCGGGCGCGACCGCCCTGATGGCCCTGGCGGTTGCAGGCCTGCCCGCCCTCGGCGGCCTGCCGGAACTGCTGCTGAAAGCGTCGGTAGGCGCGGGCGTCTACGCCCTCGTGGTCCTGGCGCTCGACGCCGGCGGGGCGCGCTCCCTGATCCTGAAGGCCCTGCGCGGCCTGCAGCCCAGGCTCGCCGCATGAGCGACGTCGTCCTCACCGACAGCACCGCGTGGAAGGCCGCCAAGCCCACCCTGTCGGTGCTGACGCCCTTCTTCCGCTACGATCCCATCCCCCTGCTCGAAGCCCTCGACGCCGAGGGCGCCGGCCTGGACGGCGCGGTCGAGCTCGTGTTGCTGGACGACGGCGGGGGCGACGACGCCCTGGCCGAGGCCGTGGCCGCGAAGGTAAAGGCCCTCGCCCTTCCCGTCCGCTTCGTCCGCCTCCTGCAGAACGAAGGGCGCGCCAAGGGTCGCAACCGGCTGGCCGGCGCGGCGCGGGCGCGGCACCTGCTCTTCCTCGACTGCGACATGCTCCCCGACGGATCGGGGTTCCTGGCCGCCTACCTCGAGGTCATCGCCCAAGGGGATCCGCCCGTAGTGTTCGGCGGCTTCGCGGCTCCCTCAGGTCCCGTCCCCGTCGACCAGGCCGTCGCCAAGGCCATGGCGCTCAGCGGCGACTGCGCGAGCGCGGCGGCGCGGCAGTTGCAGCCAGAGAAGTACGTCTTCACCTCGAACCTCCTGGTCCGCCGCGACGTGTTCGAGGCCGAGGCCTTCGACGAGACCTTCGTCGGCTGGGGCTGGGAGGACGTGGAGTGGGGCATCCGCACGGGCAAGCGCTGGCCCCTGCTGCACATCGACAATGCTGCGATCCACCTCGGGCTAGACCCGCCGGGGACCCTGGCGCGGAAGTACGAGCAGTCGGTCGGCAACTTCGCCCGCGTGGCGGCCCGGCACCCCGAGATCGTCCGCGCCTTCCCCAGCTACCGCGTCGCCCGCGCCCTGCGGCACGCGCCGCTCCGCCGCCTGTGGCGGCCGTGGCTGAAGCAGGCCGCCCTGACCGAGGGCGCTCCCATGGGCGCCCGCGTCATGGCCCTGAAGCTCTACCGCGCCGCCCTCTACTCGGACGTGGTGTGATGGGCCAGATCGCGGTTCTCGTTCCGACCATGCGGCGCCCGGAAAGCCTGGCCCGCGCGCTCAGGTCTCTGTTCGCCCAGGATGCGCCCCAGCTGATCGCGCAGATCGTGGTGGTGGACAATTCGCCGGAGGCCTCGGCCCGCGCCACGGTGGACGCCCTGCGCTCCGCCTCGCCCGTCGCGCTCACCTATGTCCATGAGCCGCGTCCCGGCGTCGCCACCGCCCGCAACGCCGGCCTCGCCGCCGCCGATGCGCCCCTGATCGCCTTCCTCGACGACGACGAGGAGGCCCCGCCGCAATGGCTGGCGCGCCTCGCCGCCGCCCACGCTTCTTACGGCGCCGCCGTCACCTTCGGCCCGGTGCAGGGCGTGACGCCCCCGGGAACCGGATGGGCCGCGCCCTACCTCGACCGTTTCTTCTCCCGGCTCGGCCCCGAGACCTCGGGCCCGATCGAGGAGGCCTACGGCTGCGGCAACTCGATCATGACCAGGGCCCTGGCCCTGCCCGGCCCCGCCCCCTTCGACACCGGCTCGGACGAGACCGGCGGCGAGGACGACAAGCTGTTCGCGGCCTTACGCGCCCGCGGCGGCGGCTTCGCCTGGGCCGCCGACGCGCCTGTGCTGGAGCACGCCCCAGCCGACCGCGCCAAGCTCTCCTACGCCCTGTGGCGCGCCTTCGGTTACGGCCAGACGCCCTCGGAACTCTGCGCCCGGGATGGCGACTGGCCCGGCGTCGCCAAGTGGATGGCGGTGGGCGTCGCCCAGGTCCTCGTCTTTTCGCTGAAGGCGGCCATGCTGTGGGCCGCCAACAACCCCGCCCGCGCCGAAGCGGCGGATCGGGCCGCGCGGGGCCTCGGAAAGGTGTTCTGGTGGTCTCCGCAGCGCTTCTACGGCCAGGCGGCCGCCAAGCGGTCTAGCGCCAGCGCGGGTGTGGCGGCGGCTCCGGCGCCCATCGGCTGAGGTCGCGGTTCGGGAACAACAGCCCGCCGCCCATGTCCTGCTCGACCTTCGGCGTGGCGTCGACCGCAACGCTGCCCGGCATGGCCAGGCGCGAGGCGATGATGGCGAACATCACCCAGATGAAGTCGTGGTAGATGAAGGCCACGCTCTCGGTCATGGTCGAGATCGTATAGATCACTAGGAAGGGCGCGGCGAACCAGCCGCCCGGATTGGTGTAGGCGGCCCAGAGGGCCTTCACCCATGTCTCCACGAACAGCAGCACCCAGACCGCCAGGCCGATGTAGCCGACCCCCAGCCAGGTCTCCAGCCAGCTGTTGTGGGCGTGCTGGGCGGTGAACTTGGCGTCGTGGCTGATCCAGGCGTAGGGGCCCCATCCCGACCTGTCGCTCCAGACCACGCCATAGCCGAAGCCAGTCCAGGGACGGGTCTCGACCTGGCGGATGATCCCCGCCCAGATCGCCGTCCGGCCCGTCAGGGTGGCGTCCTTGCCCAGGAGGGCGAAGAAGACGTCCGAGGCGAAGACGATGAAGCAGGCCAGGGCCAGCGCCCCCACCATGGCCAGGAAGGTCGCCGCCACCGCCATGGCCGGGCCGCGCTTGACCAGGGCCACGAAGGTGATGGCCCCAAGGCCCAGGATCAGGGCCACCAGGGAGGTCTTGGAGGTGGAGGCCAAAACCAGGAGGAAGGCCAGGCACGCGAAGCCGGCCCACCGCAGCCGATGGCGCGGATTGAGCACAGCGGCCGAGACGAAGATGGCGAAGCCCTGGGCCATGTAGCCGCCCAGCGCGTTCTTGTCGGCCCACAGTCCCCGCCAGGCCCCGGGGAAGATCTCGTGCATCACCCCAAAGCCGGGGACCGCCACGGCGACGAACAGGGAGCCCACCGCAAGGACGCCGAAGGCCGTCGCCATCACCTCCATCAGCTCGGGCCAGTCGTAGCGGGAGGCGATCACCACCCCGCCCAGGGTGGTGAAGATGACGGCCACGGCCCGCCGACTGGTCATGCCGGGGTCGATCGACCAGCTGACGGATGCGACCACCACCCCCATCAGCACCCACAGCAGGGGCGTCCGGACCATGGCCGACAGCACCCGCTCGGGCCGCATGGCCACCAGGGCCAGGGCGCAGAGATAGGCGGGGAAATAGAGCACTCGGATAAAGCCGGGCTCGGATTTGCCGTCCGAGCCGAGGGCGGTCATCCAGCTCTGGCTGAAGGTCAGGACGATGAAAACGGCGAGGCCGAAGGCGATCTTCTCGGCCGGAGCGCGAACCTCCGTCCGCCCTCCCCCTTGCGGGATGGCGGTGGCGACACTCACGGCAACATCGCCCGGATGGCCGACGGCGGCTCGGCGGGGGCGCGGTTGAACACCATGCCGGCGAACTCCCCGCCCGCCTGCTCGATGGCGTTCTTGAGGGCGGCGGGGGCGCCGGTGTCGCGGCCGTCGGCCGAGACCACCAGCACATTGGCGTCGGCGAAGGGCGCCACGGCCAGCGCTGCGCGGCTGCGCGAGGCGGCGGGGGCGTCGATCACCACATAGTCGGCGAACTTGCGAAGGGCGTTCCAGTAGGCGGGGTCGGCGGTGATCTGCACCGACTGGCCGATCCGCAAGGCCTCGCGGCGAAAGCGCGTCACCCAGAAGCGCCGCCCGCCCACCGCATAGGCCAGCAGATAGGGCGCGTTCTGGAAGGCCAGGCCGTCCGGGCGGCGGGCCGGCGGCTCAACGCTGAAGAAGGCGGTGCCGTCGGGGCTGGCGTGGCTGGCGGTGCCGATGAAGCCGTAGCGCTCCGGGTCGGCGGCGATGGCCGCGTACTGCTCCCCGCTCATGACGTCGAGCTCGACCAGCCAGACGCCGCGGCGCGAGCGCTCGGACGCCAGGCGCGCAAACTCCCTCGCCACGGTGGAGACACCCTCCCCCGCGCTCGCGGCGACAAATTGCACCACGCGCCCTTCGGCCCCCGGTGAGGGGCCGAGCGCATGGAGCAGTTCCGCCATCTCGGACGCCAGATCCACCATTGGCTCGAATCGCTCAGGAGCGCTGGCGCCCACTGTAGGCGACGAAACGAGCCCCCCGCCATGTGCGAAGCCGTCAAGGGGCTTAGCCATTGGACTTCAACGGAGCGCTGACCAGAACCGGAAGTTCCAGGGTGCGCTCGGCATAGGCGGCGGTGGGGAAGCCGCGGGACAGGAAAGCGCGCAGCAGGCCGGCGCAGATGGCCGCGAAACCGGCGAACAGCAGGGCCAGGACCAGCACCGGCTTCCTCAGGCTGGTGCCCTTCACCGGGGCGTAGGCGCGCTCGACCACGCGGATGTTGTCGTCGCCCTTCTGGGCCAGGGACTGGGCGGCGCCGGCCTCCTGCTCGCGGGCGATGAAGGTCTTGACGTTGGCGGAGAGGGCGTCGCGTTGGCGGGCGAGGTCCTGGTACTGCGGCTCCAGCTCGGCGATCTTCTGACGGCGAGCGGTGACCTGCTCCAGGGAGGTCGCGATGGCCCCCTGGCGTTCGCGCAAGGACGCCGCCTGGGCCTCGACCTGGTTCCGGTCGGTCTGCAGGGCTTGGTAGACCGGATTGACCCCGATCCGACGCGCGCTCGTGCCCTCCGGCATCAGCGGCGCCTGCAGCGCGGCGATCTTCTGGTCGATGTCGCGGATGTTGGGGGCGTCGGGCCTGTAGCGGGACAACAAGTCCTGGCGCTCGATCCGCAGCTTGGTCAGGGCGCTCGACTGGGTCTGGTCGACGTCGCGGAAGAGGCCGATCTCCTTCTCGGAGCCGGCCATGGTCTTGGCGGTGGCCGTCAGCCGGCCTTGCGCCTCGGACAGCTGGGCCTGGACGCTGTAGCGCTCGGCCATGAGCGAGGCGTAGAGCTGGTTCAACGACGCCTTCTCGGTGTCGAAGTCGCCGATCATGTTGTCGGTCAGGAACTTCTGGTAGGCGGCGTCGGTCATGTTCAGCTGGTTCTGGAAGCTGAGCCGCTGGTCGCGCAGGGCCTGGACGTCGTGGTTCACCAGCACCGTCTTGCGGAAGATCAGGTACTCGTCGATCAAGGTGTTGAGGATCTCCGCCGCCATGTGGCCGTCCTCGGCGGTGTAGGTCAGTCGCACCACGGCGGTGTCCGGGGCGCTCTCGATCTTGAGCGCCGTCTCCATCGACTTGATGGCGAGGCCCTCCATGGTCTTCTTCTCGTTGGGAGAAGCCTTGGCGTATTCGGCGGCGGCCGTGGGGAACATGCGGGCGAAGCCGATGCGGCGGATCACCCGCTCCTTGAGGGCCGCGCTGGAGAGAATCTCGGTTTCCGACTGGATGACCTGGTCGCCGGTGGGGGTCGCCCCCCTCGCCGCGTCGCCGACGCGGGGGTTGTAGACGTATTCCTGGCTGAGCTGGATCAGCAGGCTGGAGTGGGCGGCGTAGCTCTTCTTCAGGAGCAGGGCCCCGAATATCCCGATCGCCAGGACCACCAGGAACACCACCACCATGAAGTAGCGCTGGCGCCAGACCAGGGCGACGAAGTCCTCGAGGTCGTAGCGCGGACGCGCGGCGACGCGCGCGTTCATGCGCAAGGCCCCCGGCCCGTCATTCGGCCATGCCGAGGCGCCCATACTCACAGCCAGACTCGGATCGGATTCGCTTCCACGTCCGACCCTGGGCCTCGGCACGTTAACTGTTCGTTACCCATTAACCTTAACCCTTCAGATAGATTTGTAGGGCTGGGAAATGACCATGAGGCGTCTATCCGTTGCGGGCATTGCGGTTGCGGCGAGCTTGGCCGCGGGCTGCGAAAGCGCCCCTCGTGTCACCATGCCGCGCCTGACCATGCCCACCGTTTCCATGCCGAACCCGCCGTCGCTTTTCGGCCTGCCGCCGCAGCAGACCGGGTTCAGCGGCATCCCCTTCGCCACCTGGCAGGACAACGAGCCCGCCTACCGCTTCTATCCGGGCGACGTGGTGGACGTGACCTTCCCGTCGGCGCCGGAGAACAACCGCTCGGTGACGGTCGCCCCGGACGGCCGCATCGCCCTGCCCTTCATCGCGCCGATCATGGTGGCCGACCGCACCGTGCCGGACGTGCAGTACTTCCTGGCCCAGGCCTACCGGCCGGTGCTCAATGAGCCTCGCGTCGAGGTCTCCGTGAAGCAGGCTTCCCCGATCAAGGTGTTCGTGGGCGGCGAGGTGGACAAGCCGGGGGTCTACGACATGGCCGGCGACATCAGCGCCCTGCAGGCCGTGATCATGGCCGGATGGGTCAAGCCCACCGCCAAGACCAACATGGCCGTCCTGATCCGCCGCGGCTTCGGCGAGCCGGCGATGATGCGGACCGTGGACCTGCGGCGGGCGACCTTCCAGCCGGGCACGACGGATTCGGTGGCCATGCGACGAGGCGACATCCTGATCGTGCCCCGCAGCGGCATCGCCAACTGGGACCTCTTCGTGAAGCAGTACATCACCGACGGCATCCCGATCCAGTTCGGCCGCTCCCTCGACGGGACGCAGTTCTTCACCACGAAGTAGCGGCCGCCCTAGCGCCGATAGGTCGCCCCCGCTATCCTCGCCAAAAGCGTCGGGGAGAGTGGGAATGGGTTTGTCGCCGATCGGCGGCTGGTGGATGGGCGCGGCCCTGGCGGTCGCCCTGGCGGCGCCTGTAGTCGCCGCCTCCAGCGGAACAGGCGCGCCGGACTGGTGGTCGCCGGGCGAGGGCAAGCGGATGCCCGCCGAGGCGTCCTACGACAATCCCTACGGCAAGCTGACCGTCCTCAACACCACGGGGCCGATCGAGACCGCCGGCCATCCCTTCTTCACGCCCCTGGGCGCCAACGGCCGGGCCTGCGTCACCTGCCACCAGCCTTCCGACGGGATGAGCGTCTCGGCCGCCCACATCCAGGCCCGCTGGCTGGAGACCAAGGGCAAGGACCCCCTGTTCGCCGCCGTGGACGGGTCCAACTGCCCGGCCTTGCCGCAGGACAAGCGCGCCTCCCACTCCCTGCTGCTGGATCACGGCCTCTTCCGCATCTTCGTGCCCTGGCCGCCGAAGAACGCGGACGGCTCGTCCCTGAACCCCGACTTCTCCATCGAGGTCGTGCGCGACCCGACCGGGTGCAACACCGACAAGACCTACGGCCTGAAAAGCGCCAACCCGATGGTCTCGGTGTTCCGGCGGCCCCGCCCGGCGGTCAACACCAAATACCTGACCACCCCCGACAGCATCGCCGGCTTCAACGCCAAGACCGGCATGCCCTTCGCGCGCGATCCGGAGACGGGCGCCTTCGTCTCCCAGGAGCTGATGGCGGACGGGCGGACCCTGACCCTGAAGACCCAGGCGGTGGACGCCGGCCTTAGTCACCTGGAGACGGCCGCGCCCCTCTCGCCGGCCCAGCTCAACGCTATCGTCGCCTTCGAAACCCAGGTCTACGCCGCCCAGTCCGCCAGCAGCATCGGCGGGGCGTTCGCGGCCACGGGCGCGCCCCCGGGCCTGGGCGCCCTAGCCATGGCCAAGGGGCGGCCCGGCATCCTCGGCAACGACCTCAAGACCCCGGTCTTCCAGTCCTTCGAGGTCTGGCGGCCCAAGCCGGGCGGGCCCACCGACGCCGGTGCGGCCTTCCGGGCCTCGGTCGTCAGGGGCGCGGACCTTTACATGACCAAGACCTTCTGGATCCGCGACAGCGCCCACCTTAACACCGTGGGCCTGGGCAATCCGATCAAGCGGACCTGCTCGACCTGCCACAACGCCCAGATGACCGGCATGGACGTGGCGCCCGGCTGGATGGACATCGGCACCAACAACCTGCCGACCGCCGATCCCCTGGCCCACCTGCCGCTGTTCAAGGTCACCTGCCGCAAGGACGCCTACCCCCATCCCTTCCTCGGCCGGGTGATCTACACCCACGATCCCGGGCGGGCGCTCACCACCGGCAAGTGCGACGACGTCGGCTCCATCACCATGCAGCAGTTCCGGGGCCTCGCCGCGCGGGCGCCCTATTTCGCCAACGGCTCGGCCAAGGACCTGATGGCGCTGATCGTCTATTACGACCGCCGCTACGAGATGAAGCTGACGGACCAGGAGAAGCAGGACTTCGTGAACTTCATGAGCGTCCTGTGAGAGCCCTCCGCACGGCCCTTCTCGCCGCCCTGGCCCTGGCCCTGGCCAGCGCCCCCGCCACCGCCGGCGACGGCACGCCCCCGCCGGGGACCAAGCCGCCCGCGGGACGGATGAATTTCGTCGGCTGCCCGGTGATCCGCGACACCGCCGAGGTGCCCTGCTGGCTCGCCGAGTATCAGGGCGAGCTCTATTACATCGGCATCCAGAACGACATCACGGCGACCTTCCACCCGCCCCAGCTCAAGCACCGGGCCCTGGTCGAGGGGATGGTGTCGAAGAAGCCGCGCATCTGCGGCGGCATAGTGCTGGAACCGGTGAACGTCTCGGTGATCCCCGAGGTGGATACGCGCTGCAACAAGATCCTGCCGGCCCAGGGCTATCGCATCGACAATGCGCCCCGCGGGACGGGCCCCGCCAGCCGGGGCATGCAGGCCGCCAGCGACCCCAATCCCCCGCCGCCCGCGCCGCCGCCTCCGCCCCCCGCGCCGCCTTTCGCGCCCAGGGACGTGGCGGTCCGCTTCGGCTTCGACGGCCTCTATATGAACTTCCACAACTTCAAGATCGTGCAGGACACGGCCGCCTACGTCAGGGCGTCGGGGGCCCGGAAAATCCGGATCGAGGGACACAGGGGCGCAACCCTGCTCTCGAACGGGCGCACCCTGGTCGAGACGGCAGGCCTCGCCCGGCAGCGGGCGGACAAGGTGGCCGAGGCGTTGAGGGGATTGGGCGTCGCGCCCGCCAGCCTGGAGGTGGCGGCCAGCGAGGTGATCGAGACTCCCGACGGGGTCGCCGACTTCGAGCGTCGCCGCGTCCGGATCGTGGTCACGCCCTAGGCGTCCGAGTCGCTCCCCCGCTGGGGGAGCTGTCAGGCCGAACGGCCTGACTGTGGGGGCTCAAGGGCGCTGCGGTCAGAGTTGCGCCCTGCAGCCCCTATCGTCGTCCCGTTCGGGCCGACACTTTCCCCAGAGGGGAAAGGACCTGGGTTCAGCCCACGCCCCTCGCCAGCCATTCGCGCGCCTGGCGCTGGGCTTCGGCGACGGTGTCGCGGTCCATCTCGGCGGAGATTTCCTTGCGGTAGCGCTTGGCTTCTTCCGAACCGCGCATGGCGGCCAGGTTGAACAGCATGTGGGCCGACACGTAGTCGAGCGGCGCGCCGCCCTGGCCGGTGGAATAAAGCAGGCCCAGCCGCAGCAGCTCGTCGCCGGTGGCGTCGGCGCCCGGAAGGGGAATGCCGCCCGGGATGGGTTCATGCTCGGAAGCCGAATGCATCACTGTCTTTTCCTCTCAGCCCTCGGACGCGTTTTGCGTCCGCCCCGACTTTCGGTATCTCGCTGAGTAGAAAAGTCCGCCGCGACTAAAAATATAGTTAAGTCGAAAAATACCGTGTGAAATTTATTTGGTAAACCGGAAGTGTACAGAAATATACAGATTTACTTCTCGGAAATAGCTTAATCAGAAGTTTCGGCCGTCCGCAGTTGTTACTCAATCCTTTCATCGCTCATGACGCCATCGGCGAGCAGGGCCCAGCGCTCGTGATCGCGCCAGTCGCCGTCCACCTTGAGATAGCGCGGCGAGAACCCTTCCTTGCGGAATCCCAGCCGTCGAACCAGGGCGACGGAGCGCAGGTTCCCGGGCTGGATATTGGCTTCCAGCCGGTGCAGGCCGAGCACCTCGAAGGCGTGCCGCACGCTGAGCCGCACCCCCTCGGTCATCAGGCCGCGCCCCGCGAGGGCCACCGCGCCGTAATAGCTGAGGTAGGCGCTCAGGAAGGGGCCCCGGACGATCTCACTGAGGACGACCGCCCCGGCGACGCCGCTCGAGGCGCGGTCGCGGACGACAAGGCCGACCTTTCGCCCATCCGTCATCTGGGCGAACCAGGCGTCGAACCCCGCAAGGTCGGTGAAGGGCTCGACCCAGGGCGCGTGGTGGGCGCGGCTCTCGACATTGGCGCGGATCAGGTCTTCCGCGTCCGCCCGCGTGACAGGCGCCAGCAGGACCCGCGTCAGGTGCGCGCCCTCTGGCCGAAGAGGGTCTGGCGCGCCTGTTCGGCCTCCTTGGAGGTGTCGTGGGCCATGACGCTCTTGACCTTGTCTGCCTGCGCCAGGGCGCGGACCACCGCCGGGCGGGCGGCGATGCGGTCGAGCCAGCCCTTCACATGGGGGAAGTCCTCGATCTGCACCCCCTGCTTCTTGTGCGAGGTCGACCAGGGCCAGGCCAGCATGTCGGCGATGGAATAGTCGCCGGCCAGGAAGTCGCGGCCCTGCAGGCGCTTGTTCATCACCCCGAACAGGCGGTGGGTCTCGTTGGTGTAGCGGTTGGCGCCGTAGACGCTCATGCGGGCGTCCGGGACCAGCACCGGGGCGTAGAAGCGGAAGTGCTGCGACTGGCCGACCATGGGGCCGAGCCCGCCCACCTGCCAGAAGCTCCACTCCTCGACCTCGACGCGGCCGCGCTCGCCCGTCCCGTGAAACTTGCCGGTCTTGCGGGCGAGGTATTGCAGGATCGCCCCGGACTCGAACACCGAGATCGGCTTTCCGTCCGGCCCGTCGGGGTCGATGATCGCCGGCATGCGGTTGTTGGGGCTGATGGCCAGGAACTCGGGCTTGAACTGGTCGCCTGCGCCGATGTTCACCGGCTTTATCACGTAGGGGAGGCCCATCTCCTCCAGCGCGATGGTCAGCTTGTGGCCGTTGGGCGTGGGCCAGTAGTAGGCCTCGATCGGCTGCTGCGGCATGGGCGACGCTCCTTGAACCGTGGGGGACGAAGACGGCTGGACCCCCCGCGCAACCGCTAGCCCACCTGCGCTTTTTTATGAAGCGCCCGTTCAGACCCCGTTCAAGCGGGCGGCTTCATCTTCCCTTAACGCTGGCGCACTCCCGCGCCCCACAACCTCAAGGAGACGTCTCATGAAGCGTCTGTTGATCGCCGTGACGGCTCTGTCCCTGATCGGGGGCTCCGCGGCCTTCGCCGCGGACCGCGACCGGGACGGCATCCCGAACCGCTACGACAACCGTAACGACAACCGCGCCGACCGCGACCGGGACGGCATTCCCAATCGCTACGACAACCGCAACAATAACCGCAACGACAACCGTGCGGGCCGCGGCGACCGCGACCGCGACGGCATCGCGAACCGCTATGACAACCGCGACAACCGGTTCTCCTACGGCGGGCGCTCATACAACCGCTTCCGCGGCTCGGCCTACTCCAATCCGCGCGGCTACACCTATCGTAGCTGGGCGCGCGGCCAGGCCCTGCCCCGGGCCTATTTCGCCAGCCCCTACTACGTCGACAACTACAGCTACTACGGCCTGCGCGCCCCGCCCCGCGGCTACCGCTACGTCCGCGTCGGCAACGACGTGGTCTTGGCGGCTATCGCCGGCGGCCTGATCGCCGAGGTGATCGGCAACCTGTTCTACTGAGTAACCGGGGGCCGCGCCCGATCCCGGCGCGGCCCCCCGATAACCGCTGATTTCGCATCATCGCGCCCCGGCCATTCGGGGCATTGGAGAAAGCCATGAAGAGGCTGTTGGCCACGGTCGCCTTGACCGCACTACTGGTCCCCCTGGCGGCGTCCGCCCAGGAACGTGGAAACCGTGGAGACCGGGGCGGCCAAGGCGGCCGAGGCGGTGGAAACTACCAGGGCGCTCCCCAGGCGGCGGCGCCGGTTCCGGCCTCCCCGCAAGCGGCGCCCCCACCGGTGCAGGCGGCGCCCCAGGTCGGTCCCCAAGGCGGCTTCGGCCGCGGCGGAAACCGCGGCAGCCCGCCCTCCATCGGCAGCGGACGGCTGGGTCGGTCCCAGGACACCATCCGTCAGCAGCAGGCGCAGCAGCAGGGCCAGGGGCAGGCGCAGTTCCAGGCTCAGGCCCAGCAGCGGGCCCAGCAACAAGCGCAGCAACAGGCCCAGCAACAGGCCCAGGCGCAGCAACGCGCCCAGCAGCAGGGTCAGCAGAACCGCGGCGGCGGCCAGCGCAGCGACCGCAACGGCGGGAACACCTGGAACGGCCAGGCCATCGGCCGAGGCGACAACCGCTTCCAGGGCAACGATCGGCGGGATGACAACCGCTATCGCGGCGCCGACAACCGCAACGACAACCGCTACGGCAATAACAGCCGCAGCCAGTGGAACCGCGGCTGGGCCGACCAACGCCGGCTGTCCTCGAGCAATCGCGGGACCTACCTGCGCTACCGCGCCTCGCCGTTCCGCTGGCCCTCGGGCTATGGCGCCCAGCGCTGGTCGCTCGGCCAGTACCTGCCCTCGATCTTCTTCAGCTCGACCTATTCGATCTTCAACTACTACGACATCGGCCTGCCCTACCCGCCTCCGGGAACGGACTGGATCCGCAACGGCAACGACGCCCTGCTGGTCGACCGCTACTCGGGCGAGATCATCGATGTGGTCTACGACGTCTTCTACTGGTGAGGCCGAAAGGTCGCTCTCCAGGAACATGAGCATGAGAAACGCCGCCTGGATCGTCCGTTCAGGACCGATTCAGGCGGCGGCTTTTAAGCTCGGTGTGCGTTTAAGGTCCCGCGTATGAAACAGCTTTTCGCCATCCTCTGCCTCTCGGCCGCCCTCGCCGCGCCCCTGGCTGCGACGGCCGGCGCGCGGGAGAACGGGCGCGGTCGCGGCGCCTGGGCCAGCGCCGCGGGAGATGGTCGCGGGAACGGCTGGGGCCGGGGCGGCGGCGGCGGCGTCTACCGCGCCATGCCCGCCGGCGGGCGCAACGATCGCGTGGAGCGGGATCGCGGGGGCCGGGTAAACCCGGGCCGGGGCAATGGCCGCGTCGAGCGTGACCCGCCGAGGGAGTATCAGGATCGCTCAGACCGGCAGTACCGCAATGTCCGCCCTGACGACGGCGGCCGGTTCGGCCGGGGCGACTATCTGCCCGACACCTATCGCGGCGAGCGCGTGCCCGATCCCGGCAGCTTCCACCTGCGCACGGCGCCGCCAGGCTATTCCTGGATGCGGGTCGGCGATTCCCTGGTGCTGATGCAGCAGTCCACCGGACGGATCCTGGAATCGGTCCCGGGCGGCGACGCGCCTCCGCCGCGTGGGCGGGGGCGGCGCTAGCGCATTACTTCACCGCGTTGGCGATGTTGTTGAACTTGGTGCGCAGGTTCGTGCCGAGGGTGGTGACGGCGGTGATGATGACGACAGCGATCAGGGCCGCGATCAGACCGTATTCGATGGCCGTCGCTCCCCTTTGATCTTCGGCAAACCGTCGTAGAAACAGCATCATCGCATCGCTCCCCACAAGCGCGTGGTGAACAGTGATGGGGCTAGATTGGCTAACCGCTCGTAAATACGACCCGGTAAACCTGAAAAGCCACTCACCGCGACAGTGGTAGACCGCCCGCCCTCAAGTCTATCTGTCGGAAACCCAACTTAGAGGCCGAGCTTGACCTTCAGGATTTCGTTGACTGCGGCTGGGTTGGCCTTGCCGCCGGTCTCCCTCATCACCTGGCCGACGAACCAGCCGATGGCCTGGGGCCTGGTCTTAGCGGCCTCGGCCTTGTCGGGGTTGGCGGCGATGATGGAGTCGACCACACGCTCGATGGCGCCCGTGTCGGTCACCTGCCGCAGGCCGCGCGCCTCGACGATCTGGGCCGGCGTCCCCTCCTTGGCGACCATGCCCTCGAACAGCTCCTTGGCGGTGCGGGAAGACACCGTGCCGTCCTCAATCAGGGCCAGGTAGGCCGAGAGCGCCTTCGTATCGATGTGCAGGACACCGTCGGCGGTAACCTCTTCGTTGTGGGCGTTGGCGAAGGTCAGGAGCGACTGGGTCACGGTGTTGGCGACCAGCTTGGGATCGTGCTTTTTGGCCAGGGTTTCATAGAGGCTCGCACGCTCGGCGTCGGTGACCAGCACGCCCGCGTCATAGGCCGACAGGCCGTATTGGCTTTGCAGCCGCTCGGCCATCTCGTCCGGCAGTTCGGGCAGGCTGTCCTGGATGCGCTTGACCCAGTCGGGGTCCAGCTCCAGCGGCAACAGGTCGGGATCGGGGAAGTAGCGGTAGTCGTGCGCCTCTTCCTTCGAGCGCATGGAACGGGTCTCGCCCTTCACCGCGTCGAACAGGCGGGTCTCCTGGTCGATCTTGCCCCCGTCCTCGAGGATTTCCACCTGCCGGCGCGCCTCGTAGACGATGGACTGCTGGATGAAGCGCATCGAGTTCACGTTCTTGATCTCGCAGCGGGTGCCGAGTTCGCCGCCGGGCTTGCGCACCGAGACATTCACGTCGGCGCGCAGATTGCCCTTCTCCATGTCCCCGTCGCAGGTGCCGAGCCAGCGCACCAGGGCGCGCAGCCGCTTGACGTAGGCGCCGGCCTCTTCGGGAGAGCGCATGTCGGGCTTCGACACGATCTCCATCAGGGCGACCCCGGCCCGATTCAAATCCACGTAGGTCCAGTTCGGGTCCATGTCGTGGATGGACTTGCCCGCGTCCTGCTCCAGGTGGAGCCGCTCGATGCCCACGGTGAAGGTCGAGCCGTCGTCGCGCTCGACGGTCAGCACGCCCTCGCCGACCACCGGGTCCTTGAACTGGCTGATCTGATAGCCGGCCGGCAGGTCGGGGTAGAAGTAGTTCTTCCGGTCGAAGCGGCTCTTCAGGTTGATCTGCGCCTTCAGGCCCAGGCCCGTGCGCACCGCCTGCTCGACGCAGTAGCGGTTGATCACCGGCAGCATCCCCGGCATGGCGGCGTCCACGAGGCTGACCTGCTCGTTGGGCCCGGCGCCGAAGGAGGTCGCCGCCCCCGAGAACAGCTTGGCGTTGGAGGCGACCTGGGCGTGGACCTCCAGCCCGATCACGACCTCCCAGTCCCCGGTGCGTCCGGAAATCCGATAGGGTTCTCGCTCGGCCACGCATCCCTCCTGGTCCGCCCGCGCGGAACTGGCGCGGGCCCACCCCGGTATTTAGCGGTGCGTGCGCCCATGTCCATGCCGCGGGCCCATCCGCCCGAATACGGCCACGTTTGTCGCCGCCCATCACCGGGCGTAGACTCGACGCGCAACGGAGGCCCCCAGATGCAGTCTCCCACCCGCCGCCGCCTCGTCATGGCCGCCGGCGCCGCCATCCTCTCCTCCCCCGCACGAGCGGCCGCGCCGCTCGTGGCCACGCCGGAGATGACGGAGGGCCCCTTCTATCCGGACCACCTGCCTTCAGACCTCGATTCGGACCTGGTGAAGGTCGCGGGGCGCAACGGCCAGGCGTCGGGCGAAATCCTGGCGCTGTCGGGGCGCGTGCTGGGCCTCGACGGCAATCCGATCCGCGGCGCCGTGGTGGAGATCTGGCAGGTGGACGCCCACGGCCACTACCTGCACTCGGGGGACTACGCGGAGGGCGAGCGCGACGCCAACTTCCAGGGCTACGGCCGGGCCCAGGTGGACGCCCAGGGCCTCTACCGCTTCCGCACCCTGAAGCCCGTGGCTTATGACTTCCGCGCGCCGCACATCCACGTCCGGGTGCTGAGGCCCGGCGGGCGGTCCCTGACCACCCAGATGATGATCGCCGGAGACCCTCAGAACGCCCGCGACTCGATCTATCGTCGCGTGCGCCCGGACCTGCAGAGGCTGGTGGCGGTCGAACTGCGTCCCAACCTGGTTGGTCCGGACGCCGGTTCCACGGCCCGGTTCGACCTCGTCCTGGCTTGAAGCGCGGCCGGCAACGCAATCAAATGCGGTGCGTTTGGCCTAGCGGAGCGGCTGGGAGATTTGCGTGAGGTCGGTTTCGTTGGCGAAATTGGGTCTGGGCATAGCGGCCGTGGCGGCGGCGGCGGCATTGAGCGCCTGCGCGGACGTGCCCCTGATCGGCGCCAATCACGGCGAGGCCCTGCCGGGCGACACCACAGCGACGGGAACGGCCGCCGCGGACGCCAGCGCCCAGGCCGGCGCCCGCGCGGGCCGCGCGGCCATGGCGAAATACTCCTCGAGCTCGACCATGGCCGTGCTGCTCGACACCCCCGCCTGCCGGGCGGTGCTGGAGAAGCACATCCCCAGCGTGGTCAACAGCAATCAGATCAGCATGGCCCGGGGCATCAGCCTGAAACAGGTGGCGGGCTTCGGCAGTTCGGGCATCACGCCCCAGCAACTGGCCGCGATCGACCGCGACCTGGCCCGGATCCGCTAGGTCCCTACCACCACTTCTCAGGCTTGGAGCGGAAGCCGGCGGCGTCTTCCATGGCGCCGGCGAGGCTGAACAGCGTGCCTTCGTCGAGGGGGCGGCCGATCAGTTGCAGGCCGAGCGGCAGGCCGGTTGAGTCCAGGCCCGCCGGCAGGCTAAGGCCGGGCAGGCCCGCCAGGTTGGTCGTCACCGTGAAGACGTCGTTCAGGTACATGGCGATGGGGTCCGCCACCCGCTCGCCCAGGCCGAAGGCCGCCGAGGGCGCCGTGGGCGTCAGGAGCGCGTCCACCTCGGTAAAGGCCGCCTCGAAGTCGTCGGCGATCCGGCGGCGCACCTTGAGGGCCTTGAGGTAGTAGGCGTCGTAGTAGCCCGCCGACAGCACATAGGTGCCGATCAGGATGCGCCGCTGCACCTCCGCGCCGAAGCCGGCGGCGCGGCTGTTCTCGTAGGTCTCGGTGAGGGTGCCGCCCTCCTGGCGCAGGCCGAAGCGCATGCCGTCGTAGCGCGCCAGGTTCGACGAGGCCTCCGCCGGGGCGATGATGTAGTAGGCCGGCAGGGCGTATTTGGTGTGGGGCAGCGACACCTCGCGAATCTCGCAGCCCGCAGCCTTCAGCCAGGCGATCCCCTGGTCCCAGAGCGCGGCGATCTCCGCCGGCATGGAGTCGAGGCGGTATTCCTTCGGCACGCCGATGCGCAAGCCCTTCACCGACTTGCCCACGAAGGACGCGAAGTCCGGCACCTCGATGTTGAGGCTGGTGGAGTCCTTCTGGTCGTGGCCGGCCATGGCCCGCAGGAGGATCGCCGCGTCCTCCACGGTCTTGGCGATCGGCCCGGCCTGATCCAGGGACGAGGCGAAGGCGACGATGCCGTAGCGCGAGCAGCGCCCGTAGGTCGGCTTGATCCCGACCGTGCCCGTGAACGCCGCGGGCTGGCGGATGGAGCCGCCGGTGTCGGTCGCAGTCGCGGCCAGGCACAGGTCCGCAGCCACCGCCGCCGCCGAGCCGCCGGAGGAGCCGCCGGGGGTCAGGGGCTGGTTGGAGCCGCGGGACTTCCACGGATTGACCACGGGTCCGAACGCCGAGCTCTCGTTGGAGGAGCCCATGGCGAATTCGTCGAGGTTCAGCTTGCCCAGCATCACCGCGCCCTCGCGCCACAGATTGGCGGTGACGGTGGATTCGTAGGGCGGGATGAAGTTGCCGAGGATCTTGGAGCAGGCGGTCGAGCGCACGCCCTCGGTGCAGAACAGGTCCTTGATGCCGATGGGCGCGCCTTCCAGCGGGCGGGCCTCGCCGGCGGCGATTCTGGCGTCGGCGGCGCGGGCGCCTTCCAGCGCCTTTTCGGGCGTGGTCAGGACATAGGCGTTGAGCTGCGGGTTCGCGGCCTCGATCGCGGCGATGTGGGCGCGGGTGATCTCCTCGGAGGAGAACTGCTTGGAGGCCAGCCCCTCGAGGGCTCCCTTCAGCGTCAGGGCGGTCAGCGCGCTCACTCGACCACCTTCGGGACCACGAAGAAGCCGTCGGCGGACTTGGGCGCATTGGCCAGCACCTTGTCGCGCTGGGCCCCGTCGGTGATCACGTCCTCGCGCATGGGCAGCTTGACCGCCACCGCCGAGGTCATGGGCTCCACCCCGTCGGTGTCCACCTCGCCGAGCTGCTCGATCCAGGCGATGATCGCGTTGAGCTCCTTGGCCAGGGGCTCCAGCCGCGCCTCGGGCACGGCCAGGCGCGCCAGTCTGGCGACCTTCTTCACGGTGGCGGCGTCGACGGCCATGGGCCCTCCTATCGTGCCGGTGGGTTAGCGGCGGGCGGCGGGGGAGGCAAGTCCCGCGCGCCGCCGGTAGCGGGCGGCGGTGCTTTCGCCTACCGTTCGCGGGCGTTGTGGAGACAGATTGGATGAGCGTGCGAGGGATAGGGCGGTGGGCGCTCATGGCCGCGGCTCTGTTCACGGCCGGGCCGACTCTCGCCGCCCAGCCCCAGATCGCGCCCCTCCCTTCCGCTTGGATGGCGGCCGCCCGTACCGGCTGCAAGGTCTGGAACCCTCAGCCGGAGCGAGGCGAGACCGTCACCTGGACGGGGGCCTGCGTCGGCGGCTTCGCGTCGGGCCCCGGCGTCACCCAATGGATCGAGGACGGTGTTCCCGGCGAGCGGACCGAGGGCGCTCGGGTCGCCGGCCACCTGCAGGGCCGGGGCGTGCAGTTCTTCGAGAACGGCGACCGCTTCGACGGAGAATGGAAGGACGACCGGAAGTCCGGCCAGGGGACCTACAAGGCCGCCAACGGCCTGACCTATGTCGGGGGCTTCAAGGACGACGTCTTCGACGGGATGGGGACCCTCGATGACGGAGCGGGCTACCGCTACGTCGGCGAGTGGAAGGCCGGCCGGCGCAACGGCGTGGGAACAGCGACCTTCAAGGACGGCTCCCGCTACGTCGGCCGATGGGTCGACGACAAGCCCGTCGACCCGGTGACCGGCGCCTAGCGAAAGACCGACCGCTAGGCGGTGATGAAGCTGTTCATCTTGCGCTGGACCTCGTTGAGGTCGACGCCCGCGGCCTGCTCGAGGGCCTTCACCAGGCAGATGCCCTCGCCGTCCCAGTAGAGCTCGTCCGGCTCGATGACGTAGCCGACCACGCGCACGCCCAGGAGGGTCGGGTGGGGCATGTCGATACGGCGGGCCTCCAACAGGGCCAGCCGGCCGACGCTCTCTTGGGTAGTGGGTTCGCGGTTCATGGTGACGCCCTTTCTCTGGGACGCACCTTGCGGCTCCGTTCATGAACGGCGGTGGAACGCGGCCTTCACCCCACGGATGGCTGGGACCGGGCGGCCTTTTGCAGCGTCCGTGAGAGCTGCTCCACCGAATAGGGCTTGTGCACGAGGTCGAAGCCGGAGGCGCCGTGCTGGGCCAGGGCCTGGCTGTAGCCGCTGGTCAGCACCACCGGCAGGTCCTGGTAGAGCCGGCGGATCTCCTCGCCGAGCTCGATCCCGGTCATGCCGGGCATGATTACGTCGGAGAAGACGAGGTTGAAGCGCCCCGCGTCCTTCTCCAGCTCCGCCAGGGCCGCGGGCCCGTCGGCGGCCAGCACCGTCTCGCAGCCGAGCTGGGTCAGGGCGTCTACCGCGAAATTGCCGACCTCGGGATTGTCCTCCACCACCAGGACGCTGAGGCCCCGCCCGTCCGCCAGCGGCGCCGTCTCGCTCTCGGCCGCCTCGGCCTGGGGGGACGCGACCTGCGGCAGGAAGAGGGTGAAGGTCGTCCCCGCCCCGACCTCGCTCTCGACCAGGATCTCGCCCCCGGACTGGCGGGAGAAGCCGAACACCTGGCTGAGCCCGAGCCCCGTCCCCTTGCCCACCGTCTTGGTGGTGAAGAAGGGCTCGAAGATGTGCGCCAGGTTGGCTTGCAGGATGCCGACGCCAGTGTCGGCGATAGAGACGGCCACGAAGTCGCCGTCCACGGGGGCCCGCTCGCGGATGGCCGGAAGCCCGTCGACCGCCGCGACCGAGACCGTCAGCCGCCCCTCCCCGTTCATCGCGTCCCGGGCGTTGATGGCCATGTTGATGATCGAGGTGTCGAACTGGCTGGAGTCGGCGTTCACCCAGGCCGGGGCCTCGGGCGCCTCCACGACGATCTCGATCCCGGGGCCCGAGAGGGTGCGGATCATCTCGGCCACGGTCTTCAGGCTGGCCCCGGCGTCGAACACCTCCGGCGTCAGGGCCTGGCGGCGGGAGAAGGCCAGAAGCTGGGCGGTCAGGCGGGTGGCCCGCTCCGAGGTCTCCGAGATGGCGGCAAGGTAGCGCTGGCGGCGCTCCTCGCTCACCCCTGGCCGCTGCAGCAGGTCGATCGAGCCGCGGATGACGGTCAGGAGGTTGTTGAAGTCGTGCGCCACCCCGCCGGTGAGCTGGCCGACCGACTCCATCTTCTGGGCCTGACGCAGGGCCTCCTCGGTGCGGCGCCGGTCGGTGGTCTCGATGGCCTCGGCGACCAGGGCCATGATCTCGCCCGCGTCGTCGCGGATCGGCCGCATAGCGAAGTCGAACCAGCGCCGCCCGCCCACGGGCAACTCCACCTCGATCTCCTGGCGGATCACCGCGCCTTGCGCGACCAGCAGGGTCGCCTCCCTGACCTGCTCGCTCATTCCCGGCGTGCCGGAGAACCAGGGGGTCTCCCAGAAGGGCGATCCGACCACCGCCTTCAGGGGCAAGCCGACGGCCTCCAGCGAGGTGGCGTTGGCGTCGATCAGCACCCCGTTCTTGGTCAGCAGGCCCTGGAAGCCGAAACTGGTCTCGAAGATGGTGCGAAGCCGCGCGCGGCTTTCCTGCAGGTCCTTGATCCCCGCGGCGACCTGCTGCTCCAGCGACTGGTTGGTGGTGATGGCGGCCTCGGCGCGGAAGCGCGGGCCCACGTCCACGGCCAGGTGGAAGGCGGCCACCACCGCTCCGGCCGCGTCTCGTATCGGGGCGTAGGAGATTTCCCAGCAGGGATTGCCGAGGGCCGGATTGCCGAACTCCTCGACCACGCTGAAGCGCTCGCCGGTCAGGGCCCGCTTCATCAGGCTGCGCATCATGGAGGCCTGCTCGGGCACGAACAGGTCGGGGAAGACGTCGCCGATCCGGGTGTAGTAGCCGTTGACCCGGAAGAACTCGTCGTTGTGCGCCTGGTTGAAGGCGATCAGGCGGAAGTCGTGGTCGAAAACGCAGATCGGCGCCCGCCCCGCCAGGCCGATCTGCTCCCACAAGTCAGGCGGCGCCGTCCCCATCTGATTCCCGCTGAACGTGTTCGCCTCAGGGTCGATGATGATGGCTTTCTGGGCAAGCGTTGCAGCACACGCCGGGTTCCCATTGAGGGTCGCCCCGGCGGCTCCTAAGTGAGCTTGGCCGCGGATTTCCCGGCCTCGAAGCGATTGGGCATGATCGGTCTTGCGCTGTTGCTGCTGTTCGCCGGCGCGGTCATCGCCCTGGCTCCGGAGACGGCCGTCGGCAAGGGCCTGCGGCGTCACCTCGTCGAAGAACCGGCGCGCCTGCTCAATCGGGGGCCGTTGGAAGTGTTTGTCGCCGTGTTCGTGGTGGTCGGCTTCGCGGCCTTCATGATCGGCGCGCCCGAACTGATCGCCATCGCCGGAGGGGCGGCCGATTTCGCCCTCGTGCTGGACGCCGCGGCGCTCTTCCTGGTTTTCGGCGGCGTGGGCGTTGCGAGAACCGCGCGCATCGTCGCCGTCCGCCTGGCGCGAGGCGCCGGGGGCGGCCTTGTCCTCGTCCGCCGGAGCCTCGCCCGGTCCCGCGAGCGCAGACCGCGAGCGCACAAACCCAGGCGCCCGCGGTCCGACGACTATGCAGACCCCTTCGGAGCCTGGGCGCCGGCGTAGTCGTCAGTCAGTCGAGCCGCATGCCCGACGGAGGCGGCATCGGGCTCTGGAGACAAGCGGGCTGCTCCCGATAGACCTTGAGCGTCTCTGCGTAGGTCGTGGTGAAGCCCACGCTCTGGCGCCGCTCCTCAACATGCTCGGGGTCCTCCATCGGGTAAGGCCGGAACTTGCCGCCATCGCATCGGACGGCTGTGCCATAGCGCTGAGCTTCGCGCTTATCGATGGCCACTTGGTCGAACAGGAATCCATAGGAATCCCCGCTGATCGCCTTGGCCTTCGCCAAAGACTCTAGTCGCCGCAGCAATGCCTCCTGGGTCGCAAGGTCGAAGTTGCGAGCCAGGCTGATCGACGCGCGCACCGCCCGGTCGCCGTATGTGGTGCTGGAGAACCAGCCCTCGGCGGGAACGAGCTTCAACAGGGCGGCCTGGTTCTCAGCGCTGAGGGCCGTGAACGGGGCTGAGGATGCGATCATCGACGCCTGACGCTCGGCGAGCGGAAACGCAGTGAAGTCGACCTTGGCGAGGACGTTGATCCCCGCCATCTGCAGGTCCCGCATGCGTAGGATGCGCTCGGCGTCGTCCTTCGGCGCCGGCAAGGCCGCCTGCCGGGCGCGCTCCTTGTCGATGGCCGCCTGGACGCTGTCGCGGATGGCCTGGACCTGGGGCGAGAGCGTCGTCGCAGCAATGGGCTTGGTTTGCGGCGCCGCCTGGCCGGACCGTGGCGGGTTCGGGAGGGGAAAAGCCTCCTCCAGAGTAGGGAGCTTCGCCAAGCCGCTGTAGGACGCGGTATCGGGGAGGCTCAGGACCATGCGCCCCCCGCCGCGAGGTACGAAGGCGACCCCGACTCCGGCGTTCTTCTGCAGCCGAATGAAGCGCGCGGTCGCTATGTCGAGCACGATCGGCGGATAGCCCACAAAGGGCGCGGGCAGCCGGCCATCGTCGGTAAGAGCTTTCGCCACATCCTGGGGCGAGCCTCCGCCAAGAAACATTCGACGCGCAGCCAACTGTTTAGCGGTCGGCGGCAGGGGCGGTGGCGGGGCCCCCAGGGCCTCTTCCAGGGTCGGCAAGCTGGCGACGCCTCCGGGGGGCTCATAGCCCATGAACTCCCGAAGCATGAGACTGCCCTGCTGCTTATCCCCGGAGCGGGTGTAGGCCAGCGAAAACGCCGCGCCTGCCCCTTTGACCCAGACGGCGGAGTTGGGATCGATGTCCTGACCCCTGGCCTTCAGCATCCCGCCGATGTCCCGCGCCGTCGCGCCGAGCTTCAAGGCTTCGCGCATGTCGCCGGAGGCAATGGCGGCGGCAGGCGCGGGATCGGGCGCCGCCACTGCCTTCACTACCGGCGGCTCGGCGGACCAGGCGGCGAGGCCGGCGCTTAAGGTCAGGGCGGCGACGAAGGCGGCGCCGAAAGCGAGGCGGGCGCGGCCGGGGGATGGCAGGGCAAGCATCTCGATCCTCTCCTCCAGAAGGCTTTGGGAGCGCACCGGCCAGTCGCAGCCGAGGGGCAGCGGGACGGTCGCGAGCTGGGTCTTGAGCAGGGCTTCGGCATAACTCCGGCGCTCGCCGGGGAAGCGGCGGACGACCGCGGCGTCGCAGGCGAGCTCCTGGTCCACCCGCGCGCAGCGGGCGGCGAGATGGACCAGGGGATTGAACCAGTTCACCGCCCGCATCAGGGCGACCAGGGCGTTGACCGCGGTGTCGCCGCCCGAGAGGTGGATGCGCTCATGGGCCAGGATCATGGCTCGCTCGCCCGCGTCGAAGCGGGTTTCGAAGTCGGCGGGCACGATCACCCTCGGGCGCAGGAAGCCGACGAGCGCCGGGCCGACCTCGGGATTGGCGGCGCGGGCCAGGCGGGGGTCTTCAGGGTCGGCCGTAATGGGTCCGAAGCGGCTCAGCGCCCGCCGCTGGCCGATCGCCAGCAGGATCAGGGAGACGGCGACTCCGGTAAGCCAGACGGCCAGGGCGAGCTGCGAGAGGTCGAGGGCCGGGCCCGACGCAATCGGGGCGGCCAGAGCGGCCGGCGTAAGGACCTGAGTGGGCTCCAGGGCGACGGCCATGGGCGGGGCGGCCGGGACCAGGATCGACCGGGCCGGCGCCAGCGTCGCCAGCATGGCGGCGGGGACGATCAGCCAGAGGGCGTAGGCCGTCCGTGCGCCGAGCAGGCTCCGCGCCCTGCCCCGCAAGGCCAGGACGATCAGGATCGCCGCAGCGGCGGCGAGGTTGGCGACGCCGAGCGAGGTCAGCAGATCACTTGTCACGGCCGAGCCTTTCGATGAGTTGGCGCAGGCGCGCGATCTGCGCAGGGCTGAGGTCCTCGCGCTCGGAGAAATGGGCCACGAAGGGTTCGAGCTGGCCGTCGAACAGCCGGTCGATCAGGCCCTTGCTCTCGGCGTGGACGTAGTCGCCCCGGGCGATCAGCGGGCGGTACAGGAACCGGCGCCCGTCCTTGGTCGCGGCGACCGCCTTCTTCTGCACCAGCCGCGACAGGAAGGTGCGGATGGTGGCGTCCGTCCACTCCTCCTCGGCCAAGGCCTCGCGCACGTCCTCGACGGCGACGGGATGGTCCGCCCGCCACAGGACTTCCATAATCAGGGCTTCGGCTGTGGTGATCTTCACGGTTCGACCTGCCTCGACTAAAAGCGACACCTGTCGCGATTCGAAAAGTGACAGTCGTCGCGATTGCCGTCAACGACAATTGTCGCGGTTCGCGGAACGAGCCCCCTTCCCCTCCCCGTCCATCCCGCCGATAAGCTCCCCATGGCCGTCATCGACATCATGGAATTGCCCGCCCTCCTGCCGCGCCGGTCGCCGGTGGTGGGGCTGGACCTGGGGGAGAACACCATCGGGGTGGCGGTCTCGGACTTCACCCGCACCATCGCCAGCCCGCTTGCCCTGATCGAGCGCAGGAAGTTCACCATCGACGTGGAGGCCCTGTTCAAGCTGATGGACGGGCGCGGCGCCGATGGCATCGTCATCGGCCTGCCCTTCAACATGGACGGGACTGAGGGTGCGCGCTGCCAGTCCAACCGCGCCTTCGCGCGGCACCTGCTGCGGCTGCGGGACGTTCCCATCGCCTTCTGGGACGAGCGGCTCTCGACCGTCGCGGTCAACAAGATGCTGATCGGCGAGCACGACATGACCCGCGGCCGCCGGGCCGAAGTCGTGGACAAGACCGCCGCCGCCTACATCCTGCAAGGCGCCCTCGACAGGCTCCGCGCTTGAGCGGGGGCGCACTTGGCCCTATAGCCTCCGCTTCGATGGGAAGCGCCGCAGACATCGAAACCTCGATCCGAGCGCGCGTATTCCCGTTTCCCCAGCCGCATCTCCTCGCCGTCGAGGGCATGGAGCGTTCCGACGCCCTGGCCCTGCTGGACCTCGCCGACGCCTTCGTCGGGCTGAACCTGCAGCACGAGAAGAAGATCGGGCTGCTGTCCGGCCAGACCCTGGTCAATCTGTTCTTCGAGGCCTCGACCCGCACCCAGAGCTCCTTCGAGCTGGCGGGAAAGCGGTTGGGCGCGGACGCCATCAACATGAGCCCGCGCACCTCGTCCATGACCAAGGGCGAGACCCTGATCGACACCGCCGTCACCCTGAACGCCATGAAGCCGGACCTGCTGGTGGTCCGCCACGGCGCCTCGGGGGGGGCCGCCCTACTGTCTCAAAAGGTGAGCTGCGCCGTAGTCAACGCCGGGGACGGCAGCCATGAGCACCCCACCCAGGCCCTGCTCGACGCCCTGACCCTGCGCCGCTCCTTCGGCCATATCGAGGGCCTGACCGTGGCCATCTGCGGGGACGTGGCCCACAGCCGGGTGGCCCGTTCCAACATCGCCCTGTTGCAGATCCTCGGAGCGCAGGTGCGGCTGGTCGGACCGCCGACATTGCTGCCCGCCGGGGCCGACATGTGGGGCGCGGACGTCTTCACCGACATGAAGAAGGGCATCGCCGGCGTCGACGTTGTCATGATGCTGCGCCTGCAGCTCGAGCGCATGGACGGCGCCTTCGTCCCCTCCACCCGCGAGTACTTCCGCTACTGGGGCCTCGACCCCGAGAAACTGGCCCTCGCCGCCCCCGGGGTGAAGGTCATGCACCCGGGGCCGATGAACCGGGGCGTCGAGATCGACTCGGTGGTGGCGGACGATCCGGCCGTCAGCCTGATCCAGGACCAGGTGGAGATGGGGGTGGCCGTTCGCATGGCCGTGCTCGCGTCGCTCGCCGCCCGCCAGAGCGGATCCGCCCGATGAGCGCCCGCCCCGTCGCCTTCATCAACGCCCGCCTGGTGGATCCGGAGAGCCGCTACGACGGCCCCGGCGCTCTGGTGGTGCAGGACGGCGCCATCGCCGAGGTGTTCCGGCGCCCCTCGATCGAGAACCTCTCCGCCGACGTCACGGTGATCGACTGCGACGGGTCGATGCTGGCCCCGGGCCTGGTGGACCTGCGCGTCAAGACCGGGGAGCCCGGCGCGGAGCCCAAGGAGACCCTGAAGTCGGCGAGCCGAGCCGCCGCCGCCGGGGGCGTCACCAGCTTCGTGATCCAGCCCGACACCGACCCGACGGTGGACGAGCCGGCCATGGTCGACTTCGTCATCCACCGGGCCCGCGACATCGGCCTCGTCAACGTCTGCGTCGCCGGAGCCGCCACCAAGGGCTGCGGCGGACAGCGCATGGCCGAGCTGGGACTGATGGCGGAAGCGGGCGCGGTCTACTTCACCGATGTCGACAAACCCATTGTCGATTCAAAGGTTTTCCGCCGCGTCCTCGCCTACGCCAAGGCTTTCGATCGGCTGGTCGCCCACCGGCCGCACGACCCCTATCTGTCGGCCGGCGCGGTCGCCACCTCGGGGGAGTTCGCCAGCCGCCTTGGCCTGCCGTCCGTGCCCGCCGTGGCCGAGCGGATCATGCTGGAGCGCGACCTGGGCCTGGCCGAAGTCACCGGCGCGCGCCTGCTGGTCGACCAGATCACCACCGCCGACGCCCTGGAGAGCCTGGCCCGCGCCCGGGCCAAGGGCGTGCGCGCCTCGGCCAGCGCCTCGATCAACCACCTGTCGTTCAACGAGCTCGACATCGGCGACTACCGCACCTTCTACCGCCTCGATCCGCCGCTGCGCCCCGAGACGGACCGGCAGGCGCTGGTGGACGCGGTGGCGAGCGGCCTGGTGGAAGTGATCGTCTCCGCCCACGCCCCCGCCCCCGCCGAGGACAAGCGCCTGCCCTTCGCCGAGGCCGCGCCGGGCGCCGTGGGACTGGAAACCTTCCTGCCGGCCTTGCTGGTCCTGCACCATTCCGGCGGCCTGCCGCTGATCGACGTGATCACGGCGGCGACCCTCGCCCCCGCCCGTATGATCGGCCTGAAGTGCGGGCGCCTCACCGCCGGCGCTCCGGCCGACCTGGTGCTCTGCGACATCGGCGCCCCGATCCTGATCGACGCCGAGAAGCTCCTCTCCAAGTCCAAGAACTCCCCCTTCGACCGCCGCCGCCTGCAGGGCCGCATCCGCCTGACCATGACCGGCGGGCGGGTGGTGCACGGGGCGTGAGCGCCCCCTAGTCGCTCCCCCTCTGGGGGAGCTGTCAGGCCGAACGGCCTGACTGAAGGGGCTCGTGGGCGCTGCGGCTGTCGTCGCGCCAGTAAGCCCCTATCGTCGGCCCGGTCGGGCCGACACTTCCCCCAGAGGGGGAAGGACCAAATAGCGGACGTCTTGCACCGCAACGCCTCTGCCGTAACAATCCGCCCATGTTCTCCTTGAGCCTTCCCCTCGCCCTCGCCGTGGTCCTCGGCGGCTATCTCCTCGGGTCGATCCCGTTCGGGGTGATCGTCACGCGGCTGGCGGGCGCAGGCGACGTGCGCAAGATCGGCTCGGGCAATATCGGGGCGACAAACGTCCTGCGCACCGGCCGCAAGGACCTGGCGCTCGCCACCCTGATCGGCGACGGGGCCAAGGGCGCGATCGCCCTGCTCATCGCCCGCTGGACGGTGGGTGAGGACGCGGCCATCTGGGCAGGGGCGGCGGCGTTTCTGGGCCACCTCTATCCTGTGTGGCTGCGGTTCAAGGGCGGCAAGGGAGTGGCCACCTTCCTCGGACTGATGATCGCCGCCTGGTGGCCGGTGGGGCTGGCGGCCTGCGCCACCTGGCTCCTGGTCTTCTACCTGATGCGGTTCTCGTCGCTCGCGGCCCTGGCGGCGGCGGCGCTCTCGCCCCTCTACGCCTTCCTGCTGCACGCGGGGCGCGGGATCATCGCCCTGGCGCTCTTCGGCGCGGTGCTGATCTTCATCCGTCACCACGAGAACATCGCCCGCCTGCTCAAGGGCGAGGAGCCCAAGGTCGCCAGGAAGGCCAAGGCCGCGGAGCCTGCCTCCTGACCGGGGAGGCTTTTCCCGAAGCCGAACTGCTCGCGCGCCTCCGCCTGGCGCGGACGGAGAACGTGGGGCCGGTGGCGTTCCGCGAGCTGGTGCGGCGCGAAGGTTCCGCTTCCAAAGCCCTGGAAAGATTGCCGGAACTGGCCCGGCGCGGCGGCCGCAGCGGGCCCCTGCGCATCCCCTCGATCCAGGACGCCGAGCGTGAGTTGGCGGCGGGCGACAAGCTCGGCGCCAAGCTGATCCTGTGGGGCGAGGCCGCCTTCCCGCCCCTCCTGGCCGCCGTCGATCCGCCGCCGCCGCTGCTGTGGGTGAGAGGCGATCCGGCCATCCTGTCCCGCCCCACCGTCGCCGTGGTCGGCGCGCGGGTCGCCTCGGCCGCCGGCCAGCGCTTCGCCCGCACCCTGGCGCACGACCTCGGACAGGCGGGCTATGTCATCATCTCCGGCCTTGCCCGCGGCATCGACGGAGCGGCGCACGAGGGCTCGCTCGCCACCGGCACGGCGGCGGTCCTGGGCGGCGGGGTGGACGACGTCTATCCGCCCGAGCACCGCGGCCTCTACGACCGGCTGGCCGCCCAGGGCGCCGTGGTCTCCGAGAGCGCCGTCGGCCACCGGGCCCAGGCGCGGGACTTCCCCCGTCGCAACCGCATCATCTCCGGACTGTCGCTGGGCGTGGTGGTGGTGGAGGCGGAAGTCCGCTCCGGCTCCCTGATCACCGCGCGGCTGGCCGCCGAACAGGGCCGCGAGGTCTTCGCCGTCCCCGGCTCGCCGCTGGACCCCCGCGCCAAGGGGACCAACGACCTGATCCGCCAGGGCGCGACCCTATGCGAAGGCGCCGAAGACGTGCTGGGCGCCCTGAACGCCATGGCGAGCTTCCGCGAACCCCAGGGCGACCTCTTCGACGGCCCCTGGGGCGACGCCGACGAGGCCTTGCGCACCCGCGCGGAGGCCCTGCTCTCCCCCACGCCCATCCCCATCGACGAGCTGGTCCGCGACCTTGGCGCGCCGGCCCCGGCGGTCTTCGCCGCCCTGGTGGAGCTGTCCCTGGCAGGGCGTTGCGAGCTGCTGCCCGGCGGCATGGTGGCCAAGGGCTAGCCGCCCCCCGTCCGCGCCGTATAGGCTCGCCCCAAAGAACCCTGGGGAGGGTCGCATCCGATGATGGGCAGGCAGCTTTCGGCCGTCGCAATAGCTGCGGCCCTATGGGGGCTCGGCGCGCCCACCGATGCGGGGCAAAGGGCCAGGCCCGCCGCGCCGACCTGCGGCCGAGAATGCCTGGCCGACATCGCCGACGACTATTTCCAGGCCCTTTTGAAGCGCGACCCACGCGGCCTGCCCTGGGCGGCCAAGCCCAAGTTCACCGAGAACAACGTCGCGCTTCCCGTCGGCGACGGGCTGTGGGGGACCATCGACGGCTTCGGGCCCAACATCCTGAAGGTGACGGACCCGCAAACAGGGACCGTCGCCTGGTTCGGCGTGGTGCGCGAGCGCGACATCCTCTCCTTCTGGGGCGGGCGCATGAAGGTCGTGGGCGGCAGGATCGGCGAGGTGGAAACGGTCGTCGTCCGCAAGGCGCACCAGAATGGCGGACCCTGGAGCGACCCGGCCAAGCTCGCCTTCGATCCCATCTATCTGCAGCCGATCCCCGCCGCCAAACGCCTGACCCGCGCGAAACTCATCGCGGTGGCCGAGGGCTATTTCGACACTCTGCAAAAGAACAATGGCGTGCTGCACACCAAGTTCGCGGCCGCCTGCGCGCGCCAGGAGAACGGCCAGATCACCGCCGGCGACCCGGACCCCAAGTCCGGGCGCAACCACATGTTCTGCGGGCCGCAGTTCGAGCCCGGCTATTTCGCCTGGGACGACCGGGTGCGCGACCGCCGCTATACCCTGGTCGATCCGGAGCATGGGCTGGTGCTGGCGAGCGTCTTCATCGACCACTCGGGCAAGACCACCGAGATCACCTTGCGCGACGGCACCAAGACCAAGCCGCCCAAGATGATGCCCGACACCGCCCACGTGCTGGAGCTGTTCAAGGTCGACGCCGACGGCGCGATTCCCCGCGCCGAGACCGTCCTGGGGGCCACGCTCTACCGCGCGCCCTCGCCCTGGACCCTGGACGGCGCCCCCACCACCCACCGGCTCGCCAGCTACGGGAGGCCGTGATGACAGCGCCCTTCAGCCCCCTTCGTCGCCGCGTTCGCGTCGACACTTCCCCCAATGGGGGCAGAGTGGAAAAGCCGAACCCGCGACGCATAACTCTGCCCCCCCTGGGGGAAGTGGCCCGAGCTTGCCTCGGGACGAAGGGGGCCTTCCTGGCCGTGATCACCGCAGCTTTGAGCCTCGCGCCCACCCTGGTCTCCGCCGACATGCCCGCCGAGACGCGCCGCGTGGTGCCCTACGCCGTGGCCTGCGACCGGGCCTGCCTCTACGCCATTGCCGACCGCTACATGGCGGCCCTGATCACCAAGGACCCGACGAAGCTGTCGGTCGCCAGGGACATCCGCTTCTCCGAGAACCAGGTGATGATGCCGCTCGGCGAAGGGGCCTGGAACACCGCCGACGCGCTTGGCCCCCATTTCGAGTTCGCAGACGTCCGCACCGGCCAGGTCGGCTGGATGGGGCAGATCGTCGAGCGCGGCGTGCCGGCGGTCTACGGCATGCGCATGAAGGTCCGGGACGGGAAGATCACCGAGGTGGAGACCAACATCTCCCGCGTAGGCGTGACCAACTCCTTCACCGCCGCCGACTTCGCCGCCTATTCCGTTCCTCCGCAGGCGATCGCACCCCTGCCCCCCGAGAAGCGCCGCTGGCGCGACCGGATGATCTCCATCGCCGACGGCTATTTCGACACCCTGCAGCTCAACGACGGGACCCTGTTCACCCAGTTCACCCCCGACTGCAGCCGGCGCGAAAACGCGGTCTGGACCGCCAGCGATCCCAACCCCAACGCCACGGGCCCCCTCGCCCGCTACGGCAAGATGACCTGCGAGCAGGGCTTCCTGAACGGCACCTATCGCTGGGACGACGCCCTGCGCGAGCGGCGCTACCCGATGGTGGACGAGGAGCTGGGGATCGTCCTGTCCACCGCCTTCATCGACCACTCGGGCGTGCTGGAGACCTATCGCACCAACGACGGCCAGACCCTCGACACCAACCAGAAGTCTCCGCACAGCTTCGCGGTCATGGAGCTGTTCAAGATCGTCGACGGCAAGATCCGCCACGCCGAGGCGACCTTTTTCACCGCCCCCTACCGGACCCGCAACCCGTGGGTTCCAGCGCCGTTATGGCCAGAGCAGTAAGAACCTGAGAGAGCCCCAATGACCGCCTCCCGCACCGCCTGGACCGCCGTCGCCGCCGTAGCGGCCTTCACCGCCGTGACCGCCCCGGTGGCGCGCGCGCAGACCGTCGGCCACCAGGAGAGCTACACCTGGGTCTCCATCGACCAGCGGACCTGCCTGGACCGCGCCCAGGCGGCGCTGGAGGACGTCAACGACCGCACCCGCGTCAACGCCCGGGTCCAGACCCGCGAGGGCTGGTACGCGATGCTGGAAGGCAATGGCCTCTATGTGGGCGTGCACTGCGTGGCCGACGACAATTCCTCCAGCCTGACCAGTTCCTTCGCGCGGCGGATGATGGTCTCGGTGCAGGTCGCCTCGTCGCGCGGCGACCTGCGCGGCGCCGAGGGCAACATCCGCGCCGAGGTCACCGACTGCCTGCGCACCGGCTCGTGCTTGAACAACCGGCGCGGAAACGGCGGCGGCGGCTTCGGCGGACGCGATGGCCGCGATGGGCGCGACGACCGCGACAACCGGGGCGGCGGGTTCGGCCAGAACAACCAGGGCAATCAGGGCAATCAGGGCAATCAGGGGGGGCGCCGGACGCTGCGGCTGGGTCAACGCCCAGGATCGCTCGCTGGGCGCCGACGCCGGGCGCGGCGTGACCGATCCCGCGGGCCACCGCGCCTACGCCCTGCAGGGCGGCGCCCAGACGACGCCGGGCTTCGTGCGCGACCGCCTTCAGGCCCTGCGCGGCTGCCTGTCTCCCGGCAACTACTCCACCCTCTACGGCGACGTCTCGGTGACGATCGCGGCGGTCGGCCGCGCCAACCTCGGCTGGCCCGACGGCACGGACAACTCCAACCCGTCGGATACCGGCCGCGGCGTTTCCAACGTCCAGTCCCACCGCGACTACGCGGCCCGCGGCGGCGCGCCGACCACGCCGGACGCCGTCGCCGCCCGCCTCCAGACTCTGGCCAGCCGCGTGCGGCCGGACGTCTACGCCCAGGTCTATGCCGACATCTCGGTGATCATGGCGCGAGCGGGCGTGTTGAACTGACGCCGTAGGGGCGGGCCTACTCGGCCTGTTCGCGCTCGGGCTCGGCTTCGGAGTCAGACTCGGAGTCGGACTCGGCGCCGATCTCGGAAATCCCGCCGGGCTCTTCCTCGTCCTCGGCCGCCTCGTCGGCCTCGGCTTGCGCCGCGGCGGCGGCTTCAGCGGCAAGGGCCTTAGCGGACTTCTTGCGCGGCTTGGGCGTGGCCTTGGGCTTGGCGGCCTTGCGGGCGGCGATCTCGGCCTCCACGACGGGCAGAATCTCCAGCGCGGACGCCTGGCGCGGTCCGGCGGGCCCGCCCGACAGGCGGATCGCATTGTTCCTCAGGTTGACGAGGGAGGGATCGTCCATCGTCGGGATCATCGCGGCCAAGCTCATGGGATCAGCGCTCCAGCAAACGGCCCCCAGGCCGCGGGAAAGACATCGAGTCTGAAAGGTCGGCTGGAACGGTCCACGCCAGGCAAAATCCGGCCGTGGGAGCGTTGCGAGCGTAGTCCGATGACGGAGATATAGGCGCTCCGGGGCTGCTTTACGAGCCCGTCCCTATTCCCCCGTCCCCACGGTCTCGAACACGCGGCTGCCGGTGGGGCTGAAATAGACCCGGCCCTGGCTGTTGGCGATCATCACGCGGTGGGCGCGGAAGAAGTCGGCGCCGAGGAGCATCTCCGGCGTGCCGGCGGGGCGGCGTAAGAGGCGGGTGCCCGTCAGGGTGCGCGATTCCTCGTAGTAGGGGTCGGCGATCTGGAGCCTCAGGCCCCCCACGATCTTCTCGTTGCCGACGGTGAAACTGTCAAAGGCGCCGGTCCAGGATTTCAGGGGGATGCGCGTGAACCGGCCCCCCAGCTCGATCGGCTTTACGGACTTGTCGGTGCGGGCGCGCACCCGCTGCGCCGCCGGGGCGGTGACCAGGGAGATCGGAGAGCCCGAGGCCAGGATGGCGGTGACGTCCTTGCCGTTCAGGGTCGCGTCCAGCTTGAACTCATAATAGGCGTCGTCGCTGGTCCTCATGGCTGCATCGGAGAAGGGCCCGCCCCAATAGACCATCTGCTCGGCTTTGCAGTCGCGGGTCAGGAACATGCGGATGGCGCCGTGGGGCAGGTCGAACTCCACGTCCAGGCTCCAGAACATCGAGGCGCCCACGGCCCCGGCCACGTCCGGACGCCCGAGGGTGTCGGCGGTGCCGACCACCAGGATCGGAGCGTTCTTCACGGCGATGGAATCGATGTCGAGGTCGACGGTGGTGGAATGGACGTCCTCCGGATTGCCGATCCCGATCAGCTCCGGGAGCATCACCGGGTCCTCCAGGGTCATGACCCCGTGCTTGATCCCCAGCCGGTCGGCCGCCGCCCGCAGCAGCATGGTGTTGGCCGTACCGGTGTCGGCCAGCATCATCACCTTCTGGCCATTGATGACGCTCGGGATCATCGGCCGCCCGTCGACCATCTCCACGTGCAGCTCCTTCAACTGCAGGAGCTGGCACTGTCCGGTGCGCTCGACCTTCTGGGATTTGTCCGCCGTCTCGCCCGCCGACGCGCCCTGTGGGGCGAGCAGCGGCGCCAGCATGGCGGCGGCGGTCAGGGTCTTACGCAAGGCGGAACGGGTCATCATGGCCTCCGGCTAGTCCAACGCGGGAGGAAAAGCGATCCGCCGGTGGCGCCGGGCTAGATTGCGCGGCCGAGCCTGCGAGCTAAGGTCGAGCCATGTTCGGATCAAACTCCCGCGTCGCCACCAGGGCCTTCGCCAGGCAGTTCGAGCCGGAAGGCGACGGCTATCTCTATCATCGGAGATCGGGTGGGCCGGCCGTCCATGTGACCGCTGCCGAGCGTGACCGCTTTCTGACAGAATTTGAACGTCGATGGAAAACGGCGTTCTGGGCGTTTGTGACCGCAACCGTCCTGGCGATGGTGGGGGCCTGCGTGGCAATCTTCAAAGGCGTACCGCTACCTGTCGTCTTGCTTCCGACAATCCTGGTCTGGCTAGCCTACTGCGCTGTTCTCATGCGGATCGGGAAAGTCCCGGACAAGCCCTTGATCGGTCGTCCGCCGTTCTAGCCAAGCGAGAATGAAGAAGGAGCCGCTGCTGAGCGGCTCCCTCTACAAACGTAACGCTACGCCAGCACGACGATGGACACGCGCCGGTTCTGGGCGCGGCCGTCACGGGTGGTGTTCTTCGCCACCGGCTGGTCCTCGCCGTAGGAGATGGTGGCCATCCGGTTCAGGGCGATGCCCTGCTTGGACAGGAACCGGCGCACGGCCTCGGCCCGATCCTGGCCCAGACGCAGGTTGCCGGCTTCCGAGCCGCGACCGTCCGTGAAGCCCTGGATCTCGACGTAGACGTTGCGGTTCTCGGCCTTCAGCCGGTTAGCGAGCTCGGTCAGACGCGCCTGGCCCTCGGGGGTCAGCTCGGCGTGGCCGGCCTTGAACTTCACGCTGTCGTCGGCGAGCACCTGCTGGAACAGGAACTTGCCCTCGGCCAGCTTGCCGGCGGCCTCGGCGCGTTCGAGCGCCTCGCGGGAGGTCTTGTCGAGCTGCGCCAGCTGGGCGTCGTGCTGCTGCAGGGCGCCCCCCTGCCTGGTCAGGGTCGCGCCCTGCTCCGACAGGGCTGCGCCCTGCTGATTGACCGTCGATTCGACGCCGCTGACCCGGCCGTCGACCGTCGCGACCTGCTCGCGGACGAAATCCTTGGTCGCGCAGCCGCCCAGCGCCAATGCGCCGATCAGAACGGCCCCGGCGGCCATAGCGCTCGATCTAACCCTCTGCATGGGGGAACCTCCACTTTGCATGCGAGTGGCCCCGGCTGAATTCCAGGACCGTCAAAAACAACCCAGCCCCCCACGGCGGAGTTCCCGCGCCTAATGGGGCTGAAAGGCGGCGGGAAAAAGGGCCTTTTCCGAACTGAGCCGTTTCAACGCGCCATGATCTGGACGAGTCTTTGTGGTCTGGGTTGAGCTAAGGTCTTGCGCCAGCGCATGGATTCCGGATGACGGGGCTTTCGCAAAAACGGACGGGACGGACCAGAAATCCCCGGCTGATTCCGGGTGTGCTCAGCGTTGCGGCGCACGGCGCCATCGTTCTGGCCATCATGTTCGTGCACGCAGACGCCCCGGCGATTCCCGATTCGACGCCCGTGCCGGTGACCCTCATCGACGGCTTCCAGCTCACGCCGCAGCCCGCCCCCGCCGCCCCGACGCCCCCCACGGAGACCCCCAAGGCGGCGAGCGCGCCCACGCCCGCCAAGGCCCCGCCCGTTGAAAAGCCCGCGCCGGTCCGCAAGGCGCGGCCGGTGACCGTGCGTCCCGACGTCGTGACCCTGGCGGCGGGCGAGGCCGGCTCCCCCGCCCCCGCCCTCGAACTGAGCGACGCCCAGCTCGCGGGCGCCTCCACCGCCGACTCAGGAGGCGCGGGGGGCGGAGCGGGCGGGAGCTGCAACATGGTGCGCTGGCTGCAGCGACAGCTGCGCAAGAACCCAAACCTGCAGGGCATGGTCGCCGGAGCGAGCACCGCACGGCGGGGGCTGGTGGTGTGGAACGGCGATTGGGTGAGGAGCGGCGTGCAGGAGGGCAAGGGCCTCGCCGGCGTGCGCCAGGCGGTGATGGTCGAGATCGCCTTCGCCCCCGACGCCTGCAAGGCCGAGCGTGCGCATGGGGTGGTGCTGGTTTCGCTTGCCGACGTCCCCGGCGCCCCGAAGATCGCCTTCGGCCCGGCCGAGTGGCGCTGGTCCGACCTGCTGTTCCCGCGCTAGGACCTCACCGCCGCTGCAATAGCAGCCGGTCGAAGTCGCCGCCTTCGGTGGCCCATACGCCCTTCACCAGAGGCTTCAGGACGAGGACGGCGCGGCGGGTGGGATCGGCCATCACCACCGCACCCTGCGGATTGACGTACCAGGCGTAGAGGTCCTCCGCCCGCGGGGTCACCTTGGCGCAGACCTTCGCCGCGACGAGCTGAAACCCGCCGATCACGGGCGGCGCGTTCAGCCGGACACGGCAGGTGTCCGCCCCCTCGCCGTCCCCGCCCAGATACCAGGCGCCGACAAAGGCCTTCGGCGCGGTCGGGGCGCCACTGGCCACGGCGGCCGCAAACAGGATCGCTATCATCCGGACACCTTGTCCCTCGGGCCGATCGCCCGCCATCCCGGGGCCGCGAAATTTGTCGCCTTCTCGCTCACGACCGCCGCCGCCGGACCCGCCACGCCGCGCCCCTCGTTGACACGGCCACGCCTCGCCCCCACTTTCGCGCCCCTTGAGCGCCTCCCCGCACCCTGAAGAAATCCCCTGGGCCGCATGAACGTCGTCGTTGTCGAAAGCCCCGCCAAGGCCAAGACCATCAACAAGTACCTGGGCGCCGGCTACACCGTGCTGGCTTCCTACGGCCACGTGCGGGACCTGCCCTCCAAGGACGGCTCGGTGCAGCCCGACGACGACTTCGCCATGCTGTGGGACGTGGACCCGAAGTCCGCCAAGCGCCTGTCCGACATCGCCACGGCCCTGAAGGGCGCGAGCAAGCTGATCCTGGCCACCGACCCCGACCGCGAGGGCGAGGCCATCTCCTGGCACGTCCTGGAGGTGCTGAACAAAAAGCGGGTGCTGAAAGGCGTCGAGATCCAGCGGGTGGTGTTCAACGCCATCACCAAGACCGCCGTCACCGAGGCGATGGCCAAGCCCCGCGCCCTCGACATGGAGCTGGTGGAGGCCTACCTCGCCCGCCGCGCCCTCGACTACCTGGTGGGCTTCACCCTCTCGCCGGTGCTGTGGCGCAAGCTGCCGGGCGCCCGCTCGGCCGGCCGCGTGCAGTCGGTCGCCCTGCGGCTGGTGGTCGACCGCGAGATCGAGATCGAGGCATTCCGCGCCCAGGAATACTGGGCCGTCGAGGCGGACGTCTCGGCCGGCTCCGACCCCTTCCTGGCCCGCCTGCACAAGCACGAGGGCAAGCGCCTCGCCAAGTTCGACCTCCCGAACAAGGACTCCGCCGAGGTGGCGCGCGCCGCTGTCGCCGCCGGGACGTTCAAGATCTCCGCGGTAGAGAAGAAGCCCGCCAAGCGCTATCCCGCCCCGCCCTTCACCACCTCCACCCTGCAGCAGGAAGCGGCCCGCAAGCTCGGCTTCAACGCCCAGCGCACCATGCGCGCGGCCCAGCAGCTCTATGAGGGCGTGGACGTCGGCGGCGAGACCGCCGGCCTGATCACCTACATGCGGACCGACGGGGTTCAGTCCGCGCCCGAGGCCCTGCAGGAAGCCCGCAAGGTGATCGCCGAGCGCTTCGGGACGGCCTATGTCCCGCAGGAGCCGCGCTTCTATAAGACCAAGGCCAAGAACGCCCAGGAGGCCCACGAGGCGATCCGCCCGACCTCCATGGCCCGCCGGCCGGAGACCCTGCGCCTGGAGGGCGACCTCTTCCGCCTCTACGACCTGATCTGGAAGCGCATGATGGCGAGCCAGATGGAGTCCGCGAGAGTCGAGCGAACGACCATCGACCTCGAGACCCCGGACGCGAGGACAGGCCTGCGGGCCACCGGCACCGTGGTGCTCTTCGACGGCTACCTGGCTGTGTACGAAGAGGGCCGCGACGACGAGGAGGACGAGGACGGCGGTCGCCTGCCGATCGTCAAGGAAGGCGCCGAGGGCAAGGTCTCGGCCGCCCGCGCCGACCAGCACTTCACCGAGCCCCCGCCCCGCTACTCCGAAGCCAGCCTGGTCAAGAAGCTGGAGGAGCTCGGCATCGGCCGGCCCTCGACCTACGCCTCGATCCTGACCGTGCTGCGCGAGCGTGACTACGTCCGCATGGACAAGAACCGCTTCATCCCCGAGGACAAGGGCCGCCTGGTCACCGCCTTCCTGGAGCAGTTCTTCCACCGCTATGTGGAGTACGACTTCACCGCCGACCTGGAGGGCAAGCTCGACCTGGTCTCGGCCGGCGAGCTGAACTGGAAGGCCCTGCTGCGGGAGTTCTGGAAGGACTTCCACGCCGCCGTCGCCGATATCGCCGAGCTGCGCGTCACCAATGTGCTGGATGCCCTCAACGACGCCCTCGGGCCCCACATCTTCCCGGACAAGGGCGACGGGTCGGACCCCCGCGCCTGCCCCGTCTGCGGGACCGGTCGCCTGTCCCTGAAGACCAGCCGCTTCGGCGCCTTCATCGGCTGCTCGAACTATCCCGAATGCCGCTTCACCCGCCCCGTGGCCACGCCCGAAGGCGGTGAGGAGGGCGGCGCGGGCGGCGACCGCGAGCTGGGGACCGACCCCGAGACCGGCCGCGCCGTCTGGCTGAAGATCGGCCGCTTCGGCCCCTATGTGGAGCTGGCCGCCGACCCTGCGGACAAGGACGCCAAGCCCAAGCGGTCCAGCCTGCCCAAGGGCTGGGAGCCCGCGATTATGGACCTGGAGCGGGCGCTTCGGCTCTTACGCCTGCCCCGTGAGCTGGGCCCGCACCCCGAGGACGGCCAGCCGATCAAGGCCGGGATCGGCCGCTACGGCCCCTACGTCCAGCACGGCTCGACCTTCGCCAATCTCGACAGCGGCGACGAGGTGTTCGACGTCGGCCTGAACCGCGCCATCACCCTCTTGGCCGAGAAGAAGGCCGGCGGGCGGGCGCGCACCGGCCCCACCGCCCTGAAGGACCTCGGCGCCCACCCGGCCACCGGCGAGGCGATCCGCGTCCTGTCCGGCCGCTACGGGCCCTACGTCAACGCCGGCAAGGTCAACGCCAACGTGCCCAAGGGCATGGAGCCGACCGCCGTCACCCTGGAGCAGGCGGTGGCCCTGCTCGCCGAACGCGCGGCCAAGGGCGGCGGCAAGCCCGCGCGAGGCGCGAAGAAGGCCGCGGCCCCCAAGGCCGCCTCGGCCAAGCCCGCCGCCGCCAAGAAACCCGCCACGAAGAAGGCGGGCGCGAAAAAGAAGGCGCCGGCGAAGAAGCCCAAGCCCAAATAGGCCGCGAGCGCCGAGACGGCCCGCGTCACAACCTCTGCGATAACCGTCCAGAAAATAGCATTGGTTGTAATGGCTTAAGCTGGGTTTTCACCGTCGTCGGCGCGAACGTCGTTACGATATCTCAACCTTGAATTGTTAAGTTCCCTGCGATCGCCCCCTGGGAGCAGGCCCATGCAGCCCGCTACGAGTACGGCCGCACGACCGCGCTACAACCAGGCCCAGATGGACCAGTTCATCGCGGCCCATGAGCGCTATCACCACCGCGAGCCGCGCGGCCGGCGCGCCGTGATGCGCTTCGTCCAGGCCCCCAACATCGACTTCAGCCGCCGCGTCCTGGTGGAGGCCGACTTCACCGGCGCCGACTTTCAGAACGCCTGCTTCGCCCTCGCGAACCTGGAACGCGCCGCCCTGTTCTGCGCCGACATGCGCGGGGTGGACGCCCGGGGCGCCAACCTGCTGCGTGCCGACCTTCGCGGATGCAGCCTCCGTCAGGCCAACCTCACCGCCGCCAAGCTCGACGGGGCGGACATGCGCGAGGCCGTGCTGGCGCGCGCCGACATGGACGGCGGCTTCAAGCTCGCCGGCCGCTCCGGGGGCGTCCCCGCCGACGGAAGCATGGGCCGCTCCTTCGCGGTGGATTTCAGCAACTGCTCGATGAAGCGGGTCAAGCTCGGCCAGGCCAAGCTGAAGGGCGCCAACTTCTCCGGCGCCATCCTGCAGGGCGCCGACCTCTCGGGCGCCATCCTCGACGGGGCCCGGTTCGACGGGGCTGTGCTGATCGACGCCAACCTCTCATCGGCCCGGATCGACCAAGGGGCCCTGGCCAACTGCGTCCTCGACCCTTCGCCCACCTCCCTCCAGCGCGTCGCCGAACTGACGGAGCGACTGGTCTCGGCCGCCCGCTGGATCGCCACCAACGGCAAGGAGGGCCTGCCCGCGCGCCTCGACGGCGAGGACCTGCGCCCCATGGGCGAGGCTTTCGAGAAGGCCCAGCTCACGGCCCTCTCGGCCAAGGGAGCCTGCGCCCTCGGCGTCAGCTTCGCCGGAGCCCAGCTCCAGGGCGCCCGCTTCGACAACGCCGACCTGAGGGACGCCGACTTCTCCGGGGCCGATCTGCGCGGCGCCTCGTTCCACGGCGCCAACCTGAACCACGCCCGGTTCGCCGCCGCCGACATGCGCCCCCTGCCCCTGGCCAGCGGCGTGCGCACGGTCGACCTCACCGACGCCTCCCACGGCGAGGACGCCTTCGTGGCCGCCAGGCGCGAATAGAACCTGCCACGGGCGGCCGCTTCAGGCATTAAGGCCTGGAGGCCCACCGCCCGGAGGATTCGTGGCCAAGCCGCCAGCCAACCGACCACCCCAAGGCCTGCCCGACCGCGAGGCCCTGGCCCGCTTCATCCGTGAGGCGGGGGAGACGGACGTCGCGGCCATCGCGCGCCACTTCGGCCTGAAGGGCGGCGACCGGCGGGCGCTGCGCCAGATGCTCAAATCCATGCAGGGCGAAGGCAAGCTCGGGAAGCGCGGCCGCAAGGGCCTGGCGGAGGCCGGCGCGCTGCCCCCCGTCGGGGTGGTGGACGTGGTCGAGCGCGACGCCGACGGCGACCTCTATGTCCGCCTCGCCAAGGCTGGCGGGGACGCCCCGCTGGTTCGCCTCGCCCCCAGCAAGGGGGAAGGCCCCGCCGGCGCCCCCGGCATGGGCGACCGCCTGCTGGTCCGCTTCGAGCCCCTTGAAGACGGGGTGTTCGAGGCCAAGATCATCAAGCGGCTGGGCCAGAGCGCCCACAAGATCCTCGGCGTCGTGCGCAAGTCCGCCCGCGAGGTCCGGGTCGAGCCGGTGGACCGCAAGTCCCGCGACACCCTGGTCCTGACCGATCCCGCCGCCAAGGACCTCCGCGACGGCGACCTTGTGGTGGCCCAGATGGGCGGCCAGTCCGACCGCCGCTTCGGCCCCAAGTACGGCAAGCTCCTGGAGGTAGTGGGCCGCGAGGACCAGCCCCGCGCCGCCTCCCTGATCGCCATCCACACCCATGGCATCCCCATGGGCTTCTCCGAACAGGCCGAGGCCGAGGCCAAGGCCGCGCCCCTGCCGAAACTCGGCGACCGGACGGACCTGCGCGACCTGCCGCTGATCACCATCGACCCGGTGGACGCCCGCGACCACGACGACGCGGTCTATGCGCAGACCGACGACGATCCGAACAACCCCAACGGCTGGGTGGTGTGGGTCGCCATCGCCGACGTCGCCGCCTACGTCCGCACCGGTTCGGCGCTGGACCGGGAAGCCTGGACCAAGGCCAATTCGGTCTATTTCCCCGACCGGGTCGAGCCCATGCTGCCCGAGCACCTGTCGGCGGGCCTGTGCTCCCTGGTCGCCGGCCAGGACCGGGCCTGCATGGCCGTGCGCATGACCTTCAGCGCGGAGGGCAGGAAGACCGGCCACCGCTTCGTGCGCGGCCTGATGCGCTCGGCCGCCAAGCTTTCCTACGAGCAGGCGCAGGCCGCCGTGGACGGCGAGCCGGACGACACGACCGGCCCCCTGCTCGATCCCATCCTGCACCCCCTCTGGCGCGCCTACCTGACCATGAAGAAGGGCCGCGACGTCCGCTCGCCGCTCGCGATCGAAACGCTGGAGCGGCGCATCCAGCTCTCGCCCGAAGGCGAGGTCCTCTCCATCACCCCCCGCCGCAGCCTCGAGGCTCACAAGCTGATCGAGGAGATGATGATCCAGGCCAATGTCTGCGCCGCGGAGACCCTGGAGCAGCGCAAGACGCCCCTGATCTACCGGATCCACGACACCCCCAGCCAGGAGAAGCTGTTCGCCCTGGGCGACTTCCTCTCGACCGTTGGGATCAACTGGAGCAAGGGCCAGGCGGCCACCACCAAACGGTTCAACGAGCTCTTGCTGCAGACCCGCGGCGGGCCCCACGCCGAGATCGTCAACGAGGTGGTGCTGCGCAGCCAGATGCAGGCCATCTACACCAGCGACAACATCGGCCACTTCGGCCTGAACCTCGACCGCTACGCCCACTTCACCTCGCCGATCCGCCGCTACGCCGACCTGGTGGTGCACCGGGGGCTGATCCGCGCCCTGAAGCTGGGGGACGACGGCCTCTCGGACCACGATGTGGCGCGGCTGACCGCCACCGCCGAGCACATCACCGCCGCCGAGCGCCGGGCCATGGCCGCCGAGCGCGACGCCACCGACCGCTACATCGCCGCCTTCCTCTCCGACCGGGTTGGCGCCGAGTTCGAGGGCCGCATCACCGGCGTCACCCGCTTCGGCCTGTTCGTGCGGCTGGGCGAGACCGGGGCGGACGGCCTGATCCCGGTATCCACCCTAGGCGACGAGTACTTCGTCCACGACGACCGCGCCCACGCCCTGGTCGGCGAGCGGACGGGGCGCCGCTGGCGCCTGGGCCGCCAGGTCAGCGTGCGCCTGCGCGAAGCCACCCCCGTCACCGGCGGCCTGCTGTTCGACATGCTGAGCGAGCCGGAAGCCGCCGACCCCAACGCCCCCCGTCCCCGCCTCGGCATCCGAAGCCGCAGCGGCCCGCCCCGTGGCGGCTTCGCCAAGGCCGGCCGCCCCGGCGGCCGGGGCAAGCGCCGCTGAAAATTGGTCCTTTCCCCTCTGGGGAAAGTGTTGCCCCGAACGGGGCGACGATAGGGGCTGAAGGGCGCTAACCTCTCCGCATGGACGCCCCGAAACGCACCGTCAGGCGGGCTCAAGGACATGGACGGAGTGGTCGCCACCATACTGGTGAAGGCGCGCCCTTGAGCCCCTATCGACGGGCCGTTCGGCCCGCCACTTCCCCCAGAGGGGGAAGGACTTGGGAGTTTGACCTCGCCCTTCTGTTGCGCCACTCCCGTCGAAACTTTGGAGGACGCCCATGGCCAAGCCCACCGTCGAGGAGCGCCTCGACATCCAGGAGCTGTTCGCCCGCTACTGCTGGGCCCTGAACACCGGCGACGCCGACGGCTACATCGACCTCTTCGCAAAGGACGGCTGGGTCGACCACCATCCGCAGGGCCGCTGCCAAGGCCGCGAGGCCATGCTGAAGCTGTTGGACCAGGTCTGGTACTCCAGCCCCCACGCCTATCTCGGCCGCCAGCATCGTCCGTCGAACTTCATCATCCGCCGCGAGGGCGAGGCGATGCGGGTGAAGGCCTACTGGCAGGTCAACCGGCTGGAGCAGGCCTTCAACCAGTTCCACCTCTTCATCCAGGGCCACTGGGAGGCCCTGTGCGTCGCCGAGGACGGGGAGTGGAAGTTCGCCGAGCTTTCCGTCGTCCACTGGTTCCGCGAGACCGCCCCCTGGGTGGGCGACCCCAAGGCGCGGATGGTCAAGGCGCAGTGGGGCTGAGATGGCGAACGGCGGCCCCTACGACAAAGCCGTGTGGGCGCGTATCGAAGCGCCGCTGATCGGGGTCGATCCTCTGCTCGAGGATTTCGCGCGGAAGAACGGTCTCTCGGTCTCGAAGAACAGCCACAATTCGCCGGAGCGTTCGATCACCTGGAACGCCGGCCCGAACTGCCTGATCCAGCTCTATCCGGTAGCCCAGGACCCGTCCCGTTTCAGCCTGTGGATCTGCGCTTCGGAGGATCGCGGCGGGGAGCGGTACTGGAAGGAGGACTCTCTGGTGGAGGACCAGCCGATGGAGGCCTTCGAGGCGCAACTGCCGGAGCTTCTGGACGACGGACTACGGACCCTCGCGTCATGGTGCGAAGACACGGAATCGTTCGACTATGTCGGGGAGGCGCCCCGCTGACGGGGTTCTTCAGCCTCCACATTGACTTCGGCGCGCGCCTAAGTATGGTCCGCCGCTCTCGAATTTCCCGGCAGACGCCGGCCCGCAAGGATTTCCGCCATGGCCAAGCCGGCTTCGATCAAGATCCGCCTGAACTCGTCGGCGGACACGGGCTTCTTCTACGTCACCAAGAAGAACGCGCGCACCAAGACCGACAAGCTGGTGCTGAAGAAGTACGACCCCGTCGTGCGCAAGCACGTCGAGTTCCGCGAAGGCAAGATCAAGTAGGTCCGCCCACAGCGCACGAATCGAAACGCCCGGCCGTCGAGCCGGGCGTTTTTTATTTGGGGCTTCAAGTCGCTCCCCCTCTGGGGGAGCTGTCAGGCCGAACGGCCTGACTGAAGGGGCTCATGGGCGCGACGGCAAGGGTTCAGCCCTTCAAGCCCCTATCGTCCCGAGGCAAGCTCGGGACACTTTCCCCAGAGGGGAAAGGACCGATCCTCACGCCGCCTTGGCGACGACCTGGTTCCGGCCGCCGGCCTTGGCGATGTAGACGGCCTCGTCGGCGCGCTTGAGCAGGGAATCGGGGGTGTCCTCGGTGCCGATGGTCGAGGCGACCCCGATGGAGATGGTCACGTTCAGCGGGTCTTCTAGACCGCCGACGCGGAAGGGCGAGCCCGAGACGTGCAGGCGCAGCCGCTCGGCGATGCGGTGGGCGTCCTCCAGGGCGGTGTCGGGCTTGATGACCACGAACTCCTCGCCGCCGAACCGGCAGGCGAGGTCGATGGCCCGGACGTTGGTCGCCAGGCGCACCGCGAATTCCTTCAGCACCTCGTCGCCTATGTCGTGGCCGAAGCTGTCGTTGATGCGCTTGAAGTGGTCGATGTCCACCAGGAGGCAAGCCACCGGCTCGCCGCCGCGGGTCGCGCGGCGCACCAGGGCGCCGAGCTGGCCGGCCATGTAGCGGCGGTTGTGCAGGCCCGTCAGCGGGTCCGTCACCGCCAGCTCCAGGCTGGAATCCAGGTTGTTGCGAAGGAAATCGGTGTAGCGCTTCTGACGGATCAGGGAGCGCACGCGCGCGGCCATCTCCTCCGGGTCGATCGGCCGGGAGAGCAGGTCGTTGATGCCGATTTCCAGCGCCTTGACGGAGCGGGCGCGGTCGCCCTGGTCCACCACCGCCAGGATCGGCACGTGGCGGGTGGCCTCGTCCGAGCGCACCTGGGCGGCGAAGCGCAGGCCGTCGAAATCCTTGGCGACGATGTTGACGATCAGGAGGTCGGCGCGGGCGCGGACCGCGATCAGGGCCTTGTCCGGGTCGCTCTCCACCACCGGGCGGTGCTCGACCGCCAGCTCGTCGAAGATGCGCTGGGCCTGACGCTCGTGGTCGTCGAGGACGACGATGCGCCCGCCGCCGCCGCCGAGACGCGTGGCGGCCCCCTCAATCACCCCCATGCGGCGGCCCGAGGCCTCCCGCTGGCGGAGCTCGTCGGAGACCATCTTCAGCCGGGTCAGGGCGCACCCGGGCGAACAGGGTGATGTCGTCGATGGGCTTGGTCAGGAAGTCGTCGGCGCCGGCCTCGAGGCCCGTCAGCCGGTCGCGCCGGCCGTCGAGGGCGGTGACCAGCACCACGGGAATGTGCCGGGTGACCACGTCGAGTTTCAGCCGGCGGCAGACCTCGAAGCCGTCCATCTCGGGCATCATGACGTCCAAGAGGATGATGTCGGGCTGCTCGGCCGCGGCGAGCTTCAGAGCGCTGGCCCCGTCGCAGGCGGTCATCACCTCGTAGTACTCGGCCGTGAGCTTGGCCTCGAGCAGGCGGACGTTGGCTTCGATGTCGTCGACGACCAGGATACGGGCGGTCATCGGATCATCACCCCAGGAACCTGCGGACCGTGTCGAGGAAGTAGCCGACCGAGATCGGCTTGGAGATATAGGCCTCGCAGCCCCCCTCCCGAATCCGCTCCTCGTCGCCCTTCATGGCGAAGGCGGTGACCGCCACCACGGGGATGTGACTGAGCTCGTCGTCTTCCTTCAGCCACTTGGTGACCTCCAGTCCGGAGATCTCCGGGAGCTGGATGTCCATCAGGATCAGATCGGGCCGATGTTGCCGCGCGAGCGCCAATGCTTGCAGACCTTCACGGGTCTGCAAGGTTTCGTAGCCCTGCGCATCGAGCAAATCATGAAATAGCTTCATGTTTAGCTCGTTATCCTCGACGATGAGGACTTTTTTAGACATCGTTAATGCGCACCCTCGGGCGTAGATGGCGAAGGGAATGACTCATCACTCCCGTTCTCACCTTGGGTTTTTGGACCTATATCCTTAAGCCCGGGTTAGTCGCGTGACGAATTCCAAAGAGCGTAAGGGAAAACTCGTGCTGCGGATCGGGGTCGATTTCGGCGGAACCAAGATCGAGGCGGCGGCGATTTTCCCCTCCGGCGAGGTCGCCGCGCGCCACCGCACCGCCAATCCCGGCGACTACGCGGCGGCGGTCGAGGCGGTGGTCGCCCTGGTCTCTGAGGTGGAGGCCGAAACAGGCGCGCGATTCGCCGCCATCGGCGTCGGGGCGCCCGGATCGATCTCTCCGAAGACCGGCCTGATGCGCAACGCCAACAGCGCGTGGCTCAACGGCATGCCCTTCCGCGAGGACCTGCAGGCCGCCCTGGGCCGTCCCGTGCGGGTGACCAACGACGCCAACTGCCTGGCCCTGTCGGAGGCCATGGACGGGGCCGCCGCGGGCGAGACCGTGGTGTTCGCCGCCATCCTCGGCACGGGGTGCGGCGGCGGGGTGGCGGTGCGCGGCGAGGCCCTGCACGGCGCCAACGGGATCGCCGGGGAGTGGGGCCATACGCCCCTGCCCTGGCCCAGGCCGGAGGAGTATCCCGGCCCGAGATGCTGGTGCGGCCGGGACGCCTGTATGGAGACCTTCGTCTCGGGCAAGGGCTTCGAGGCCGACTACGCCCGCGCCACCGGGCGCAGCCTATCCGCCGAAGCCGTCATGGCCTCCGCTCGCGCGGGCGAGCCTGACGCCACCGCCGCCTTCGATCGCTATGTGGACCGCCTCGGCCGGGGCCTCGCCGTCATCTGCGACATGATCGACCCGGACGCCATCGTCCTCGGCGGCGGCATGTCCAACATCCCCGAGCTCTATGCCCGCCTGCCAGACACCGTCGCCCGCCACGCCTTCAGCGACGCCTTCGCCACCAGGATTCTGCAGGCCAAGCATGGGGACTCGTCGGGCGTGCGCGGGGCGGCCTGGCTGTGGCCGTTGGAAGGGGGCGCGCCCTAGCCTCCGGCGGGCGCCACGACCCCGTACTTGCGGCCCTGCTCGGGAAAGCTCGCGCTGGCCGCCTTGGCCGCCGCCAGATCGGCCTCGCCCTGGGCTTTCATGCCCTTGTTGAGCTTGGCCACTCCCCGCCCGTAGAGCGACCAGGCCAGTTTGCCGTTGAGGGCCAGGGCCGCGTCGTAGTCGGCGATGGCCTTGTCGTACTGGCCCATGCGCAGCTCGACGAGACCGCGGCTGTCGAGCAGGGACGCGGCCTTCGGCAGGGCGCGGATGGCGCGGTTGCAATCGGCCAGCGCCTTGTCGAGCTCCTTGCCCGCCAGGGCGCGCGTCCAGCACCGGCCGTTCAAGGCCTGGTAAAGCCGGCCGTCGCCGGCATGGCTGTCGATCCAGAGACTGTATTGATGGATCGAGGCGTCCAGACGATCGAGGGACTCATAGAATGCGGCCATGCCCAGCCGCACCTCCGCGGCCTGCGGCGCAAGCCGGTCGATAGCGTCGAGGTCCGAGACAGCCGCCGTCGCGTTCTTGGCGCCCATGTGCAGGGCGGCGCGAGCCCACAGGGCTTCGGTGTCGGCGGGCGCCAGCTTGATGGCCTGGTCCAGGTCCGCCATGGCCTGGTCGCCCTGCCGGTTCCCCATCTTCGCCGTGGCGCGCTGGTAGTAGTACTTGGCCTCCGTCGGGGCCATTTCGATCGCCTTGCTGAAGTCGGCGATGGCGCCGTCCAGATCGCGGCGGGAGGCGAGCGCGGCGCCCCGGCGGCTGAACCCGTCCGCTGTGGTCGGCTCCGGGCCGGCGGAGGTCGGGGCCTGGGGTTTGGACTCCTGCGGCGTTCCGTTCGCGCCCACCTGCACCATGCTCCGGGCGGTCAGGTTGAACACGGGTCCGCCGTTGTAGGTGAAGTAGAGCTTGTGTTGGCTGTTCGACACATAGACCCGGTGCGAAAGGAAGAAGTCCGCCCCGATCAGCATGTCCGCGCCGAAGTCGGCGTCGGTGTCGACGATCCGCAGCCTGGTGTTCTTGATCTCCTCGTCGCCGATCTTGAAGCTCGCCACCGGCGCGATCCAGTTGCGCAGGGGACGCGGACCCAGGCCCGATGACGTCCCGGCCGACTCCACGCCGGGACTGTCCGGCTTGATGCCGAGGCGCGCGGCCGCCTCGAGCGTGATCATCGAGACCGGAGCCCCGGTGTCGAACCCCGCCTTCAGCTTGACCCCGTTGACGGTCACTTCGCCGATGGTGTGCGGGTTGTCCTGCTCGGGCGCCCTGATGTTCATGACCGAGGCCCCGCCGGTCTTGGCCGCCCAGTAGGCAAGTGGAGTCTGGCCGCAGCCCGCAGGTTTCACCAGCCGGATGGCCCCGTGGGAAAGGTCGTATTCGACGTCGGCGATGCCCAGGACGTTCTGGCCCAGCAACCCGTCCCCGTCCCCGCTGCCGGCGACCAGGAAGGTAATATTCGGAAGGTTGGCGCCGACCAGGGTGAAGGTCTTCACGACCGTGTATTGCGCCTGGGCGTCCCCGCCCAGGCCCCCCACGGTGAAGCCGGCGTTCATGTAGTTGAGGCTGAGCTTGAGCCGCTCGGCGACCGGTCGGTTGATCGTGCTGTAAAAGGCGCCGCTGTCGGCGATGAACATCAGCTCCTGGCCGTTGATCTTCGCCGGCACCAGGGGCCTCAGGCCCCGCATGGTCACCGGAAGCTCGGCGATCTTGTTCATGGCGCAGGCGGCGAAGGCGGGCCCCGCCAGGACGGACAGGGCCAGACCGGCTGCAGCAGCCGCGACGACGCGCTTCGACATGCCCTCTCCCCCCACACAGAACAAGCCGCGACGAGCGAGACTACCCAGGGCGAGAACTGTCGTCAAAGTAGCGGGCGGCGGGACGCGCACCACCCAGGTGCAGTCGCTCAGCCGATAAGTCCGCCGATCCCGAAGAGGGCGCTATGCTGGCTCCATGACCGCCCTTTGCCGCGACTGTTTCTGGACCGGGGAGGCGCCCGTCAGCCGTCGCTGCCCGGCCTGCGGGTCGCCGCGCCTGGCCGTGCACGCGGAGCTGTCGAAACTGACGGTGGCGCACCTGGACTGCGACGCCTTCTACGCCAGCGTGGAGAAGCGGGACCGCCCCGAACTGCGCGATGCGCCGGTCATCGTCGGCGGGGGCGTGCGGGGGGTGGTGACCACCTGCTGCTACATCGCCCGCACCTATGGCGTCCGCTCGGCCATGCCGATGTTCAAGGCCCGGCGCCTGTGCCCCGAGGCGGTGATCATCAAGCCGGAGTTCTCCAAGTACCGGCACGAGAGCCGGCGGATCATGGAGAAGATGGCCCGCCTGACGCCCCTGGTGCAGCCGCTTTCGCTGGACGAGGCGTGGATGGACCTGGCGGGCACGGAGGCGCTGAACCACGGCTTCCCGGCCCTGGTGCTGGCGCGGCTGCAGGCCGAGATCGAGCGCGAGGTGGGGATCACCGTCTCGGTGGGCCTGGCGCCCAACAAGTTCCTGGCCAAGATCGCCTCCGACCTCGACAAGCCGCGGGGCCTTTCGGTGATCGGCGCGGCGGAGGCGATGGATTTCCTCAGCTGCAAGCCCGTCTCCATCCTGCCGGGCGTCGGGCCCGCCTTCGTGGCGAGCCTGGCCAAGCGAGGGTTCGCCACCGTGGGCGATCTGGCGGAGGCCGACCCCAAGAGCCTCGCCCAGCATTTCGGGACCTACGGCCTGCGCCTCGCCGACCTCGCCCACGGCCGCGACGCCCGCGCCGTCGATCCGGACCAGGAGCGAAAAGGCGTCAGCGCCGAGACCACCTTCAACCACGACCTGGTCGCGATTCCCGAGCTGGAGGACCGCCTCTGGCCCCTGTGCGAGAAGGTGGCGACGCAGATGCGCGCCGGGGCCCTGGCGGGCCGCGCCGTGGTGCTGAAGCTGAAGACGACGGACTTCCGCCTCGTCACCCGCAGGCGGACGCTGACGGTCCCGGCCCAGACCGCCAAGACCCTGTTCGCGACGGGGCGCGAACTCCTCGCCGCCGAGGTGACGGGGACCCGGGCCTACCGCCTGATCGGGATCGGCCTCTCGGACCTCGTGGAAGCCGCCGACGCCCACGCCGACCTCTTCGACGGCGGCGAGGCTAGAGCCCGCAAGGCCGAGGCCGCCATGGACCGCCTGCGCGGCAAGTTCGGCAAGGAAGCGGTGGTCAGCGGGCGGGCGCTGAAAAGGGACTGAGGTTGGGACTTGATCCGGCCCCGCCGTCCTGTTTCGCTCCCGATCAACGATAAATCAGGGAGGGATTTTATGTCGGCCAAGCTTGTGGGAGCTGTCGCCGTTGCAGGACTGATACTGGCCGCGGCCCTGCCCGCCCCCGCCGCCCGGAGCGCGGCGGTGATCGCGCCGCCCCCGCCGCCCAAGGCGACCAAGCCCTTCAATAAGCGCGACATGAGCGGGACCTGGGACCGCTACCCGCAGGCCATCGACACCCAGCGCGACCGGTCCGTAGTCGCCCCGCCGCCCGACATCGCGCCGCCGCCGCTGAAGCCGGAGTACAAGGGTCCTTACGAGGCCTCGCAGGCCAGGATCGCCGCCGCCAACGCCCGCAACGAGCCCATCGCCACCGGCTACACCCACTGCCTGCCCGACGGCATGCCGGCCATGATGCAGGCCATGTTCCCGATGGAGGTCATTCAGGGCGGCCGGCAGATCACCATCGTGCAGGAGGCCTACAACCAGGTCCGCCGCATCTACATCGGCGACAAGGTTCCGGCGATCGAGGACGCGGAGCCTCTCTTCTGGGGCCATTCGGCGGGACGCTGGGTGGGCGACAAGCTGATCGTGGACACCGTCGGCATCAAGGAGACCGTGCGCTTCCGCGACGTGCCGCACTCCGACCAGATGCGCATCCACGAGGAGATGACCGTCCTCGGCCCCAACCACTTCCAGAACCGGATCACCATCACCGACCCGGTCTACCTGACGGGGCCCTGGACCTGGACGTGGATCTACCAGCGCCGCGCCGGCTACAAGATGCAGGAGTACGTCTGCGAGGATAACCGCGAGTACGCGGACCCCGTCACCGGCGAGGCCCGCCTGCGCGTCACCGTCCCCAACCAATAGCGGCCGCGCCCTCCCTCAAGAGCTCGACGATCACCGGCGCCACGGAGAGGGCCAGGAGCCCGGCCATGGTCCAGTTGAAGGCCTTCAGGCGGGAGGGCCGGTCGAGCACGCCCCGCAGGGCCACGCCGAAGCCGGCCCAGGTCGCGATGCACGGCGCGTTGACCAGGGTGAAGACGGCGGCGGTGAGGACCACGTTCGCCGCATAATGCTCGGGCGGGGCGTAGGCCGTCATGGCGCCGAGCGCCATGGCCCAGGCCTTGGGGTTGACCCACTGGAAGGCCACCGCCTGCCAGAAGGTCTGCGGCCGCGCGGCGTCGGCGCCCTCCAGCCGTCCGCCGGCGTGGGCGATCTTCCAGGCGAGCCACAGCAAATAGGCCGCGCCGATGACCTTCAGCACCCCGTGCAGGGCCGGCACGGCGGCGAACAGGCCGCCGAGGACCAGCCCGACCGCCAGGGCCAGGATGAAGAAGCCGATCGACACCCCTGCCATGTGCGGCAGGCTCCGCCGCATGCCGAAGTTGGCGCCGGAGGCCAGCAGCATGGCGTTGTTCGGTCCCGGCGTGATGGACGAGACCAGGGCGAACAGGGCGAGCGCGAGGAGAAGGTCGGGGGGCATGGTGGGCACGGGAAAGGTCCTCTGGTGGAACGCCTTCCAGGCTCGCGGCTTCAGCTCGGTTGTCTCGAACCTCTCCCGCCGCCGGGAGAGGCCAGTCGCTGATCCGAATCCGGTCTTAGCGCTCGCTTCGTTCCCGCACGCCGTCCATCCCCCGCCCGGCCATTACGGCGGGGCGACGAATAGCTTGGCATGCGATGGCGACGAAGCGGGCCACGGACGTATCCTTCAGCGGGGCGCGGCGGATAGCACGCCGTTTCGACGCGCGAAAGGGGACCGCCGTCCATCAAGCTTGGCGGAACGCGATAATAGGTCGCAATCCGCAGTAACGGTTCGCTTCCTACGTGTAATTTATGCTGCCGCTCCACACTACGGGAGCTCAGGCCTTGACGCTTGGATTGGGGGGCGCCGAAACGGCGCCGGGCGAGGCGTGCGATCTCCTGGCCGAGGCCCGGCTGGCGCCCGGCGTCATGGTGGATCGGCTGGCCCTGGCTCTGGACGCCGTCGGCGCCGGGGTGTTCGAAATCAACGTCGAGAAGAAGGCCTTCTGGTGCTCAGAAGGCCTGGTCCGCATGCTGGGCCGGCGGCTGACCATGGACGAGCTGATGAGCCCGGTCTGGCCCGTCCACCATCCGGACGATCGCGAACGGGTGGCCGAGGCCGTGGCGACGGCCCGCGCCGGCCGCATCGACGCGCACTTCGAGTCCCGCGTAGTGCTGCCGGATGGAAGCACGCGCTGGTTCGACTGGAGGCTCCGGGTCAAGCGGGACGCGGCGGGCGCCTTCGACGGCGTGATCGGCGTGACCCTCGACATCGACCAGCGCAAGCGCCAGGAGGTCGCCTTGGAGGAGGCCCGGCGGGAGGCGGAAAGCAACGCCCAAAGACTGAAGCTGGCCATGCTCGCCGCGGGCAGCGGGGTGTTCGAGGTGGACTTCGGCAAGCGCCAGCACTGGTGCTCCCCCGAATACGAGCAGATCGTCGGGCGAAAGATGGCCTACGAGGACATCGCCGCGCCGGTCTGGGCCTTCACCCATCCTGACGACAAGGAAAGGGTGCTCGAGCACATCCGGAGCGCGCGGAACAACATCCTGGTCCCCGCCGAATGGCGGGTGGTGCTGCCCTCAGGGGAGATCCGGTGGGTCCAGACCAACGGCTTCGTCCACAGGAGCGAGGACGGGGTCAGCCGCCGCGTGGTCGGCTACATCCAGGACATCGACCAGCGAAAGCGCCAGGACCTCGCCCTGGAGGAGGCCCAGGCGAGCCAGCAGCAGGCCGTCCAGCGTCTGGATGTCGCCCTCACCGGCGCGGACGCCGGGGTGTTCGAGGTCGATTTCCGCAACCGGAGCTTCTGGTGCTCGAGCACCTTCGTGGACATCGTCGGCCGGCCCCTGACCTTCGAGGAGAGTTGCGCGGTGTGGCCGATGTGCCATCCGGACGACGCCGAGCGCGTCGAGGCCGCCGTCAGATCGCCCCGCGCCGACGGCGAGATGGGCCAGGTGGACTACCGGGTGATCCTGCCTTCGGGCGAGGCGCGCTGGATCGACGGCCGCACCGCCGTCCACCGGGACGAAACCGGCGCGGTGGTGAAGGTCTTCGGCCTCGTGCTCGCCGCGGACGAACGCAAGCGCCAGGAGC
>CANJID010000009.1 GCA_947474395.1 Caulobacterales bacterium
CCGGATATCCTTCACCACCCGCTCGCCGGGGGTCGTCTTCGAGGGTAAGGGTTTTGATCTCATCTTCGTTCCTACGTCACTGCGATGAGACCAAAACCCTCCGTTAGCGGGAACCCTCAATCTGTCTCACTGGTGCTGACGGCGGACAGCCGCCGAGCTGACGCGCCGCGCGAACATGCTCCGCAACTGACCCCCGGTTCCGGGGGGATCGACAACATCTTTCTGGCCCGCGACTTGAAACAGGACCAAGGTCTTGTCCCTCCTCGCGGCCGGTGCTTCTAACTCAGGCCGGGGGGCTTGCTGGAGGCTGTGGTGGAAGCTGTACGAAAGCCCTCTGCCAAATTCGATTCCATCGGCGTCGCGCAGCGGGTGCTTCGGGTCGAATCCCAGGCCCTGAACGCCCTGGCCGATTCCCTCGGCGAGACCTTCGCGGCGGCGGTCGAGCTGCTGTTCCCGACCAAGGGCCGCATCGTGGTCACCGGCGTCGGCAAGAGCGGCCACGTGGCGCGCAAGATCGCCGCGACCTTCGCCTCCACCGGCGCCCCCGCCTTCTTCATGCACGCCGGCGAGGCCAGCCACGGCGATCTCGGCATGGTCGGTCCCCAGGACGTGATCCTGGCGCTGTCCAAGTCGGGCGAGGCGCGGGAGATGGGCGACGTGATCGCCTACGCCAAGCGCTTCTCCATTCCCCTCCTGGCGATCACCGCCGCGCCGGACAGCTCGCTGGGCCAGGCGGCGGTGGTGACGCTTGTCCTGCCGGACGCCCCCGAGGCGGCGGCCGAGGTGAGCGCGCCCACCACCTCGACCACCCTGCAGATGGCCCTCGGCGACGCCCTGGCGGTCGCCCTCTTGGAACGGCGCGGTTTCTCGGCCACCCACTTCCGCGTCTTCCATCCCGGCGGCAAGCTGGGGGCTCAATTGCTGACGGTCGCGGACCTGATGCACGTCGGCGACGAGCTGCCGCTGGTGTCCCCGGCCATGCCCATGACGGAGGCCCTGCTGGTGATGACCGGCAAGCGGTTCGGCTGCGTCGGGGTGGTGGAGGACGATGGAGTCCTGGCGGGGATCGTCACCGACGGCGACCTGCGCCGCCACATGAACGGCCTGACCGGCCGGACCGCGGGCCAGGTGATGACGCCCTCGCCCAAGACCATCGCCCCCGACGGCCTGGCCGCCGAGGCGCTGCGGATGATGACCGAGCGGGCGCCGCCCTCGACGGTGCTGTTCGCGGTGGATGAGAAGAACCGCGCCGTGGGTATCCTGAACATCCACGACCTGCTGCGCGCCGGGGTGGTCTGAGCGCAGGTCTGCGCCGCGAGGCTCCCGACCTTCAGGCTGTCAGGCGAACAGGCTCCGGATCCACAGGGCCATGATGGCCAGCAGGACCGATTCCAGGATGATCATCCAGGGGCGGTGACGCAGCCGTATCCGCCTGGGCCGGATCGGACGGTTGGCCCAGCGGCTGCGCCTCGGGCTGGAGCGCGCCACCGGCATGTCGCCGTCGGCGAATTCGGACTCGCGGCCCGCGCCCTCCTCGTCGCTCCGCCGGTCCTCGACCTCCTCCTCGTCGTCGAACTGGCCGTCGCGCTCCGGCGCGGCCAGGGAGAGCAGTTCGAGCTGGAGGATCTGGGCGTCGGTATGCTCGGGGTCGAGCTCCAGGCATCGCTTCAGGGCGGCGTGGGTGTCGGCCTCGCGCCCGAGGGCGCGCATCTCCACCGCCATGCGGTAGTAATGGTCGGCGTTGTCGGGCTCGAGGGTGATGGCCGCATCGATCTGCCTCACCGCTTCGGGATGACGCCCGAGCCGCGAGAGCACCTCGGCGAACTTGGCGTGCAGCCTGGCGTCATCGGTGAGGATCGCCACGGCCCGTTCGAACTGGACGGCGGCGGCGTCGAGCCGGTTCAGCCCAACCAGGACGCTCGCATAGCCCGTCCGGTCCGCGCCGGCGGCCGCCGAGTCCGGCTGCGGCTCGGCCTCGATGATCCTGGTGTAGATGTCCGCGGCGGACACGAAGTCCCGAGCTTTGTAGGCCCGCTTCGCCTCCTTACGCAGGGCTTCCATATTTTCCGCCATGTCGGCCCTATGTGAAAACCTGTTTCAGCCCGATTCTCTAGCACGAACCGGGCCGCGGCGGCGCCTCAGCCCGGCTTGGCGGCGGCCTTCTTTCGCGGCTTGCCGAGCGCCTTGAGCCGGCGGATCCGCACGGCGACCTTCTTGTATAGCGCGAGGACCTGGACAGGCTTGGCCTCGCGGGCCCATTCCAGCGCCAGGTCCATGACCATGGGCAGGGCCTTGGCCGCCTGCTCCGGAGTCAGGGTGCGGCGTTCGACCGGGACGGCCTGTCCCGCCGGGCTGACCTGTTCGTCGGAAATCGGCCTGGATCCTGCTCGCCCCTGGGAGGAGAAATAATAGCCTCAAATCCCTTGGAGACCCAAGCTAGCGCCCCGCCTGGGCGAAGCCCTGGGCCTTGACCGCCTGGGCCCGGGCCTTCTTGCGGGCGTAGACCTCGGCGTGTTTCACGAAGCCCGCGGCCCGGTCGATCCGCTCGTACCTCTGGGCGGCGGCCTCGTCGAAGTCGGCCTCGTGGGGCAGTTCCTCGATCTCGGCGATCAGCGACGGGCGGAAATAGCCCAGCTCGACCTCCCGGTGGATGTCGCGCCAGCTGAGGGCGCCGGTCTCCAGCATCAGCAGCACCTCCTTGATCCAGAGGCGTCCCAAGCGATTGTCGCTCGACACCCAGGGCTGGGTGTTCATGTCGGTGTAATGGAGCAGGCGGGTCTCGAGGTCGTAGTGCTCCAGGCTGTTCCAGGCGTAGGGAACGCCGTAGCGGACCTCGGCCTCCGGCAGGATGCACAGCTCGTACATCAGCTGCTCGTAGCTGTAGCGTCCGTCGAGGCCGCCGACGATCTCGCGCACGTCCCATCGGGCGCGGGCGCAGTCGATCAGCATGACCGAGCACTGCTTCACGCGCGTGGGCGGCGCGCCCCTCTTCAGCTCGCCGACGTGCTCGGGGACTCCTTCCTGGATGACCACGCTGGCCCCGTCGAAGGGGACCGACCACAGCTCGGCGATGTCCCGGAACACCAGCATGTCGGCGTCCAGGTAAAGCGCCTTGCCGGTGTGGTTCATCAGTTCGGGGATGGCGAAGCGGGCGAAGGAAAAGTTGGTCCGCGAGCCCTGGGCCAGGTCGGCGGGCTCGGGCAGGTCGAGGTCGATCAGCGGGCTGACCGTCACCCGGCCGAAGGTGTGGCGGCGGATGGAGTGCTCCAGGACGGCGACGGCCAGCAACTGGGACCGGTCCGCCCCGACGAAGATGTCCATCGCCTCAGTCACGCCTGGTTTCGGTCGGCCAGGGCCGCGGCCCTGGAGCGCCGGGCCTCGCCGGCTGCGGTCAGGATGTAGTCCGCTGCGTCCCGGGCCGGATGGCCGCCGTCCGCGGTGCGGGTGAGGAAGGTGGCCCGCCGCGCGGCGTCGTCCACCGAGCCGGCCTCGGCGATGAAGGTGGACCAGTCCTCCAGCCGCTGCAGCAGCGGAAGGGGCGAATAGGCGGGCAGGTTCAGGCCGTAGGCGGCGACCGCCACCGGCTTGCCGGCCTGGACCGCGTCGAGGGCGACGGTCGATGGCGTGGTGATCACCGCGTCGGCCAGCTGCACCAGGGCGGTGGCCGTGAACGGCTCCCAGAAGCTGTCGGTGGGGTCGGCGACGATCAGGTTGGACGGCCACTGCGGGATCAGATGGCGGTTGCGGGCAGACCACAGGCCGGCGTGGTGCGGCTTGAGGATCACCGCCCGGGTCGGGTCGGCCAGGGCGAACTCGGTGCAGTCGGTCAGGAACCGCAGGCGCCAGGCTTCGTCATAGCGGCGCCAGTGCAGGTTCTCGAACACCGTCACCACAGAGTCGAAGGTGGCGAAGGCCCCGCTGACGCCGGACAGGTCCGGGTGGGGCGGCGGCGAGCGGCCCACATGCACCAGCCGGGGCCGCAGCGCGTTGGGGACCGAGGGCGGGACGTGATCGGGCCCGAACCAGACGAACAGGTGATCGGCGGCGAGGGTCGCGTCGTCCTCACCGGGGATGTCGTGCAGGCCCACGTTCTCGACCCCATGCTGGAGCACGAACGTCGGGATTCCCGCCTTGCGGGCCCGGTTGAACAGGACATGGCTGCAGGCGTGGGCGGGCAAGCTGCTCTCGGCGGCGGCGAGGACCGCGTCGATCCCCTGCAGGGACGGGCCCGCCCCGTTGGCGACCGCCGACCGCTCGAAGGTGTCGAAGGTGACGCCCCGCGCGGCCAGCTCGGCGGCGAGGCGGGGACTGCGGTGGCGCACCCAGTTGGTCACGGCGACCTGGATCTTCACCCGCGAGCGGTCCTGCAGGATGTCCAGCACCGGCAGGATCGGGTCGAGGTCCTGGATCAGGTCGACGAAGAGCAGAATCCGCAGCGGCTCGCGGCCGGGATTGCGCAGGGAGCGCCGGGCCAGGACGTAGGCCAGGGTCTCTTGCCAGTCGTTGGCCACCTGGGTGGGTTCGAAGGTCCCCGGGTCGATCGAGGCCGGCGGGGCGGCGTTGCCGCCCGAGCGTAGGGCGGCCACTCGCCGCCGCGCCTGGCTGTAGGATTCAGGGCCGAAGAAGACGCAGCGCTCGGCCTCGGACAGGGCCCATTGCAGAATGTCAGGGGACCAGAGGCAGCTGCGAGCCTTCACCCCGGCCTGGGCCAGCCAGGCGCGCACGAACCGCGGCGCCACCACCAGGCGGCCCTCCGCGTCGTCGGACCAGGCCTCCGCCAGCCGTCGGACTTCCTCCGGCTCGACGTTGTCGCCAGGCTCGCAGAACCACAGCTCGCGCACACCGGTGAAGTCGGGGCGATCATGCTCGAAAGGGGGCAGGCTAAACTGCAGCGCCGCCCCGGCCGCCGGCTGAGCGAGGCGCCTCCGGCGCCTGCGCTTCGTGCCCGGAAATTCGCAATAACGCCCGTAGGCTTGGCCGGTATCTTGCAATGGCCGAGAAGTCGTCCAACGTCTGAAAACCGGCTCAACCGCGCCGTGCTGCGGCGTCGTCCACCGCCTCGGTCCGGCCCTGGTTTCAGTTCCTCTGGAGTTCGCCTTTGAAGACCATCTTCATCCACGTCGGCTACGGCAAGACCGGCACCTCGGCCATCCAGGGCGCGCTTGCGGACAATTCCGCGAAGCTGGCCGCGCAGGGCGTGATCTACGCCAATCGCAGCCTGGCCCATAAGAGCCTGGGCCCCAACGCCTTCGCCTCCGGGGATGAGTTCAAGGTCGCCCTGCGCAAGAAGGACATGCGCGAGACCTTCGTCGTGCGGGCGGCCCAGATCTTCACCGACCTGATCGACCGGGACGACGTGCAGAAGGTGATCTGGAGCCACGAGACGCTCCTGGGTCAGACCAAGATCATCGGCGCCGTGGCGCGGCGGCTCGCGGGCGTCGCCGACGTCAAGATCATCATCTATATGCGCAACCACATCGACCTGATCGTCTCCGGCTACCAGCAGTGGGGAATCAAGCACAAGGTCGGCAAGGGCCGCCTGCCGACGCTGGAGGAGTACATCCGCGACGCCGAGCGCAAGCTCAACTTCGACAAGATGGCCGACGAATGGGCCGCCGAGGTGGGGGACGAGAACCTCATCGTCCGCTCGGCCGACGCGGCCGGCGACGTGGTGCCGGATTTCGCCCGGGTCTGCGGCATCGACATCGAGCTGGAGCGCCCGAGCGACCGCCGCTACGTGACGCCCAGCCCTTCGATCATGTCCCTGTTCAAGGTCTACCACGACCAGTTCGACGAGCCGAAGGCCTCGCGGCCGGTGATGGAGCTGCTTCGCAGGGCCGGCGTCCTGGATCGGGACATCCATCCGGTCGACCCCTGGCCGATCGAGATGAGCCCCGAGATGGCGTCCCGCCTGGCCGAACAGTTCGCGCCCCAGAACGAGGTGCTGGAGAACCGCTACGGGGTGGTGCTGGCCGAGAAGCCCAAGCCGCTGAAGCCCCGGCCCCAGCTCCGGCCCGAGGAAACCAACACCGATCTCATCGCCATACTGATGATGCTGGTGATGCACCTTAATGACCGCATCACCGTGCTGGAGGCCGGCCGCAAGGTCGCGCGCAAGCAGAAGAAGGCGATGTCCGTGGTCGATCCTGATGAGGCGGACGAGGACGGCGACGAGGGCGGCGTGATCGTCGCGGCGCCCCCCCCGGCTCCCGCCCCGGCCAAGCGGCGCGACCGCAAGGCGGCCAGGACCGAAAAGCGGGTGGGGGCCAAGGCGTCCGCCGTCGCAGAAGGGAGCGAATGATCATGAGCGGCAAGACGCCCCGGTGCGTGATCACCTTCGGGACCTACGACCTGTTCCACATCGGCCACCTGAGAATCCTGGAGCGGGCCGCCGCCCTCGGCAACCGGCTCGTCGTCGGCGTATCGACCGACGCCCTGAACTATTCCAAGAAGAGCAAATACCCGGTTTTCCCCGAGGCGGACCGGGCCGCGATCGTCGGCGCCCTCAAGGTGGTCGACGAGGTTTTCTTGGAGGAAAGCCTTGAGCTGAAGGGCGAGTACATTAAGAAATACAAGGCCGACCTGCTCGTTATGGGCGAGGACTGGGCCGGCAAGTTCGACACGTATCGGGAGCTGTGCGACGTCCACTACTTCCCCCGGACCCCCGGGATATCCACCACCGAGATCAAGGAAGTCCTCAGCCAGGCCGCCGGCGGCGGTTCCGGCGCCTAGAGGAAATCGCCTCCCCGCCCCAATGCGCGATTTTGTCGGCGGACTGTCATGCTTTCGTAGCGTCCTTCAGAAACGCTCAAGAATAACGATGGATTTTCCGTAAGATGGCTTCCTCTCTGCTCCCGGCCGGCCGCAAGCTGGTGACCGCGACCCTCCCCGGGCTGCTGCACTTCGGGGTGGAGCCCATCCGGCTGTCGCCGATGTTCCTGACCGACAAGGTCCGGCTCTACATCCCCGACCGCGAAATCCTGAACCTCGAGAAGGTGACTATCGTCGGGCCCGGCGCGGATCGCCTCGCCCGTGCGACCTGCGTCCTGTCCTCGACCCACAAGAGCTCGGCGGCTCCCGAGGCCTTGCTCGACGGCAAGGCCATCCACACCGAGCGCGAGGCCTATCCCTACTGGGAGCTGACCTTCGACGCGCCGCAGGAGGTGCAGGAGATCGAGATCGGCAACCGCCTCGGCATCTGGGGCGGACGCAGCCACGGCCTCTGCGTCGACCTTTTCGCGCCCTCCAACAACGTCTGGCGTTTCGACAACGCCAACCCCGACGTCCTGCACCTCCGGCTCGGAGACTTCATCGCCCGGGTGCGTGACCTGGCGCATGGCCTCGCCGGCCTGCCGGAGAAGCTGCGCATCACCCAGGCGCCCAAACGGACCGAGGTGCTGCGCACCGCCGGCGCCCTGATCGACCTCGCCCAGCAGATCATCGGCGGGGGCGCCGCCGTCGCGGACCATGCCCGGGGCGTGCGCGCCAAGGTCGTCGCCGCGGTGGTCGCGGCGGGCACCGGGGTCAGCGGCCCGGCCGCGGCCGACATCATCCGCCTCTCGGCGCGGGTGCTCGATTTCCTGCTGGAGCGCTCCGACCGTCCGCGCGCGGCCGCTTTCACGGAGGCCGAGACCAACGCGGTCGGGATCGTCTTCGCCGCCCGCTTCATCGCCAAGGGCCGGGTGGAGCTGGGCCTGGTGCGCGAGAACGAGATATTCCTGGGGACCACCGAGGCCACCCGCGCCGTCGAGACCCTGGTCAACGACCTCTACAAGTCGACCGGCGCCGACCCCCTGGTCCTGCCGATCATGTTCCGCAGCCACGGCATGAGCGGCGCGGAGCTGCGGCTCAACGCGCCCAAGTTCGTGGCCTCGATGAAGGAGGTGGCCGAGATGGTCGCCGAGAACACGAAACGCTACGCCACGGATAGCCGGACGTTTGTCGAGGGCGACGCTACGTCGACGCCCTTGCCGAAGGTTGATCTGATGATCGTGCGTGACCTCATGCTCCACATCCGCCTGGAGAACTCGCTGGCCGTGCTGCGCAATTTCGTGGCGTCGGGAACGCCGCTTTTGCTGGCGTCCTCCTACCCGGTGCCGATGAACAAGAACATCGAGGGCGTGGGCCAGTACGATTCGCGTCCCATTAATCTGCGGCTGGAGCCCTTTTCATTGCCCGAGCCGGTGGAAAAGCTACGGGACTGGGTTCCAGGTTTCACGAAACGACACCTGGGTCTCTGGCGACGCGAAGACGTGGCGGCGGCGATCGCCTAATCGATTGGAAGATCACCGCCCCGGCGCTTCTTCTGGCACTATCCGGGTTCCCGGAGTCCCCGGGTCCGAAAAACTCACTGCGCTTTTGCCCTCGCTTTCAGCGCGGTGACTTTTTCGGCCAACTGGCGCCCCGTCGGCAACCGACGAGAGCGTCATGACCATGATGCGAAATGGGGCGTGAGTTGCACGACTCTGGAAACCACATTGCGGTCCTTGGGGCCGGATCCTTCGGCACCGCGGTGGCGGCTACCCTGGCGCGTTCAGGCCACGCGGTGGACCTGTACTGCCGGACCGCCGAGCAGGCGGAGCTGATTCAGGACACCCGGGAGAATCGCCGCTACTTCCCGGGCCACAAGCTGCAGGCCCAGATCACCGCCACCAACGACCTCGACCGGGCGCTAGCGGCGAATGTCATCTTCCTCGCCTTTCCCGCCCGGATGATGGACGACTATGCGGGCAAGATCGCCGCCGGCGCTCCGTCGGACGCCATCGTCGTCAACCTGGTCAAGGGCCTGCACGAGGAAGCCTTCACCTTCGCGGCCCTGTTCGAGCGCGTGAAGCCCTCGGTGCGCTATGTCTCGCTGAAGGGCCCGACTTTCGCCCGGCCCCTGTTCCTCGGCGAATGGTCCGGCCTCACCTGCGGCACCAGCTCCGAGCCCGCCCGGGCCCTGGTCACCGACCTGTTCAAGGACGCGCCGATCGTCCTGGACTACAGCGCGTCGGCCGAAGCGGTCGACGCGGTGAGCGCGGCGAAGAACGTCTACGCCATCGTCCTGGGCCTCGCCGCTTCGGTGGGTCTGTCGGAGAACACCACCTATCTATTCGTCACCCTGATCCTGAAAGAAATCTCCGTTATCGTCCGACGGTTGGGGTTCGATCCGGCGGTGCTGCTGAGCTTCGCCGGGGTCGGCGACACCCTGCTCACCGGCCTCTGCGACACCAGCAGGAACCGGACCCTGGGCGTGATGATGGGCCGGGGGATTCCGATCGACTCCTCGCGCTCCGACTTTCTGGCCGAGGGCGCCCGCGCCGTCTCGACCTTGCGCCGCCACCTGGAGGGGGCGGAGACCCCCCTTCTTGATGCCGTCCTTGCGATCCTCGAGCACCGGGCCGAGCCGATGAGCATTCTCAACGTGTTCGAGGCGCGCAACGCCTGACCCGTCCAGGGGCCTTTGCCGTCACAGATTCGTCACGTGACCGTCGTGGGGACTTCGCACGCGTGGCCTAGGGCTGCTTCCATGAAGATGGAGAAGCAGATGTCCGTATTCGACGGAACGCTGGGAACGGGTCCCGGCAGAGGGGTGATCCTGTGTCCCGTGATCAAGTGCCTTGGCTGCGGCGAGGACGCCCTGGTGGTGCGCGAGCAGAAGGAGGCGATGACGGTCGCTTGCCTGACTTGCGCTTCGGTGGTGACGCAGTCCCGCCGCAGCCTATCTCTGGCGGCGGTCTGCGGGGATCACCTGTTCGCCGCCTGAGGGCGCGCTGACGCCGAAACTTTCGGCGTCAGCATTCGCGGCGATTCAATCCTCGCCGGCCGTCTTCGGACCGTCCTCGTCCGGATCGGCGTCGACGACATCCTCGTCATCGGCGTCATCGGCGGCACCCTCGGCGTCTTCGTCACCGGTGATATCCAGCGCCCGGGCCGCTACGTCGGCACCCCCAACGACAGCGTGCTCTATTTCCTGGACCAGGGCGGAGGTATCGACCCGTCGCGGGGCAGCTTCCGCAACGTCGTCGTGCGCCGGGGCGGTCGGGACGTCGCCCGCTATGACCTTTATGATTTCATCCTGCGGGGCGCGATCGCGTCGTTCAAGTTCGAGGACGGCGACGTCATCTTTGTCGCTCCCCGCGGCTCCCTGGTCGCGGCGGTGGGCGACGTACGCAACGCCTACGCCTTCGAGACGCCGGCCGGTTCCAACACGATTTCCGGCCGTGAGCTGACGGCCCTGGCGATCCCGTCGGCTTCGGCGACCAGCGCCAGCGTGGTCCAGGTGCGGAACGGCCTCGCCAACGCCAGCTATTTCACCGTGGCCGACCTCGCCGCGGCGAACATCATCGATGGCTCGACCGCGACCTTCCGGTCGGAGGTTTTCACCGAAACCATCAGCATCGGCGTCAACGGCGACATCAAGGGCCCAACAGCCTTTGTCCTGCCTCGGGGGGCCAAGCTCAGCGACCTCCTTGCCAAGCTGCCGCTGGACGGCAGCGACGTAGTCCGCGAATACATTCACATAGAGCGCCCGTCCGTGGCCGCGGCCCAGAAGGTCGCCCTCAACCAGGCTCTCGACAACCTCGAGCGGGCCGCCATCACCCAACCGGCCCTGGCCAGCGCGGGGGCGGCCGAGCGGGCCGCAAATATCGCTCAGGTCCAGGCCTATGTGGCCGCGGCGAGGGACGCGCAGCCCCAGGGCAAGGTGGCGGTCTACACGGACGGCGAGTTCCATGACCTGCAACTGGAAGGCGGGGACGTGGTGGTCCTGCCCAGACGAACCGACGTGGTGCTGGTCAACGGCGAGGTGCTGTCGCCGGGCGCCTTCTCTCATGCGCCCAACCTGGCCGCCCGGGACTACGTGAACCGCGCCGGGGGCTTCGGCGAGAACGCTGACAAGAAGCGCGTGGTCATGCGGCGGGCCGACGGCACGGCGCTTGTCGCCGCGGCCAACACTCGCCCCAAGGCGGGGGACCAGATCGTGGTTGTCCCGTCCTTCGGCAACAAGACCCTCGCTTTGATGCGCGACCTCACCCAGATCGCCTTCCAGGTGGCCGCCACGGCGGCGGTTATCATCCGCGTCACGCCCTAGGGTGCGGTGGCGGGCCCCTGTGGTCCGCCTGCCCGCCTCGTGTTTTCGTGGCCCTGCGGCGTCTGGGCGCGATCGTGGTTAATCTTCTTTAACGGCTCTCCTCTACCCCAGGCTTAGGACCCTCGCGCGCGTCGCGGGGGGCCAAGGGTCCGCCGCGTCGAATGCGCGGCACGGTCGCCGGGCGCCGCTTCGAAGGAGGGGGCTCCCCGGCTGGTCTTGGGTCGAGCTCTGATGGCCAGTCATCCCGTTAGCGCGTCCGAGCGCCCGGCCCTTGCGGCGCGGGCGACGGCGACGGCGCTCGGCTTGCTGTTGGCCACGTTTTTCGTCCTCCCCGTCCCGGCCCGCGCCCAGGTGATCGAGATCGCTTCCGACGGCGCCGTGGCCGTCTATGACCGGCCCGCCGTCTTCACCGACGCCGGCGTCCAGCCCATCCCCCTCGCCCGCCCGACGCGCAGCCCCGCCCTGCCGGATTTCCGGCCCCGCGCCGCCCGCAAGTTCGAGGTGATGCAGGAGTTGTCCGCCGCGGCTTCCGCCTACGGCCTCGCGCCGGAGCTGGTGCACGCCGTCGCCTGGCGCGAATCCCGCTTCCGCCACGACGCGGTCTCCTCGGCGGGCGCGACGGGGGTGATGCAGCTTATGCCGGGCACCGCCCGCACCCTGGGGGTCGACCGCTTCGACCTGCGCCAGAACATCTACGGCGGCACGGCCTATCTGCGCCGCATGCTGGACGAGTTCGGCGGCGACGTGGGCCTGGCGCTCGCGGCCTACAACGCCGGCCCCGCGGCGGTGCGCCGCTACGGCGGGACCCCGCCCTACGCCGAAACTCAACAATACGTCGCCGCCATCATGGGCCGCCTCGCCGCGCCGGCGGCGGCCCTGACCCCGATTCGCTGAGGAGCACTCACATGAACCACAGGCGGAACGAGACGCCCCCCAACCTGATCCCCGGCCTCGCGCTCGGCGGGACCGCGAGCCTCGCCGGCGGCATGGCCGCCCATGCGCAGAGCGTCGCCCTCGACCCGGCGGGCTCCAATGTCCTGCTCAACGGCGTCGGCTGGCTGCAGGGCACCATGCTCGGCAACGTCGCCACCGCCGTGGCGGTGATGGCGGTGGCCGGGGTCGGCTTCATGATGCTGACCGGCCGGATGAACTGGCGGTACGGCGCCACGGTCATCCTGGGCTGCTTCATCCTGTTCGGCGCGGCCACCATCGTCGGCGGCATCCGCTCCGTCGCCGGCTGAGCCATGGCCGCGGCGCAGCTCGATCGCGATCCCGTCTTCGGGGCCCTCACCCGGCCCCAGATGTTCATGGGCGTGACCTACAGCTTCTTCGTGCTGAACGCCGTGGTCACGGCCGAGCTGTTCCTCATCACCAAGTCGCTCTGGGCCCTGATCGCGCCGCTCGCGATCCACTTCGTCGGCTACGTCGCCTGCCTGAAGGAGCCGAGGATCTTCGACCTCTGGCTCACCGCCTCGATCCGCTGTCCCCGCGTCAAGAACTACGCCCTGTGGGGCGCCAACTCCTACTCGCCGTAAGCATGTTCAAACGGTCCGCCCAGTCTGAAGCCGAACGCGCCGCCCGCCGGGAACACCCTGCGGGCGCAAGGCTTCCGTATGGCCGGCACGTGGACGACGCCACCATCGAGACCCGCGACGGGATGCTGCTGCAGGTGATCCACCTGGCCGGCCTGCCCTTCGAGACCGCCGACACCGAGGAGCTGAACTACCGCAAGGCCGTGCGCGACACGATGCTGCGCGGCGTGGCCTCCTCCCGCTTCGCCCTCTACCAGCACGTCGTCCGCCGCGAGGTCGCCCCCAAGGTGGACGGCGAGTTCGAGGACGATTTCAGCCGGGGGCTGGACGAGGCCTGGCGGGCCCGGCTGGGCGCCAAGAAGCTCTACGTAAACGACCTGTTCCTCACCCTGGTCCGCCGGCCCCTGCGCGGCAAGGCGGGGGCGGCCGAGGGGCTGATCGCCAAGCTGAAGGGCGCGGCCGGGGGCGCCGTCGAGGCCGAGATCGCGAGAGCCCAGGACCGCCGCGAGCTCGACGCCGCCCGCGAGGCCCTGCTGTCGGTCCTGGCGCCCTACGGTGCGCGCCTGCTGACCGTCTACGAAGCGGAGACCGGGCTCTCGTCCGAGCCCCTGGAGTTTCTCTCCGCCCTCTTCAACGGCGAGATGCGCCCGGTCCTGCTGCCCCAGGGCGACATCGGCCTGCACCTGCCCTACCGGCGGGTCACCTTCGGCCAGGACGCCATGGAGCTGGCGCGGGCGGGCAATCTGCCGCGGGCCTTCGCGGCCATGGTCTCGATCAAGGACTACCCGGCCCAGACCACCGCCGGCGTCTTCGACGACCTGCTGCGCCTGCCCCACGAGCTGACGCTTACCCAGACCTTCGCCTTCGTCGACCGCCAGCCGACCCTGGACCGCATGAACCTGGCGCTCCGCCGGATGAAGGCGGCGGACGACGACGGCATGAGCCTTCGCGCGGGCCTGGCCCAGGCCAAGGACGATGTGGCGTCGGGGCGCGCCGCCTTCGGCGAGCACCACCTGACCATCATGGTCAAGGCGGAGAGCGTCGCCGCCCTTAACGAGGCGGTGGGCGAGGTCCAGGCCGCCTTCACCGAAATGGGGGTGATCGCGGTCCGCGAGGACGTGAACCTGGAGGCCGCCTTCTGGGCCCAGTTCCCGGGGAACTTCAAGGACGTGGCCCGCCGGGCCCTGGTCTCCACCGCCAATTTCGCGGGGCTGGCCTCGTGCCACAACTTCCCCGTGGGCCAGGCCGAAGGCAACCACTGGGGCCCTGCGGTCACCGTGCTGGAGACCACCTCGGCCGGGCCCTACTACTTCAACTTCCACAAGGGCGACCTGGGCAACTTCACCATCATCGGGCCCTCCGGCTCGGGCAAGACGGTGGTGCTGAACTTTCTCCTGGCCCAGGCGCGCAAGTTCGACCCGCAGATCGTGTTCTTCGACAAGGACCGGGGCGCGGAGATATTCCTGCGGGCCATCGGCGGGCGCTACGATTCCTTACGCCCCGGCCACCCCACCGGCTTCAACCCGCTGCTCTTGCCCGACGAGCCGGGCAATCGGCGCTTCCTGACCGAGTGGGTCACGCGCCTCGTCACCGTCCCCGGCGAGGTCCTGACGCCGGAGGACATCGCCCGCATCAAGGAGGCGGTGGACGCCAACTACGACCAGTCCCCAGCCTTCCGCCAGCTCTGCTACTTCCACGAACTGTTCCGCGGTGACCGGCGGCCCAACACCACCGACCTCGCCTCGCGCCTGGCGCCCTGGTGGGGCCAAGGCGAGCGGGCCTGGCTGTTCGACAACGAGCGCGACGAGCTGGACCTCGACGCCGCCACCATCGGCTTCGACATGACCCGGATCCTCGACGATCCGAGCCTGCGCACCCCGGCCATGATGTACCTGTTCCACCGCGTGGAGCAGCGGCTCGACGGCAAGCCCACCATCATCGTCATCGACGAGGGCTGGAAGGCCCTCGACGACGATGTCTTCGTCCAGCGCATCAAGGACTGGGAAAAGACCATCCGTAAGCGCAACGGGGTGATCGGCTTCGCCACCCAGAGCGCCCAGGACGCCCTGGAGAGCAAAATCGCCTCCGCCATCATCGAGCAGGCGGCGACGCAGATCTTCATGGCCAACCCGAAGGCGCAGACCGCCGACTACTGCGGCGGCTTCGGCCTGACGGCCCACGAGTTCGAACTGGTGCGCTCGTTGCCCGACACCTCGCGCTGCTTCCTGATCAAACACGGGACCGACAGCGTGGTGGCGCGGCTGAACCTGGCGGGCGAGCCCGACTTCCTCACCGTCCTGTCGGGCCGGGAGAAGACCGTCCGCATCCTCGACGACCTGCGCGAAGGCCTCGGCGACGATCCCGCCGGCTGGATGCCGCAACTCTTGGCGAGGGCGTGATGGCGCTGCTCTGTCCCGCCCCAAACCCCGACATCGGCCTGGTCCACGGCCTCCTCGGCACGGTCGACTGCAACATCTCCGGCCTGACGCGGGAGGGCTATGCGGCCCTTTCCGGCGCGGGCTCGCCGGTCATGGGCGTGCTGACCGCCCTCCTGACCATCTACGTCGCCTTCATCGGCTACCGGATGCTCCTGGGCCGCGCGCCCCTGCGCGTCGGGGACCTGACCGTCTCGGCCCTGAAGATCGGGGCGGTGGTGATGCTGGCGACCAACTGGGGGGCCTACCAGGCCGTCGCCTACGACACCCTCTTCAAGGGCCCCGAACAGCTCGCGGCCCTCCTCCTCAACACCGTCCAGCCGGAAGGATCGGCCTTCCGCGGCAATCCCTTCGACGGGCTTCAGTTGGCCTTCGACGAGATGCAGCGCTCGGCGGGAGCCTTCGCGGCGCGGGCCGGCCCCCAGGCTTCGGTCTTCCTGGGAGGAACGGGTTTCGGCGCCTTCGCCCTCAACGCCTCCAGCCTCCTGATGCTGATCTCCAGCCTCGGGGTCATCCTCGCCGCCAAGATCGTCCTCGCCCTGCTCTTGGGCCTGGCGCCCCTTTTCGCGGCCCTGCTGCTGTTCGACGCCACCCGCGGCGTGCTCGAAGGCTGGCTGAAGGCCGCCATCGCCCTGGCCGTCGCGCCCATGCTGGCGACGTTGCTCCTGGCGCTGCAACTGACCCTGTTGGAGCCGACCCTCGTGGAGCTCGCGCGGATGCGGGCCGAGCAGCGCTTCGACCTGTCGGCCCCCATGACCGTCTTCATCCTGATGCTGGTGTTCCAGGGGGTGTTGCTGGCCGCCGCCGTGGCTGGGGTGATGATCGCCAGCGGGGTCCGTATTGGCCGCAAGGCAGCCCCCGCCCCCGCCGAGGCCAATACCGCCGTCGCCGCCGCCGAGACGACATCCGCCGCCGCCATGGTCCCGCCGTCCCGCGCCGCCGCCATCGCCGCCGCCGCCTCGGCCATCGAGCGGCGGGAAAGCATCCGCCCCGTTGAAGCCGGCATGGGCGCCCATGACCGCCGCATCGCTGTCGGCGACCGCCGCGCGCCCGCGGCCCAGGCCGTGGCCGCCTATCGCCGCGAGCCCCTCGGGCAGAGCCACCGCCGCAGCGCCTCGCCCCGCCGCTCCGCCGCCGGCAATCGGAGAGACCAATGAACCAGGAGCTCCCCGGCGCAGAAGCCCGCCGCGCCTACTACGCGGAAGCCTCTACCTGGGCGGCGGACGTGCAGGGCTCCCTTCGCGCGTCCCGCAAGGTCGCCTGGATCATCGCCGGGGCGGCGGTGGTCGTGGCGGTGATGGAAGCCGGCGCCCTGATGCTGCTCATGCCTCTGAAGACGGTCGCGCCCTACGTCCTCGTGGTCGACCGCCAGACCGGCTACGTCCAGACCGCCGCTGGCCTGAACCCCGGCAAGCTCAGCCAGGACCAGGCCGTCACCCAGTCCTTCCTGGTGCAGTACGTCATCGCCCGCGAGACCTTCGACGCCAGCGACCTCCAGGCCAATTACCGCAAGGTCCAGCTCTGGTCCGCCGGGGAAGCCAAGGACGGTTACCTGAAGGAGATGGCGGCGACCAATCCGCAGAGCCCGATCAAGCTCTATCCCGCCTCGACGGTGCTGCAGACCACGGTCAAGAGCGTGTCCCTTCTGACCCCCACCACGGCCCTGGTCCGCTTCGACGCGGAACGGCACGACGCCGGCGGGTCGGCGGTGCAGCTGCGGCCCTACTCGGCGGTGGTCTCGTTCCGTTACACCGGCGCGCCCATGCGGATGGAGGACCGGTTCGTCAATCCGCTCGGCTTCCAGGTGACCCGCTACCGCCGCGACGCCGAGACCACGGGGGCGGTTCCCGCTCCTCCCAACTCCAGTCCGCTGGGTCTGCGCCCATGACCAGAAAGCTCGCCTTCGCCGCCCTCGCCCTGACGCTTCTGGCCGCCGCACCCGCCTTCGCGGTGGAGACCCCGGTCGCCGGGACCATCGACCCGCGCATCCGCACCCTCTCCTACGACCCGGACCAGGTGTTCCAGCTGAAGGGCTATTTCGGCTACCAGCTGATGCTGGAGTTCGCCCCCGACGAGCGGATCGAGAACGTCTCCATCGGCGACGCCCTGGGCTGGCAGGTGACGCCGAACAAGAAGGCCAACCTGCTCTTCCTCAAGCCGATCGACCGCACCGCCGCCACCAATATGACGGTGGTGACCGACCGGCGCCGCTATGTCTTCGAGCTGGCGGTGGCGGCCGAGAAGCCCAAGCCCCTCGAGATGGCCTACGTGGTCCGCTTCCGCTACCCGCAGGAGGGGCCGACCCAGGTGGTTGACCTGCCGCCCCCGCCGGTCGCCGAGGCGCGCACGCCCGACAGCTACAACTTCGCCTACAGCTACGCCGGCGCGAAGGAGACCCTGCCGTCGCGGGTGTTCGACGACGGCAAGGCCACCTATTTCGCCTGGCCCGAACAGGCCCTGGCCCCGGCCGTCTTCGTGGTCGGGCCGGACGGGACCGAGAGCATCGTCAACTTCAGCATCAAGGGCCGCTACCTTGTGGTGGACCAGGTCGCCGGGCGCTTCGTCCTGCGCAACGGCAAGTCCGTGGCCACGGTGGTCAACGACACCCTCGGCCGGCCCTTGCCCGGGGCCGTGGCCCTGATCCCGTCCGCCGACGGGAGCCTCAAGCCATGACCGCCGAAACGCCCGATCCGATGGCGGCCCCGGAGGCTCCGGTGAGCGACGAGCTGGCCATCGCCAATGCCGAGGCCCGGCCCGAGGTGACCAAGCGCTCCAGCGCCCTCTCCAGCGCCATGGCCGCCTTCTGCATCACCCTCGTCGGCTTCGGCCTTTTCACCTTCCTCAACGGCCGTCGCGCCCATCGCCCGGCGCCCGGCAGTCCCGAGGCGGCGACCGCCACCTTCTCCGCCTCCGAGCCCCCGGTGCAGCTGTTGCAGCTCACCGCCGACCGCAACACCCTGCCGGGGCCGCAGTTCACCACCTCGAATGTCTCGGTCTACCGTCCGCCCAACCCGGCCTTCACCGCGCCGCTTGCGACCCTCACCACGGGCGCCAGCCCCGACCAGCGGCTGCGCGCCCCGGCCCTGGTGGTCGACCTGGGCGGTTACGCCCCCGCGCCCGCTATCCCCAATCCGGCTCTCGCGGGCTCCACGAATCCGGCGGCCAAGGGCGCCTCGGCTCTCGGGGCGGGAGAGACCGACGCCACCGCCACCGGCGGCGGGGCCCAGATCAGCGCCGAGGAGCGTTTCGCCGAGCGGATCGGCAGCCAGGACGCCGAGCGGGTGAAGGCCACCCAGATGCATCGGCTCGACACCCTGATCCCGCAGGGCAACGTCATACCGGCGGTGCTGGAGACGGCGATGAACTCCGACCTGCCGGGCTTCACCCGGGCCGTGGTCAGCCGCGATGTGCGCAGCTTCGACGGCGCCAATGTCCTGATCCCCCGGGGCAGCCGCCTGATCGGGCAATACAAGTCCGGGGTCGCGCTGGGGCAGTCCCGGGTCTTCGTGATCTGGACGCGGGTGATCCGCCCGGACGGGGTCTCGGTGCAGATCGGCTCGCCGGTCACCGACACCCTCGGGCGCGGCGGCCTGGAGGGGAAGGTGAACAACCACTTCTTCACCCGCTTCGGCGGCTCGATCCTGCTGTCGGTGCTGAACGCGGGCCTGCAGGCCCTGGCCAACAAGGCCTCCGCGTCGCAGATCTTCATCGGCTCGCCCGGCGACGCCGCCAATGTGGCGGGCCTGGCCCTGCAGAAGGACGGGGGCCGCTCGCCGACCATCCAGACGCCGCAAGGAACGCCGATCCAGATTTTCGTCGCCCGCGACCTCGACTTCTCCGGCGTCGGCCCGGTCGCCGCCCAGTGAACGCGCCCGTGCCCCAGGCGACGGGGGTCTATCTCCAGACCTACCTCGCCCTTTTCGCCCCCCTGCTGGGCCGGGACGACGTCACCGACATCTTCGTCAACCGGCCGGGCGAGGCCTGGGCCGAGACGCTCGGCGGGGGGATTGAGCGCCACGACCTGCCCGAACTCGACGAGACCACGCTTTGGCGGCTGGCCCGCCAGATCGCCAGCCTGGCGCACCAGGGGGTGAGCCGCGAGCATCCCCTGCTGTCGGCCAGCCTGCCCGACGGGGCGCGGGTGCAGATCGTCGCCCCGCCGGCCACCCGCGACGGCATGGCGCTGGCCATTCGCAAGCACGTGGTCGCCAACCTGACGCTGGAGGACTACCTCGCCGCCGGCGCCTTCGAGAACGTGCGCAAGGACGACGCCGGGACGGACGCCCTGGACGACGCCCTGCAACGGCTGCTGGACGGCGGCGACGTGGCCGGGTTCCTCCGCATGGCCGTGAAGGGCCGCAAGAACATCGTCGTTTCCGGCGGCACCTCCACCGGCAAGACCACCTTCCTCAACGCCCTGATCAAGGAGATGCCGCAGAGCGAGCGGCTGATCGTCATCGAGGACACCCCCGAGGTGCAGATCGACCATCCCAACGCCGTCGGCCTGGTGGCCGTGCGGGGAGAGCTGGGCGAGGCGCGGGTGGCGGCCGAGGACCTGCTGCAGGCGTCCCTACGCATGCGTCCCGACCGGATCATCATGGGCGAGCTTCGGGGGGCGGAGGCCTACAGCTTCCTGCGTGCGGTCAACACCGGCCACCCCGGCTCGGTCACCACCGTCCACGCCGACAGCCCTCGCGGGGCGGTCGACCAGCTCGCCCTGATGGTGATGCAGGCGGGCTCCAACCTCAGCCGCGCCGAGATCGTCGACTATATCCGGGGCGTGGTCCCCATCTTCGTGCAGCTCTCCCGCCAGGAGGGTCGGCGCAGCGTCAGCCAGATCGCCTTCCAGCCGGTTCGCCGGGACTAGCGCGGCTTCGCGCCCCGCTGGCGCTCGGCCAGGGTCCAGCGCTCTCCCTTCAGCGACAGGGCCGGGTGGTAGTAGGGGTCCTCGAGCAGCCGGCCGCCCCAGCGATCCCGCATCAGCCGCGCCTCATTCGCCAGCCGCGCCGCCTTGGCCGCCGTGGGGGCGCCGCCGCGTGAGGCGGATTCAATGTGGATCAAGCTGGCGTGCGGGGTCCAAAGGCTGCGCCAGCCCCGGTCGGCAAGCCGCAGGCAGAGGTCCACATCGTTGTAGGCCACGGCGAGAGCGGTATCGAACCCGCCCACGGCCTCGAACTTGGTCCGCTCCACCGCCATGCAGGCGGCCGTCACCGCCGAGACCTCGCGGCGGACCAGGAGCATGTCCTGCGGCCCGGCCATGTCTCCCGGCACGCCCCGGAAGGGATGGCCCGCCACCCCCTGGCGGCCCAGGCCGAGCGTCACGCCGGCATGCTGGATGCGGCCGTCGGGGTAGAGCAGCTTGGCCCCCACCGCCCCGACGTCCGGGCGGACGGCGAGGGCGGCCATCTCCCTCAGCCAGCCGGGCTCGGTGACGACCGTGTCGTCGTTCAGGAAGACCAGCACCTCGGCGTCGCTGCCCTTGGCGGCGGCGTTGTTAAGGGCGGAGAAGTTGAAGGGCGCATCGATGCCCAGGAGGCGCACGCGCTTGTCCCGGTTCAGGGTCTCCAGCAGGTCGATGGAGTCTGGGCGCGTCGAGCCGTTGTCGACGACGCAGAGCTCCAGGGCCGGATAGTCCGTCCGCTCCAGCACCCCGGCGGCGCAGTCCCGCAGCAGGTCCGGCCGATCGCGGGTCGGGACGACCACGAGCACCTTGGGAGCCGGGTGGGGAAGGGCGGCGGGGGGAAGATCCTTGCGAGGCGCAGCGGTCGCCGCCGTCCGGTGGGCGAGGATGCGCGGGACATGGCGGATGGATGAGCGGCCGGATCTCGCCGCCACCGCGCCGACGATCTCCGCGATGGGCGTATCGCGATCGAGGCCATCCAGGGTGTCGGCGCGCACGGCGAAGGCATCGCCGACATAGTCCTGGGCCGCGAACCGCTCGGCGTCGAAGGCGGTGCGTAAGGTCGGCCCGTCGGGGCCATCCTCGTCGCCATAGACCAGCAAGACGGACACGTCGTCGAAGGCCTCGGTGATGACCGAGGCGAAGTTGGGCGCGAGCTCGGGCGGCTGGGGGAACACCAGGATGTCGACGTCCGGCCAGCGTCCGGCGAGCAGGCTCCCCACCGTCGGAGGCATGACATCGACAGGGGCGGCATAGACGCCGACGCGGGCGGGCGTCGAGGAAAGCGGCGTCGCCCCTCTCCAGGCGCGCCAGGCCGCCGCGCTGACGCCGTACTGGTCGGCGTCCCCGGTGAAGCGTCGCTTGCCGCCGAACAGGGCTCGCCACCAGCTCATCAGAAGGACTTCGGCAGGCCCAGCACGTGGGTGGCCACGTGGGAAAGGATCAGGTTCGTGGAGATCGGCGCCACCTGGTAGAGCCGCGTTTCGCGGAACTTGCGCTCGATGTCGTATTCCTCGGCGAAGCCGAAGCCGCCGTGGGTCTGGACGCACATGTCCGCCGCGGCCCAGGAGGCTTCCGAGGCCAGGAGCTTGGCCATGTTGGCTTCGGACCCGCAGGGGAGCTGCGCGTCGAACAGGGCGGCGGCGCGGGCGACCATGCCGTCGGCGGCCTCTATGCCGACGTGGGCGCGGGCGATGGGGAACTGGACCCCCTGGTTCTGGCCGATGGGCCGGCCGAACACCTCCCGCTCCTTCGCGTAGGCGCTAGCCCGGTCGACGAAGAACCGCCCGTCGCCGATGCACTCGGCGGCGATCAGGATGCGCTCGGCGTTCATCCCGTCGAGGATGTAGGGGAAGCCCTTGCCCGCCTCGCCGATCAGGTTCGCGGCCGGCACCTCCAGCCCGTCGAAGAAGAGCTCGGTGGTGGCGTGGTTCAGCATGGTGCGCACCGGCCGGATGGTCAGGCCGTTCCCGACCGCGTCGCGCAGATCGACGATTAGGACGCTGAGGCCCTCGGTGGGCCGCGCCGCCTCCTCCCGCGCCGTGGTGCGGCAGAGGAGCAGCATCAGGTCGGAGTGCTCGGCCCGGGAGATCCAGATCTTCTGGCCGTGGACGATGTAGCGGTCGCCCTCCCGCCGGGCGAAGGTGGTGATGCGGGTGGTGTCCGTGCCGCTGTCCGGCTCGGTCACCGCGAAGGCCTGCAGCCTCAGGGCGCCCTTGGCGATCTCGGGCAGGTACTTGGCCTTCTGCGCAGGCGAGCCGTGCCGCAGGATCACGCCCATGGTGTACATCTGGGCGTGGCAGGCCGCCCCGTTGGCCCCCGAGCGGTGGATCTCCTCCAGGACGGCGCACGCCGCCGACAGGTCCAGCCCCGCCCCGCCGTATTCCTCCGGGATCAGGATCGAGAGCCAGCCGGCCTCGGTCAGGGCGGAGACGAACTCGAGGGGGTAGGACCGGCTGCGGTCGAGCGCCTGCCAGTAGGGTCCCGGGAAGCGGGCGCAGAGCTTCGCGACCGCCTCGCGGATTTCGGGGTGCGATCGGGCGTTGGCGTCGGGCAAGGGCGTGCGGCTCCCCATCTGCGGCGATCCTATTGGGTCGCGCGCGGGCCGGATAGCGCCGCGATAAGCCCTTGCCACGGCGCTGGCGGCCAAAACCGGCGCCCCGGCTTCCACCGGGGTGAGCGGGGTATCTAGCCCCGCAGCGCCCGGATCGCGCCGACGATGTGGTAGAGCGAGCTGGCGGGGGCCGCTTCCTCGGTGAAGGCGCCGTCCTCGCCCAGCCGGTCGCGCCACAGGCCGCGCACCGGCGTCGCCAGATACTGCTGCAGCCCGGAGACGGCGGCGCGCAGGCCCTTCTCGCCTTCCTTCTGCATCACCGCCGCCCGGATCCATTCGGTTTGCGGCCACAGGCGCGCGCTGGCCCGGTGCGGGGAGAGGGTGTCGAGCATGGCGTCGATGGCGACGCCCCTCTGCTTGTCGATCCCGGCCGCCGCCGTGCGGTACAGGCGCTCCACCGCCCCCGCTGCCTGGTCGCGCCCGCGCAAGGTCCCCCAGCGGTGCAGCAGCCAGGCCCATTCGAACTGGTGGCCGGGCTCCAGCACGCGGCCCTCCACCCCCAGGGCGGCGCCCCAGTCGGCGTCGTAGAGCTCGCGCAGGCCTCCGGTGCGGGAATCGATGAAGTAGGACAGGGCCAGGCCCGCGATCTCGTCGGCCAAGGCCGTCCAGGCCTCGCCGCCTCCGGCCTCCATCCAGGCGAGGGCGGCCTCGAACAGGTGCATCTGGGCGTTGGCCTGGAAGGGCGCGTCGGGGGCGGCCTCGCGATAGCCGCCGGCCGTGTGCCGCGCCCAGCTAAGGACCCGCTCGCGAAGGGCCTCGGCCTCGGTGACGATCTCGGTACGCCGGCTGGGCAGGCCCGTCGAGGCCGAGGCCAGGGCCAACAGGACGAAGGCCTGCTCGTAGAGCATGGCCCGGTCCTCCGCCGGGGTCCCGTCCGGATTGACCGAGAAACGGTAGAGCCCGTCGGGGCGGCGATAGCGGGCGAAGAGAGAAGCCAGGCCATGGTTGGCAGCCTGCCGCCAGGGACCGCCCCAGCCCATGGCGCCGGCGGCGCAGTAGACGTGCACCTGGCGCGCCTGGACCCGGGCCCGGCGGGGCAGGCCCTCCATCGCGCGCCCGTCCATGCCGATCCGCTCGTGGAAGCCCCCGCGGGCGTGGTCGGCGCCCAGGGTCCACCATAGGGGCAGGGCCGCCGTGAACAGCCACTGCTCCAGGGCCAGGCCCGCGTCCGCAACGCTTCCGACCTCCTCCTGCCGGTGATGGGTCGCCTCGCGGCGGCCGGCGATGACGAGCTGGTCGACTACCCGCTTGACGCCCTGGCTGGCGGCCAGGTCGCAGACCAGGACCGTGTCGTTCTCGGCGATCACCCCGACGCCCTTGAGCCCCGCGATGACGATCAGGTGGCCCCCGTCGGCGCGGACCAGGCACCCCTGGCTGTCCACCGCCAGGGCGTCGCCGGAAAGGGCGTTGCCGGCCGAATCCTTCTCGGAAGCGTCCCAGACCGCCTCCCAGGCCCCCACGTCGGACCAGTCGAAGTCCACCGGGGCGACGGCCGCCCGGTCGGTCTTCTCCATCAGGGCGTAGTCGATGGAAATCTTGGGGGCGCTGAGGAAAGCCTGGCCGAGCCTCACGGCATTGCCGTCGGTGCGGGCGTCGCGCAGGGCCGCGCGGGCGGCCTCCCCCACGGACGGGGCGTGGATCGCCAGCTCGTTCATCAGCCGGGCCGCCTGGAAGACGAAGTTGCCACTGTTCCACAGGGCGCCCTCGTCCACCAACGCCTGCGCCGCCTCGGCGGCAGGCTTCTCGATGAAGCGCTCGACCTTGGCGACCGGGCTGCCGGGGGCGAGGGCGGGACCGGGGCGGATGTAGCCGTAGCCGGTGGCGGCGTGGGTCGGGCGCACCCCGAAGGTGACGATGTAGCCCTGATCCGCGGCCTCGGCCGCCATGCGGGCGGCGGCGGCGAAGGCGGGGGCGTCGGGGATGTGGTGGTCGGAGGCGACCGCCACGGCGATCCCGCGCGGGTCGGCGGCCTCGATCCAGGCGGCGGCGGCGGCGATGGCGGGGGCGGAGTCCCGCCCCGCCGGCTCGGCGATGATCACGCCCTTGGCCCCTATGGCCTCGAGCTGCTCGCGGATCGCCTCGATGTGGGCTTCGCCGGCGACGATCACCGGCGAGCGGGCCCCGGTGATGGCCTCCAGGCGCAGGACCGTGGTCTGGAACAGGGACAGGGGTCCGAGCAGGCGCGCGAACTGCTTCGGCCGGCTCGTCCGCGAGGCGGGCCAGAGGCGCGTGCCCGCGCCGCCGCAAAGGATGACCGGATAGATGTTCAAAGACGTCCCCGACAACAGTCGCCTGTCGTATCGCGCGTCGGGCCGGTGCGCAAAGCGAGAGCTAGGGCCCGCCGGCCGCCCGGTCCATGAACCGGGCCAGGGCCACGTCCAGGGCGCTGATCCCGCCGGTGGAATGGGTGGTCAGGACCACCTCGACCCGGTCGTAGACATTGCGCCATTCCGGATGGTGGTCGAGGCGCTCGGCCTCCTGCGCCACGGCGGTCATGAAGACGAAGGCGCCCGCGAAATCCTTGAAACGGAAATCGCGGGCGATGGCGTCGCGCCCCTCCACCGCCCGCCAGAGCGGCAGGTCGGCGAGGGCGGCGGCCGCCCCGATGCGCGTGCGTGACGTCATCGGGGCGCCTGTTCGATTACCGACCGAGGGGGACCGACGGGGCGGAGAAGGTCACGGTCGGGGTGCGGTCGTTCAGCTTGCCGTTGTTGATCCAGACGGTGGAGCCGACGAGGCCGACGCCGGTGGTGCCGGGGATTCCGTCCTTGACCACCCGCATCTGGGCGTCCGTGCCGTTGATGGTGATCTCGGTGATCCGCCCCGCGCCGCTCTCGGCCTGCAGCACGCGATTGCCGCCCGAAGAGCGCATGCCGTCCGCGCCGCGCATCGGCTTCAGGGACGGGGTCAGCTCGACGACGGTCTTGTCGGGCTTGATGGCGAAGAGGCGCCCCGAGGTGACGGTGTTGGCGATCAGGTCGCCGTTTTCGATGAAGGCCAGGCCGTCGATGCCGCGCAGGCGCGCGTCGACCACGAACTCCTCGATCCCGCCCTTGGTGCCCTTCTTCAGGACCAGCACCCGTCCGCCGGAGGTCTCGGCGATATAGACGTCGCCGGCCTTGGAGATATCCACGTCGTTGCAGGTCGAGCCCGCGCCGATTGGATAGCTCATCTTCAGCTTGCCGTTCCTGAGGTTGAACACCTTCAGGGCCGACAGCGCGGGCTGGGCCGGCTCGCCGCGGGGCGAGACCGAGCAGGCGTAGAGATTGTTGGTCTTGTAGTCGGCGTAGACGCCGAGGATCGACTTGTGGCCGCTCGCGGCGCCATCCACGAACTGGGTGGCCGTCGCCTCGCCCTTCTTGGCCCGGTAGATGTTTCCCGTTCCCGAGGCGCCGAAATAGAGGTCCCCGTTCGGGGCGGCGTACATGCTTTCGTTGTAGACGTTCTTGCCGTCGATCTTCACCTCGGTCACGGCGTCGGCCGCCATGGCCGAGCCCGCCGCGAACGCCAGTACGGCCACGGCCGCCCCCAGCTTGAACATGGTATTCCTCCCCTATGCAGGTTCCTTGAGACCTGGGCGGACGTTGCCCGCCGATCGCGACGGGTTCAAGGCGCGTATCTCAGAAATCGAGGCCCGCCGCCGCGTCGTGGACGTAGATCGCCGCCGCCTTGATCTCGCCGGCCGTCAGCTTGTCGTGGAAGGCGGGGCAGACGCCCTGGCGGCCCTCGGTCAGGGTGCGCACGATCGACGCGCGGTCCGAGCCGTAGAGCCAGGTGTCGGGTTGGGCGAGGTTGGCCGAGCCCAGGGCCCCGTCGCCGGTCCCGTCGGGCAGGTGGCAGTCCCAGCACTCGCCCTTGTCGGCGAACACCCGCTGGCCCTGTTTCGCCTTCGCCGCGTCGACGGGCCGTCCGCTGAGCTGCAGGATGTATTCGGCCGTCTGGTCGATCTCGGCGGGCGTCAGGTTGGCGTCCTCGCCCTTGGCCGGCATGACCGCCAGGTTGCGCGATTTCGGATCCCCGGAGCGGATGCCGTAGAGGATGGTCTTTTCGATGTCGGCGGGGTGCATCCGGTAGCGTTCGAGGTCGTCGCCCCAGTAGAGCCACTTGCCGTCGGTCAGGTCCGGGGTGTGCTTGTCGTCCAGGCCCTTCAGGTCCGCGCCGTGGCAGCTCGCGCAGTTGTCCACGAACACCGCCTTGCCCACCGCGTCGGCGTCGCGATGCAGTTCGGGCTTGGCGAGGATGTCGTTGACCGGGGTGGATTCCAGCCCTTTCAGCATCGTCTCCCGCGAGGGGCCGTTGCAGCCGGCCAGCAGGAGGGCGGCGCCCAGGACGCTCAGCACGAACTTCATGGATGGACCCCGATCACGCCCGTGTTGATACGAGCGGCCCCACCCGCTGATGCTTGAACCTGCTCAGCCCCCGTTTCCGGCGGCCTCGCGGGCGAGGCGGGCGAGGCTGACCCCATCCACGGTGCAGACGGCCAGCACCTGTCGGCCCTGGACGTGTTCGGCGGTGCAGACGGCGGCCTTGCCCCCTGCTGCTCTACGCAGCGCCCACTTCGCCCCCTCGCCGCCGGGGCCGCGCAGGGCGGGGGCGTCGAGGTCGGCGAGCCGGACGGCGATCCAGCGCTTGGCCTTGGGACCGTCGCCAAGGCAGAGGCTCCCCCCGTCGATCACCTTTCGCACAGGCCCGGAAAAGCTTTGGCCGTTGTGAGGCAGGACCGCCGAACAGCGGGCGGCCGCCGCGATGGAGGGGGCGGTCAGGAAGGGAATGGAGAAGAGGAGGACGGCGAAACGGCGCATGGATCGCTCCCGCGGACACGCCGTCAGTTTAGCGCGCGGCGGGCGGATGCGCTAAGGCTTGCGGCCATGAAGTCGAGAGGAAATGCGGGTTGGGCGCTGGCCCTGGCGACGAGCCTGGCCTGGGCCACGCCGGCCCTGGCCCACCACTCCTACGCCGTGTTCGACCGCAACCGCACGATCACGCTCAAGGGCACGGTGCGTGAATTCATGTGGACCAACCCTCATGTGGGCTTCGTGCTGACGGTCAGCGAGCGCGGCAAGGCGGTGGACTACGCGGTCGAGGCCCAGAGCCCCAACGCCCTGGAGCGGACAGGCTGGAAGGCCGACACCCTCAAGCCCGGCGACCGGCTGACCGTGCGCATCCACCCCTTCCGCGACGGGAGCAATGGCGGCTCCTTCGTCCAGGCCCGGACCTCCGCCGGAAAGACCCTCGAGCCCTATTACTGATCTTCCCCCGCTCCCCGCTGGGGAGAAGGGGGACAGGCCGCTCCCGCTTTGTTAGCGTTGCTAAGGGGGGGATTTCCGCCTCGCGCGTAGGAACAGGTGCGTAGGGGAAAAAAAGCCGGCATGGCCCAGTCCGAGGTGAAGCAAGCGTCGTCCAGGGTCGTCCCCCAGCCCGAGCCGGGGCTGACGGTCGAGACCCTGATCGAGCGGGCGATCGCGCTCCGCCCCCTGCTGCGCGAACAGCAGGACGAGACCGAGAAGCGCGGCCACTATTCCAAGGAGATCGACGAGAGGCTGCGCGACGGCGGCTTCTACCGGATGCTGCAGCCCAGGCGCTTCGGCGGCTATGAGTTGGCCTTCACCGACTTCATCCGGGTGGTGATGGAGATCGCCCGCGGCGATCCGGGCTCGGCCTGGTGCTTCACCCTATCCGCCTCCCACGCCCTTCTGGTCGGCTCCCACTGGTCGGAAGCGGCGCAGGCCGAGCTCTTCGGCCCCACGGGCGACTTCAACTCGCCCCACCGCGCCGTGCCCTCGGGCAGGTTCGAGCGGGTGGAGGGCGGCTATATCGTCAACGGGACCTGGTCCTATTCGTCGGGCATCCCGATCTCGACCCACTTCATCGGCGCGGGCTTCCTGCGCCCCGAAAACGGACCGCCTCAGCCGCTCAACTTCATCGTGTCGGTCGACAAGATCGAGATCCTGCAGGACTGGGGCGGGGGGGTGGCGCTCGGCATGCAGGGCTCCGGCTCCAACAGCGTGAAGCTGACGGATGTGTTCGTGCCCGAGCGGCACGTGATCTTCGGCGGCCCGTCGGGGCCGGACATCATCGGCGACGCGGGCAGCGAGGGGGTCCGGCTGCACGGCAACCCGATGTACCTGGGCCAGCTCGGCGGCGCCTACCAGAACACCTTCACGGCCATCCTGACCGGGGCGGCCCGCGCCGCCATTGACGAATATGAGGAGATCATTCGCACCAAGACCGTGATGATGGCGCCCCACCTGCTGCGGATGAACGATCCGGAGAGCCAGCGCCCCCTCGGGAAGGCCCTGGCCCTGGCCGACATCGCCGAGGTTGCGGCCATCGCCATCGCCGACAAGTTCATGGACCAGTGCAAGGCCTGGGGCGAGGACCGCCGCCCCATCACCCCGGCCGACACCTTCCAGCTCTGGTCGATGTCCCAGGAGGCCTGTTTCCTGGCCTGCGAGGCGGTGGACCTGCTCTGGCGCACGGCCCCCGTCAGCGCCGCCAACCGGGGCTCAAGGCTGCAGCGCTACTTCCGCGACATCCAGATGTATCGCATCCACCCCTCGGCCCAGCCGTGGGTCTCGCTGACCCGAGGCCAGGTCCACCTCGGCCTGCCCTTCGGCGTGTTTGGCCTGCCGCCCTTCCCCAGCTAGAGGGGCTTCGGCGCCGGCTTGGCGATCTGCTCGTCGTAGAGGCTGTGCTCCAGGAGGCCCTTGCTGGCCGCGATCCGCTCTGGAGGGACCGTCTCGTCAGGCAGGGCGGCGACCTGGGCGCGGACGCGCGCTTCCAGCACCGGGCGGATCTCGGAGTGGGTCATGATGTAGAGGTCGTTGCGCTTCACGCCCTCGACTACCCGCCGCCCCGCCTCGTCGAAGGTCAGAGCCGTCTCGAAGATCGGGGTCTTCTCCCGGTCGGTCCCCGGCGGCACCACCGGCACCGAGCCGGTGTCGGCCAGGCGCGCCGGGCGCACCGCGGTGGTGCTCTCGAACAGCTCCGACTGCACCGGCCCCGGGCAGAGCAGGGAGACGCCGATCCCGTGCGGCGCCAGATCCGCGCGCAGGGATTCGCCGAGGCCCGTGAGGGCGAACTTGGTGGTGGTGTAGACCCCCGCGCCGCGCCCGCCATAGAGTCCGCTGACCGAGGAGGTGATCACCACATGGGCCTCGCCCCCCCGCGCCAGCATGCGGGGCACGAAGGTGTGGGTCGCCGATATGGCCCCGCCGAGGTTCACCCCTAAGAGGAAGTCCCAGTCCTCGTAGGTCGCCGCCTGGGTCGAGCCGATGACGTTGACGCCCGCGTTGCTGCACAGGAGCGAGACCGGCCCGAGGGCCCGTTCGGCGGCTTCGGCCGTCGGCTCCCAGGCGTTGCGGTGGGTGACGTCCAGCACGAAGGTGGCGAGGTCCGCCGGATTGCCGAGGGCGTCGGCCGCCTTCTTCAGCTCGGCCTCGCGGATGTCGGTCAGGGCGACCTTCATCCCCGCGGCGAGGAAGGCGCGCGCCATCCCCAGCCCGATCCCGCTGGCGCCGCCGGTGATGAAGGCGGTCTTGCCCTTGAGGTCTTTCATGGCCGGCGTCTCTCCCTGATCCTTGGAGAGACGCCTACCACGTCGATGCGCCCTAGTTGAACTTGGCGGTCCAGCTGATCTCGAAGGCGCGGGGCTGGGCGAAGCGCCACTGGGTGTCGCTGTTGGCGGTGTAGATATAGAGCTCGTCCGTCAGGTTGGAGACCCGCAAGTCGAGGGTATGGCGCCTGGCGAAGTTCCAGCGCACCCCGGCGTCAAGCACGGTGTAGCCCGGCGCCAGGCGGGTGTTGGTGGTGTTGGAGAAGCGGTTGCCGACGTAGCGCAGGCCCACGCGCGTCTGCCACTTCTGGTCGATGTCCCAGGTCAGCCACAGGTTCGCGGCCTTCTTGGGCACATTGGTCGGGGTGTTGCCCGCCCGCGAGACCGCCACGCCCGCCACCACTTCGCGGAAGTCGTCGAACTGGGCGTCGAGGATGGTGCCGTTGGCCTCGACCCGGAAGCCGTGGCCGAGGGTGAAGGCCACGGAGGCCTCAAGCCCCTTGGAGGACTGCTGGCCGACCTGCAGCGAGAGCCCCGGGTTGAGCTGGTCGGGGATCAGCAGGTTCTTCTTGGTGATCTGGTAGGCCGCCAGGGTCCATTCGGCGCGGCCGCCCAGCATGGAGCCCTTGGCCCCGACCTCGGTCTGCCGGCCCTGGGTCGGATCGAACGCCATGTTGGCGGGGGTCAGGCTGGCGACGCTGGAGAGGGCGTCGGTCGCCGTGGCGTACTGGGCGTAGACGACCAGGCCGTCCCGGATCTCGTACACCCCGCCGATCCGCCAGCTCGACGGGCTGAAGGACTTCTCGCTGATGACCTTGGCGATCAGGTCGTTGCGGTTGACGTTGTACCAGTCGATCCGCACGCCCCCGACCAGGGAGAACCTGGACGTCAGTTTCACCCGGTCCTCGAAGAAGAAGCCGCGCTGCTCCAGGTGCGAGACGAAGCGGGCCTGGGTGCCCGGCCCGCTCCCCAGGTACATGCCCGGATTTGAGTTGTCGAAGTCGACCAGGCTGGTGGCGCTCGGCCGCGGATTGATGAAGCGGAAGCGGTTCTGGTTGATGTTGAAGCCGATGGCCGCGTCGTTGTCGAAGCCGAACACCTTGCCCTTCATGGCCGCGACGTTGACCCAGCCGTACTGCTGGGTGCGGTGCATCAGGTCCGAATAGCCGCTGCGCAGGATCAGGCCGGTCGCCGGCTGATAGGCGTAGGTGTTGACGTTGTAGTAGCGGCGGTAGCCGTCCAGGACATAGAGGTCCGAGGTGATGGTCAGCCAGTCCCTGGGCTTCCACTCCGCCTTCAGCTGGGTCCAGCTGTCCTGGTAGTGCAGGGAGCGGTCGAGCACCCCGTAGTTCTTGCCGAGGGTCCTGGGATCGATCTGGAAATTGACCAGGGGGACGCCGCCCCACTGCATCGGCTGCTGGTCGCCGAAGTCCACCGACAGGCTCACGTTCAGGTCGGGGGTGACGTCGTAGCGAAGGGCCGCCGAGATGGCGACGCCGCTGTTGTCCCCGCGATCGACGTAGCCGTCGGAAATGCTGCTTGAGGCGTCGAAGCGGTAGGAGAGCTTGTTGGTGATCGGGCCGGAGCTGTCGATGGCGCCGCGGACGGTCTTGAAGGAGCCGGCGGTCAGCCGGATGCTGTTCTCGCGGTGGTCGGGGGTGGGCTTGCGGGGCACCACATTGACCAGGCCGCCGATGGCGCCGGTGCCGTAGAGCACCGAGGCCGGCCCGCTCAGCACCTCGACCCGCTCGACCGTCCAGGGATCGAAGGGGAAGGTGACGGTGCCGTTGGTGGCGAACATCTCGATGCCGTCGTAGATGCGCTTGACCGAGTCCACGCCGGTGAAGCCCCGCGCCCCAAGGCCCGTGCCGCCGTTGCCGGAGCTGGCGGTGTTGGTGATGCCGGCGGCCCGGGCGACGGCCTGCGTCAGGTCGGTGTCGCCGCGCTCGCGGATCAGTTCGCCGGGGATGATCTGGATGCTGGCCGGGGTCTCCAGCGGGGTCAGGCCGAGGCGGCTGCCGGTGCTCGAGGTGGTCGTCAGGCTCAGCGGCGCGGCCACGGTCCCGGTGACGATGACGGTTTCCACCGTGGCGTTGTCGCGGGCGGTCTGGGCCAGGGCGCAGACGGGCAGGCTCGCAAGAGCCACGGCCAGGGCCATCCGGGAAGTCGACGCAAGCATTCAAGTCTCCTCGTCGGGCGTCCGACTTGCGGCATGACCGCTGTTGGAAGCCGGCGGGGATGTCGCCCCACTCTCTCCTCGCCGGCTCGGTTATGCGGGCGATTTGCGATTGCGTATCAAGCGCCCTGCTGTCGAAATACGGCTCAGCTCCAGCTCCCCCTCAGTGGGGCAAGACATTTTTCCTGGGCGCGGCGGGGCGAGGGGTCGGTGTCGGACCTGCGTATGGCTTGGACGGGCGGGGGCCTCTCCGGAAGCGTCCCGCCAGGCATAGGGATGAAAGGCGGACCCGCTTCATGACCAGCGTCGCTGCGACCAGCCGGCGCCGCCGTGCGCCCAAGGCCCCGCCGCAGACGCCGGCCCAGCGCCGGGCGGATATCGTTTCCCGCACCCTGGCGGGTCTGTTCGGCGCCTATGGATTCGCCGCCGTGTCCGCCGGCTTCATGGCCCTCTACCTGCCGATGCCCAAGCCCGAGGCGACGACGGCGGGGATGATGCTTTCGGTCGTGGTCTGGGTCTGCGCGGGACTGTGGGTCTTCGCCGCCCGCACCGCGACGCGGGCCTGGATCGGCCTCGCCGCGCCCACGGCTGTCATGGGCTTGCTGATCATCCTCGCCGGGGGGCGGACATGAAGGGCGGCTTCCACGAATCCATGACCTTCCTGCACACCTGGACGGGTCTTCTGATGGGCTGGCTGCTGTTCGCCATGTTCCTGACGGGGACGGCGGCGGTCTTCCAGAACGAGACCACCATCTGGATGACGCCGGAGATGGGCCGCTCCGCGCCGCCCGCCCAGGCCATCGCGCTCGCCGAGGCGCGGCTGAAGACCGTGGCCCCGACCGCGGCCTCCTGGAGCATCGACCCGCCCGACGAGCGGACCATCGTCACCACCATCGGCTGGAAGGCGGACAAGGCCCACGGCGGCAAGAGCGGGACCGAGACCCTGGAATCGGCCACCGGCAAGCCGGTGTCCCTGCGCGCGACCCGCGGCGGAGAGTTCTTCTACCACTTCCACTACCGCTTCGAGACGCCGAGCCGGACCCTGTGGTGGCTGTCGGGCTTCGCCGCCGTGGTGATGCTGGCGGGCCTGACCACCGGGGTGCTGATCCACCGGCGCATCTTCCGCAACTTCTTCACCTTCCGGCCGCGCAAGGCCTCGCAGCGGTCCTGGCTCGACGCCCACAACTTCCTGGCGGTCCTGGCCTTGCCGTTCCACTTCCTGATCACCTATTCGGGCCTCCTCGTGATCCTGGGCACCGTCATGCCCTTCGCGGCCATCGCCACCTACAGCGGCGGCAAGTCCCTGCCCGAAGCCTTTGTCAACTTCGACCCGGTCCGCTCGGCCTATTCGGCCGGGGTCAATCCGGCGGTGGCCAAGCCCAAGCCGGTCGGGATCGCCACGCCCCTGACGCCCCTTGTCCCCGTGATCGAGCAGGCGCACGCCCGCTGGGGCGGCGGCCGGGTCGGGCGCATCGACGTGGTCAATCCCGGCGACGCCCACGCCCAGATCGAGGTCGTCCGTCACGGCGGCGACCAGCTCTCGCACCGCCCCGACAGGCTGATCTTCGACGGGGCCACCGGCGCCTACCAGCGCACCATCGTCGACCGGGGGCCGGTGGAGGTCACGCGGGCGGTGATCTACGGCATGCACATGGCCCACTTCGCCGGCTGGGCCCTGCGCTGGGCCTATTTCATCCTCGGCATGGCCGGGGTGGGCCTGATCGGCACGGGCCTGATCTACTGGACCCAGAAGCGGGCCCCCAAGCGCGATACGGGCGCGCCCCTGCCGCTCGGCCACCGGCTGGTGCATCGGCTGAACGTCGGGGTCATCGCCGGCCTGCCCGTGGCCATGGTCGCCATCTTCTGGGCCAACCGCCTCCTGCCCGCCGACATGCCGGGGCGCTCGGAGATGGAGATCAACTGGTTCTACTGGACCTGGTTCGCCATGGCGGGCCTTTCCGCCGTCCGCCCCGTGCGGCGGGCCTGGGTGGAGATCCTGAGCCTGGCCGCCGTGGCCTACGCGGGCGTGCCGATCCTCGACGCCGTCACCACCCACAAGGGGATCGCCGACCTGCTCCGCCCCGGCGAGGGGATCGTGGCAGGCTTCGACCTGACCATGCTCGCGACCGGCCTGCTTTTCGCCTACGCCGTCGCCAAGGTCATGCCGATGAAGACGGTCGAGGACCCGCCTGTCGCCGCCCTCGGCGAGGGCGCCGCCTGATGGAAGCCGCCGTCTTCTGTCTCGCCTACCTCGGTTTCGTCCTGATTTCCCTGGCCGCCGAGGGACCGCACCGCCACGTGATCGAGCCGAGGCCCGGTCCGACCGCGCGCCGCGTCCTGGGCGCCGCCGGCTGGGCCGCCCTGGCCGGCAGCTTCGCCGCCGCCGTCGCGGGGCTTGGCTGGGGGCTGGGCTCGCTCGAGTGGGTCTGCGCCCTGGGCGTCTGCGCCATGGTCCTGGTGCTGCTGCTGTCGGACCGGCCGAGGACCGCCCTCTACCTCGCCGTCGCGGCGGCCGTCGCCACCCCGCCCCTGCTCCTGGCCGGCTGATCCGCTTGCCCGCACCGTTGCGGGCGAGCAGATTGGCCCTGTCGGCGATCCCGCCGCCAAACCCAGAGACGCCTCTGCCTGTCATGGCCTGAGCCGGTCCGTCGCGACCGGCCGATCCCGAAACCCAGCCCGCCGCTCCTCGCGAGCGGCCGTTTCGTCACGACATCCGAGGTCTTCCAATGCCTTCCAACGGACCGGGCGCGTCGCGCCCGATTTCCATCACCCTTGTTCCGATCCTGCGTTCCCACCGGGACGCGCTTCCCGAGGCCGTCCGCCGGGGCGTCGCCCTCGGCGTGCCCGACACGCCGGAGGCCCGCGCCCTCTGCGACGAGGCGATCCGGCTCATGACCGCCCCGGACCGCGCCGAGGTGATCGGCGGCTGGTGGGCGATCCACGCCGGGGTGGGGGGCGATCACGCTGTCGGCTCCTGCGGGCTGAAGGCCGAGCCCGACGCCGACGGGGTGGTGGAGATCGCCTACTACACCTTCCCCGCCTTCGAGGGCCGGGGAGTCGCCCGCGCCATGGCGGCGGCGATGGTCGAGATCCTGCGGGGCCGCGCCCGCGTGGTCATCGCCCACACCCTGAGGACTGAGAACGCCTCCTGCGCCGTGCTGAGGGCCAGCGGCTTCGCCTTCGCCGGCGAGGTGATCGATCCGGAGGACGGACCGGTCTGGCGCTGGGAGCGGCGCCTGGGCTAACGGGGCGGCGGCGGGTTGTTGCGGGTCAGGTAGGCGATGATGGCGTCGAGGTCGGCGTCGGGGACCTCGACCTTGCTCATCCAGGGCATGGAGCCGGTCCCCTTGCGCACCACGGCGCGGACGTAGGACGGGACGAGATCGGTGCGCTGGTAAAGCAGGGACCGTTCGGCCCCGACCCGGCGGCCCAGCACATTGGTGCCCGTGCCCCCCGGGAAGTGGCAGACGAAACAGGTGTGGCGGAACAGGGCTTCGCCGCGCTCGACCTGTGTCTGCGCAGCCTGCGCCGTGGGGGCGAAGGCCAACGTGGCCATGAGGCAGAGCGCGAGGCGGCTCATCGCGCCCGCTCCGATCCGCGGGGCCAGATGCCCTGTTTGCCGGGGGCGATGATGCCGTTGGGGTCCAGGGTCGCCTTGAGCGCCTGGTTCATCCGCATCAGGGCGTGGTTGTTGAAGTCGAAGGTCGCGGCCACCTCGTCCATGAAGTCGATGTGGGTGCGGTATTCGCCATAGCCGTGCTGGCGGGCGTCCTTGATCAGGGCGGCGAACATGGCCTTCAGCCGGACCACCCCCTCCTCGTCGTCGCGGTCGAAATAGATCGAGCCGACCACGGTGATCGAGCGCTCCCACATGAACATCGAGCCGTAGTAGTCGAAGCCGAACTCGGTCATCCGCGCCCGGGTGCGCTCCATCTGCTCGCGGGCGAGCTTGCCGTTCAGGGGCAGGTTCGGCGAGAAGGCGACGTGGGAGCCGCGCCCGCCCGCCCAGTTCAGGGTCTGCATGGAGGTGGTGCCGGGCTCGCCCCGGCCGGAGCCGGCGTAGGGCTCGCCCTGGCGCCAGCGGGTGATCTGGAATTTCTGGTCGGTGTGGGCGGAGAACCGCTCCTGGATCAGTTTGGCGTGGGCCTCGTTGACCTCGGGCAGGCCGTAGAGGCGAAGGTTCACGTTCCACCAGCCGACGTTGTACTTCTTCATGATCGCGGCGATCACGCTGTCGGGCATGGCGCCCTTGCCCGTCCACCATTCGCTGCGCTGGCCGTTGAGGGTCGCCGCCCGCATCCAGCCGCGCACCGAATTGACCTGGCGGAGCACGCCGGAGGTGCGCAGGGGGCCGATGGTGTCGACCACCCACTCGATGTCCTCAGGTTTGGGGACCTCCATGTTCAGGGTCAGGGTGCCTTCCGGCTCCGGCATCAGCCACATGCCCGCGCGGGTCACGACCCCGAAATTGGACTGGGTGAAGAGCTGGTCCCAGTTGGGCCCGAAGGCGTGCTTGTAGAGATGGAAGCTCGGGGCGCCGTCCATGGCCCCCATGCCGGTGCGGACCCGGTCGCCGTTGGCCAGCACGACCTCGAGGCCGCAGAGGTTGAAGGCGTGGTCGCCGTAGGGGGTGTTGGCGTTGCCGTGCTCCAGGGCGTTGCCGAGAACCGAGCCCCAGCTGTTGCCCGGGGGCGAGAGCCACAGCTTCATCTTCTCGCGCTGGATGGCGTCCCACAGGTCGTAGAAGCCGACCCCCGGCTCGACCACGCAGTAGGCCAGCTTCTCGTCCAGCTCGAGGATGCGGTTCATCCGCGTCAGGTCGAGCATCACGGTGCCCGCCTTCACCGGCGAGGCGCTGCCGTAGCCGAAATTCTTGCCGCGCGAGATCGGCCAGACCGGAATCTTCAGCTCGTTGGCGATGCGCAGGACCGCCTGCACCTCCTCCACGCTGGCCGGCGCCACCGCCGCGCCGGGCAGGTGGTTACGGCCATCGCCCACGGCGTAGGGGTCGAGGTAGCCCTCGCGGTCGGCCTCGGAGACGAGAACCCAGTCCTTGCCGACCGCCGCGATGAAGCGGGGCAGGGCGGCGTCGAGAGCGCGGCGGGGTGTGGAACGGCGGGTCTGAACAGCCATGACCGACTATGGGTCGATCATCGGCGGGCGATCAACTGCCGTCGCCCGCCGTTTCGGCTAGGTGTGGACGGGGGGATGGGCCCCGAGCGGATGCAGCCCGATCAGGGTGACCGGATGATGCAGGGCTTCCATCGGCCCGATGTGGCCGTTGCCGTTCACGTCGGCATGGGCCACCACCGCCTTGACCTCGGCGCCGCTGAGCGAGCCGTTGTGGTCGGCGTCCAGGCGGTCGAACAGCTTGTTCAGGTTGTCCAGGGCCGCGGCAGGGGCCTTGGGGGGCGCCAGGGTGGCGAACTCCGCGCGGGTGACCGTCCCGTTGCCGTTGTCGTCGAACAGCTTGAGCAGGCGCGCCGCGACGGCGTCGACGGTGGGGCCCGCCGGGGCGGTCGCCGGAGCGGCGGCGGGCGCGTGGACGGGCGGCGTCGGGGCCGAACCGGCCAAGGCGGGCCGGACAAGAAGCGGAGCAGGCATAGGCGGAACCCTCCCGTATTTTGGACGATCCTAGGGTTTTTTGACGCGAAGGGCAACAGCGCAGCCGCGCGCCTCCTGCGGCCAAGCTACGCACGCCTGTGGTGGCGCCGGCGGGCGGGGTGCATCCAAGGCTTGCAGCTAGACTTCCCGGGGCTTGGTCCCGCGGGCGACCGGCTCGTCTCCGAGCACGGCGAGGCCGGCGGCGGTGATCGTCCAGCCCTCGCGGCTGCGCGAAGCGAATCCCAGCTCCGTCAGGACCCGGGCGTCGGCGATGTTGATGAAGGCGACGTCTTCGCCGCCGTGCTTGCGCTTGAGGTTGCGCAGGGCGCCGAGCTGACTTTCGGAAAGCGTCACGGGTCGAATCTAGCACGTCCGCCGCGCCGCCCTTCGATTATTCGCCCGCCTCGGGCGAATACGCCCCGTCCCGCCGGGGCGGCCGTGCTAGCGTCCGGGCATGAAGAGTCTTTCGCGTCTGTTCGGATCCCTCACGGCTCGCCCCGCCGAACGCCAGGCCCAGGCCTGGGCCCAGCTCGGCCGCCGCACCGCCTGGCAGGACGCCGACAAGATCGAGGCCCTGAAGGTCGGCGAGCACGTGGTGCAGGATTCCGCCGACGTGGGCTTCGGCTCGCGCGGCTATTCCCTGCAGGCCCTGGAGCGCGACGGACTGATGCGCCGCGAGCGGGTGTTCCGCGCCACGCCCCTGGACGCGGTGAGCTGGCGCTATTCGCGCACCCGCGCCGGCGATGACCGGCTGGAACGGCTGGCGGCGGCCGAACCCGAGGCGCAAGCTCAGGCCTGACGCAACCCGCAGTCGCGGGCTTTCGGATTTACGCTGAGCCCGATTCGGGCCGATGGTCGCCGTCTCGGGAGACAGCGACATGGACGTGTTCGACCTGCAGGCGCGGCTCCTCGGCCAAGGCTTTTCGCCCGGCATGGACGGCCAGCTCAGCGGCGCCACCCTCGGGGCTCTCTTCGCCTATGTCGGCTCGCGGCCTCCCGGCGACGCCCTGACCGCGGCCATGGGCGCCTCGGCGGCGGAGCACTTCCCCACCTACGCCATCGACACGCCGCTGCGCATCGCCCACTTCCTGGCCCAGGGAGCGGTGGAGACCGGTGGCTACAAGCGGCTGGAGGAGAACCTCTCCTATTCGGCCCAGCGCCTGACGCAGGTGTGGCCCAGGCGTTTCCCGACCCTGGCGGCGGCGCAAGCGTGCGCCAACAATGCCGAGGCTCTGGCCAACCAGGTCTACGCCGACCGCATCGGCAACGGCCCCACCGCCAGCGGAGACGGCTGGCGTTTTCGCGGCCGGGGCCTGCTCCAGCTCACCGGCCGGGCCAACTACGCCCAGGCGGAAAAGGACACCGGGGTCGCCGTGGTCGCGCACCCCGATTACGCCGCCGACCCGGGGCTCTCGGTGCAGATCGCCTGCGCCTACTGGGGCCTGAAGGCCATCAACGGCCTCGCCGACGCCGACGACCTGACGGGCGTGCGCCAGAAGGTCAACGGCGGCCAGACCGGAATCAACGAGGCCAGGACCTACCTGGACAAGGCCAAGCACGTCCTGATGCCGGGCTAGCCGGGACCGGGGCGTGGCTAGGGTTTGCGCGTGGCCATCTGCGCCCGCCGCCACGCGAAATAGCCGTCCAGGACCTTGAGCTTGTCGAGGTTGGCGACGCCGCCGAGCGTCGGCTTGTCGGCGAAGTGCATGACCTGGGGCCGGCCTTCCGAATAGGCGGGCCAGGTGGGCAGGCCGGGGCCGTTGGGATCGCCGGTCCTGGCGAAGTTCACCCAATAGGCCTGCATCGTTTCCGAGACCGCGCGGTCGATCGGCCGGTAGGTCATCTCCGGCTGTTTGTCGAAGGTCCCGAACACGTAAGGCACCTCCGCCCCGTGGGCCGCGCCGCGGTCCTTGTAGGCGGGCTGGTCCGGCCAGGGCGGGACGTGCTCGAAGTAGTAGGCGAAGACCTTGCCCCGCCCGGCGCGCGACTGGAGGTTGGCCCAGGCCCAGGTGTGCCAGGCGAAGGTCCCCTCGCGGAAGATGTCCTGGGCGGAGCGCTGATAGGCGGCTTCCGTGGCCGGATAGGCGGCCAGTATCCTGTCGGCGTAGTCGCCGTAGGCGTTGCGGGTGGTGGTCAGGTAGGCGGCGGCGCTGGCCGGTTTCGGGGTCAGGGCGCCCTCGTCGGCGTTGGTCCCGATCAGGACGGGGACGTCGTTGTACCGGTGGGCGGCGTAGGCTTCGTACTGGTCGCCCGTGAGAACGTAGCCGTCCATCACCGGCCAGTAGGTTCCGCGCGCGTTGCCGGTGATCTTCAGGATGTCGGCGACGGGGAGCTTCCGCGCTTCGGGGATGCCGCTGACGTTCAGCCGCGCCATGAGGGCGACGCCGGTGCGCTCAGCCGTCGCGATGGTGGGGATGTACTGGCCGCCCTCTCCTGCCGCCTTGGCCGGGCTGAACGAGCCGCCGCTCTGGGAAATGGCCCGCTGGAACAGCCCCTTGGCCCGGGGCGAGCCCGCCAGCATGGAGACCGACTGGCCTCCCGCCGACTGGCCGAAGATGGTGACGCGGCCGGGGTCGCCCCCGAAGGCGGCGATGTTGCGCTTGATCCATTGCAGCCCGGCGATCTGGTCCATCAGGCCGTAGGTCCCGACGCCCTTGCCGCCGCCCTCGCGGGTCAGGTCCGGATGGGCGAGGAAGCCCAGCGCCCCGACCCGGTAGGCGATGGAGACCACCACCACGCCGCGCTTGGCTAGAGACGCGCCGTCGAAACGGGGGTCGCTCGTGGCGCCGACCGCCATTGCCCCGCCGTAGATCCAAACCATCACCGGCAGGCGCGCGCCGGCCTTGGCGGCCGGGGTCCAGACGTTGAGGTATAGGCAATCCTCGGCGGAGGGCGCGGCGCCTCCTTGCGCGCAAGGCAGGGCGAAGGCGGTGGTCTGCTTCACGTCCTGCCAGGGGACCACGGTGCGGGGCGCGCGCCAGCGCAGGGAATTGATCGGCGCCGCCGCGAAGGGCACGCCCTTGTAGACGGTCAGCCCGCCCTCGGCCGCGCCTTCCACCAGCCCGCCCTCGGTGCGGACGGGGGCGGCGGACGCGGTCCCGGCCGCCGCCAGGATGAGGGCGGCGAGCGGGGCGGCGATCAGGCTCCAACGCATGTGGCAGGTCTCCGCGCCTTTGCGGCGCGGAGCCTACGTCGGCCTATGAGGCCTGGAAAGCGGCGCGGGCCTAGCGCGTCAGGGACAGCACATAGGCGGTCAGGCCCTCGATCTGCGCCGCGGTCAGGGAGGCGCCGAAAGCGGGCATGTCGTTTCGCCCTCGGCTGACCGTGGCGACGATACTGTCGTGGGTCAGGCCCTTGGCGTAGCCCGGGCCGTGGGTGGTGCCCTTGCCGTCCTCGCCGTGGCAGGTGGCGCAGGCGCCGGTGAAGAGGTCCTTGGTGATGGCCACGTCCATGGGCGGAGGCGCCGCCGCTGCGACGGCCGCCCCTGCCGGGGGAGGCGCGGCGGGCGCCGGGTCCGCAGAGCCGCGAGGCATTGAGTTCACCTTGCCGTCGAGGGCGAAGAGCCAGAGGCCGTCCGAGCGCTTGGAGCCGGCCACCAGACCGGTGCCGCCAGCGAGCACGACGACGTACTGCTTGCCCTTGTATTCGAACATGGAGGCCGGGGCGTTGACCCCGCCGTCGGTCTGGAATTCCCACAGCTTCAGGCCGTTGGTCTTGTCCAGCGCCTGGAAGCGCCCGTCGCTGCGGCCCACGAACAGCAGGCCGCCCGCCGTGGTCAGCAGGCCGGAGTAGCAGGGCTCGACCCACTGCTGCTGCCATTTGAGCTTGTTGGTGGTGATGTCGAGCGCCGCCACCACGCCGCGCCGCGGCATGGGGGCGGTGCGCACGCTGATGCTGCCCGAATAGTCCTGGCCCGGGGTGATCGGGTAGTCGGCATTGCCGCCTCCCTTGCCCCAGCCGGAATCGACGGCGCAGACGTACATGAGCTTGCTGACCGGGTCATAGGACGAGGGCGGCCAGACCGCGGCGTTCGAGGGCCGCCACACCGTGCCCTGGGGGCCGAAGGGGGTGAAGATGCGGCCCTTGTTCACCAGGACGTAGTCCTCGGGGTTCATGTCGAACTCCTGGGGCACGAAGGCGTCGCCGATCGGATAGGGCTGGGTCTTGGAGGTGTGCTGGCTGGGCTCCTGCATCACCGGCTTCTCGACGATGCCGACCAGGGGTTTGCCGGTGACGCGATCGAGGATGTACACCCAGCCGGTCTTGCCCGCCTGGGCGATGCCCTTCCTCATCTTCCCCTTGTAGGGGGCGTCGAACAGGATGACCGGGTTCGGGGCGTCGTAGTCCCACATGTCGTGGTGCACTTCCTGGAAATGCCAGCGGTACTTTCCGGTGTGGGCGTCGATAGCCAGGATCGAGGCGGAGAACAGGTTGTCGCCCTTGCGCAGGCGCCCGTTCAGCACCGGCCCCGGATTGGCGGTGGAGAAGTAGAGCAGCCCCAGCTCCGGATCGACCGCCGGGGTCTGCCACATCCCGGCGCCGCCGTGGGTCCAGACCTCCGAGTCCTGCGGCCAGGTGTCGTGACCGAACTCGCCGGGCCCGGGGATGGTGTAGAAGGTCCAGACGAGGTGGCCGTCCTTGGCGTCGTAGGCCTTCACCCGGCCGCGGATGCCGCCGTCCGAGCCGGCGAAGCCGGTGATCACCATGCCGTCGTAGTAGAGCGGCGCCTGGGCGATGACGTAGCGGGCCTTGGGGTCCTCGGTCTGGATCTGCCAGATCACCTTTCCGGTCTTCTGGTCGAGGGCGAACATGCGGGCGTCCAGGGTGCCGACGAAGATCTTGCCCTCGCCTAAGGCGACGCCCCGCCCGTCCCAGCCGCAGCAGGGCCGCGTCAGGTTCGCGTCGACATTGGCCTTCCAGTGCCAGACGACCTTGCCGGTATCGATGGAGACGGCCAGGGCGTCGCCCTCGCCGGTCTGGATGTAGATCATGCCGTCGTAGACGATCGGCTGGGCCTGGTTGCCCGCGCGGGGGTTCAGGCCGGCGCCGTTCAGGGAGGCGCGCCAGACCGCCTTCATCCCGGCGACGTTGGACTTGTTGATCCCGTCGAGCGGCGAATAGCGCTGGTTCCAGCTGTTGCCGCCGTTGGTGATCCAGCCGTCCCGCGGCAGGGCGGAGAGCTCCTTGCCCGTGAAGGCCGGTGCCGCCTGTTGCGCCGCCGCCGTCTGCACGATCACCGCGCCGGCGAGGGCCGCAAGGACCGCGCACGCCATCCTGCCGATGAGACTCCACCGCATACTTTCGTCTCCCCCGGGACGGGCGCATGGACGCGCCTCTTGATCGTTCCACGCGCGGCCGTCGTCGTCGCGCACGTACTAGAGATACGATGGACGGGGCGGGCAAGTCCGCCGGGCCGGCCGGCCACGCCGCTTGCCTCGGGCGAGCCCTCGCGCATAGGCTCGGCCCGAAAAGAACGGCCGGCGCCGCCAGGCCGTCACAGACATAGGGTGGGACCATGGCCTCGAGCGACCGGCGGGTGGGCGTGACGCTCGCCCTGTGCTTCCTGGCCGCGGTGATGGAGGGGATCGACCTCCAGTCCATGGGCGTCGCTGGGCCGATGCTCTCCCCCGAATTCATGCTCGGCAAGGCCGAGTTCGGCCGGATCGTCGCCATCAGCGGGATCGGGCTCTTCATCGGCGCGGTCGGCTGCGGGCGCCTCGCCGACAGCTTCGGCCGCAAGGCGATGCTGGTCGCCTCCATGGCGATCTTCGGCGTCTTCACCGTCGCCACAGCCCTGGTCCATAACGTCGAGGCGCTGACGGTGGTCCGCTTCCTGACGGGCCTCGGCCTTGGCGGGGCCCTGCCGAACCTCGTCGCCCTGATCTCCGAGGCGGTCGGCGGGCAAAGCAAGATCAGCCGGGTGGTGTTCACTTTCGCCGGCATGCCCATCGGCGGGACCATCGTCTCCTTCGTGGCGCGGGCGGCGGCGCAGACCGGCGACTGGCGGCTGATCTTCTACGTCGGCGGGATCGCGCCCCTGGTGCTGGCGGCGGCCATGGTCTTCGTCCTGCCGGAATCCACCCAGTTCACCAAGGCGAAGGCGGCGGCCGCCGCCGGCGTGGCCGTGCGGGTGAACAGCCTGAAGGCCCTGCTCGGCGAGGGGCGGGCCCGGGCGTCCATCTGCCTGTGGGTCTGCTGCCTCTTGATGAACCTGATGTCCTTCCTGCTGCTCAACTGGCTGCCGTCGCTGAACGTGGCCAAGGGCTTCTCGGCCTCCGACGCCTCGACCCTGCAGATCGTCCTGAACCTGGCCAGCTGCGTGGGCTCGGTGACCGCCGGCTACATGATGGAGAAGCGGCCGGGCAAGCTGGTGCTGGGGAGCCTGTTCGTCGGGCTGGCGCTGTGCCTCCTGGCCCTGGCCTGGAGCGGCTCCAATTTCGGTCTGACCGCCGTGGTCGTGGGCCTGACGGGGACCTGCCTGTTCGGCGGCCTCTACATCATCTACGGCCTGATCCCGACCTTCTACCCGACCCTGGCGCGGGGCGTGGGCGCGGGCGCCTCCTTCGCGGCGGGGCGGGTGGGGGCCATCGTCGGCCCCCTGCTGGCGGGGGAAATCCTCGGGGCCGGACGCGGCGCGGGGGATGTTCTGCAGGCCTTGTTGCCAGTCACCGCCATCGCCGGGGTCAGCGCCATGGTCCTGCTATGGCGCCCCAACTACGCGGCGGAAGAGGCTCCGGCGCCGGCCGAGTGAGCCGCAGGACACTTTGACGGCGCCCTGTGCAAGATCAGGGCTTTGCGCCGAAAAACGAACCGCTTCGTCCAAAGAAGGTTTCTCCGCCCGAGCGATGCGGGAACAAGGCGGACGATGATGGGGGCGACCGCTTCGCGAGCGATCAGGCTGGGATGGCTGCTGGCCTGCGCCGGGGGGGGCGACGCCTTGCCTCAAGGCGCTTGGGCCCAGACCGTCGCCGAACCCACTGACGCGGACATAGCCGAAGCCTCCGCCCCGGCCTTCGGCGTGATCGGCTATCCGCCGGCCTTCTTCGACCAATACCGGCCGTCCACCGCCCAGGACATGATCAGCCGCATCCCCGGCTTCACCTACAACAAGGGCGACGACGTGCGCGGCTTTGGCGGGGCCGCCGGGAACGTGCTGATCGACGGGGAGCGCCCGTCCTCCAAGACCGTCACCCTGGACGACGCCCTCCGGCGCATCCTGGCCTCCCAGGTCGTCCGCATCGACCTGATCCGCGGCGGCGCCCCCGGGGTGGACATGCAGGGCCAGGCGGTGGTGGCCAATGTCATCCGCAAGACCGGCGCGGACACATCCGTCTCGGTCGAGTTCATGGGCAAGGTCTACAACGACCACCCCATGGGCGCGACGGGGCGCCTCGACGCCTCCACCAAGGTCGGAAATCTCCGCCTCAGCGGCGCCGCGAGCGCCAGGATCGAGAAGCAGCAGGGCGACAGCGGCAACGGCAACTTCTACCGCCGCAACGGCGCCGGGGGGGTGATCGCCGCAGGGCCCTTCTACGCCAACATCGACAGCCGTATCTATTCGGCCAACGGGGCGGCGGAGTTCCGCAACTTCCGCCTCAACGCCGGGGTGGAGCGGACCGAGACCCCGCGCACCGAATACGCCGACCTGACCACCAACGTCGGCCTTCGCGTCCTCGAGCGCACCATCAACGACCTGGACACCAACAAGGCCGAGGTCGGCGGAGACTACCAGCAGCCGCTGGCCTTTGGGGTGGTCGGCCGGCTGGTGGCCCTGCACACCTACAAAGCCAGCGACCTGACCTCGGTGCAGACGGGCGCGCGGGCGCCGTCCCAGTCGACCAAGGCGGCCCGGGGACATGAATCCATCGTGCGCGGGACCTTGAGGGGCCTCTTCCTCGGCACCACCCTGGAGACCGGCGGGGAGGTCGCCCTCAACACCCTGGACGTGGTCTCCAGCCTGACCACGGGGGGCGTGGCCGTGGTCCTTCCTTCCGCCAATGTGCGGGTGGAGGAGAAGCGGGCCGAGGGTTTCCTCAACGTCTCGGTCAAGCCGACGCCGCGCCTGTCCCTGGACGGGGGCCTGCGGGTCGAGACCTCCACCATCACCCAGAGCGGGGACGTCTCGAAGCGCAAGACCCTGACCTTCTTCAAGCCCCGCCTCACCCTCGCCTACGAGGTATCGCCCAAGGCCCAGCTGCGAGCCCGTTTCGAGCGCACGGTCGGCCAGCTCAATTTCGAGGATTTCGCCGCCTCGGGGGACCTTTCGGCCGGGGTCCTGAACGTGGGCAACTCCAACCTGGAGCCGGAGCGGGCCTGGGTCGCCGAGCTCGCCTGGGAGCAGAGGTTCTGGGGGGCCGGCGCTCTGGTCCTGACCGCCACCCACAGCGCCGTGGAGCAGGTCAGCGACGTGGTGCCGATCGTGGTCGGCCCCAGTGTGTTCGACGCGCCGGGCAGGGTCGCCTCCGCGCCCCGGGCGGTCAGGGTCGAGACCATGACCACGGGCATGGGGCGCAGGCGCATCAGCTTCTCGAGGAACTCGAGGCCGTTCATGTTGGGCATCTCGACGTCCAGGGTGATGACGTCGGGATTGAGCGCCTTGATGCGCTCGCGGGCCTGCAGGGGATCGGCCGCCTGGCCCACCACCTCGATCTCGGGGTCGGCGCTCAGGACAGCCGCGATCAGGCCGCGCATGGTGGCCGAGTCGTCGACGATGAGGGCGCGGATCATTTCGGGCGCTCCGCGCCCAGGCGGTAGGTGGTGATCCCTTCCGGGTGCAGAACCGAAGCGGCGGGCCCGCTCACCCGCTCGGAATGGCCGATGTAGAGGAAGGAGCCCTGGCTCATCAGCGGGGTGAAGCGCCGCCACACCTGGCTCTGGGTGTCCTCGCCGAAATAGATCACCACGTTGCGGCAGAAGATGGCGTCGAACCGGCCCTTCATCGGCCAGTCGCCGATCAGGTTCAGCTCGCGGAAGCTGACCAGGGCGCGCAGCTCCTCGGCCATGCGGTACGAGCCCGGCGACCCCGGCGCGGCGCTGGTGAAGCGGCGGCGGAACTCGGGTGGGATGCCGGCCAGCAGGTTCTCGGAATAGACGCCGGCATGGCCTTCGGCGACCACATTGGGGTCGATGTCGGTGGCCAGGATCCTGATGTCGTAGTTGGCCGCCTCGGGCATGAGCCCGAGCACGGTCATGGCCATGGAGTAGGGCTCCTGGCCGCTGGAGCAGGCGGCCGACCACAGGCGCACCTTCCCGCCGCGCCGGGCGGCGTCGAGCAGGGGCGGCAGCACCTTGTCGCGCAGGTGGTCGAAGTGGTGCGGCTCGCGGAAGAAGCGGGTGACGTTGGTCGTCAGCGCCGCCAGCATCCTCTGCCGCTCGTCGATATTGGCCGCGTCGGCGACCAGGGCGCAGTAGTCCCGGAAGCTGGCGAGCCCCAGGGCGCGCAGCCGCTTGGCCAGGCGCGAATAGACCAGGGTCGCCTTGCTCTCCGGCAGGGCGATCCCGGCGTCTCCGTGCAGCATGGCGGCGATCTTGCGGAAATCCTCCGCCGTGAAGGCGAATTCCCCGTCGACCATGCGCGGACCGGAATCGGCTTTCATGGCGACGGCGGTCATGCCGCTTCCAGTTCGAGGGAGGGCAGGACGCGGTCGAGGCTGATCAGGCTGATCATCCGCCCTTCGATGGCCAGGAGGCCCCGCACGAAGGTGCGCGCGGTGTCGGAGGCCACGTCCGGGGTCGGCTGGATCACGTCGTCGGTGACGGTGAGGATGTCGGACACCGCGTCCACCAGCAGGCCCACGGTCTGGGCGCCGATCTGGGCGACGATGATCACGTGCCGGTCGCTGGCCTCCGCGCTCTCGAAGCCGAGGCGGGCGGCCAGGTCCACGATCGGCAGCACGGCGCCGCGCAGGTTGATGACGCCCCGCACGAAGGCCGGGGACTGGGGCACGGCGGTCGCCGCGGTCCAGCCGCGGATCTCGCGGACGGCCATGATGTCGACGCAGAACTCCTGGGCGTTGACGCGGAAGGAGATCAGTTCGCGGGCGCCGCCGGGGACAGTTTGGGTGGGGGTCATGATCTAGCCTGCTGCTGCCTTGCGCTTCTCGGCGCGCGTGGAGTCGGCGCCGCGGGAAACCGCGACGATGGTGTCGATGTCGAGGATCAGGGCGACGCGGCCGTCGCCCAGGATGGTGGCCGCGGCCACCCCCGGCACCTGGCCGTAGTTGGCTTCCAGCGACTTGATCACCACCTGGCGCTGGCCCTGGATGGCGTCGACCAGGATCGCCGCGCGGGCGCCGCCCTCGCCTTCGATCAGGAGGGCCACGCCCTGGCCCGCGGGAAGGGACTCGGCGCGGTAGCCGAGGGCCAGGCCCACGTCGATCAGGGGGGTGTAGGTGTCGCGGATGGCGATGACGCGGGCGTCGCCGCCGAGGCCGTGCACGTCGCCCGGCTTAGGTTGCAGGGTCTCGACGATGGCGGTGATCGGGGCGACCAGGGTCTGGCCCGCCACCGAGACCACCATGCCGTCCAGGACCGCGAGGGTCAGGGGCAGGCTCATGGTGAAGGTCGAGCCGAGGCCCGGCCGCGAGGCGATGGAGATGCGCCCGCCGAGCGACTGGATGGAGCGTCGAACCACGTCCATGCCGACGCCGCGGCCGGAGATGTCGCTGACCTCGCTGGCGGTGGAGAAGCCAGGCATGAAGATCAGGCTGTCGACCTCCTCGTCCGAGAGGGTCGCCTCCGCGGCGATCAGGCCGCGTTCGACGGCGATGGCCTTGACGCGGGCGCGGTTGATGCCGCCGCCGTCGTCGGCCACCTCTATGACGATCCGCCCCGAGCGGTGGGCGGCGGTCAGGCGCACGGTCCCCTCCGCCGACTTGCCGGCGGCGGCCCGCGCCTCGGGGGATTCCAGCCCGTGGTCGATGGCGTTGCGGATCATGTGGGTCAGCGGGTCGGCCAGCCGCTCGATCACGGTCTTGTCGACCTCGGTGCCTTCCCCTTCGGTGATCAGGCGCACGGGCTTTCCGGTCATGGCGGCGACCTCGCGCACCAGGCGCGGCATGCGCTGGAACACCGACTTCACCGGCTGGGCCCGGATGGCCATGACGCTGTCCTGGATCTCGCGGGTCAGCTGCTCGAGCTCGTCCAGGCCCATGGCGACGTTGGACGCGCGGGCGAAGCCGGCCTCCATCACCCGCTGGGACAGCATGGCCTGGTTGATGACCAGCTCGCCGACCAGGTCGATGAGGCGATCGACCCGCTCGAGGTCGACGCGAATGGTGGCCCCGGCGGCGGCCGCGGCCGCCGGGGCCTGTTCCGTCTTACGGGCCGGCGTCGTGGGGGACGGGTCCGCGGACGGAGACTGGGCCGGGAGGTCTGGGGAGGCGGCCCCCCCGGCCGTGGACTGAACGCTGGCGATCAGGGCGGCGACGTCGAACGTCGGCGCTGCGGCGAACGCCTCGGGCGTCGCTTCGGAAGAGTCAGGTTCCCCGGCGGCGGCGAGGGGACGGATGTCCAGCTCGCAGTCGCCATCGACATATTCGAACACCTCGCGCACGGCCGTCTCGGCGACGTCGGCCGCGAGATCGATGGTCCAGGCGAGATAGGCTGCCTCGGGGTCGAGGTCGGGCAGCAGGGGCAGGGCGCCGGCGTCCAGCGTCACCGTGATTTCGCCCAGCCGGCCGAGCTCGCGCAGCACCAGGGCCGCCTCATTGGCCTTGGCGTAGAGGTCGGCGCGGGGCTTGAAGGCGATCCGCCAGCCCGATCCGGCCGGTGCGGCCGCGTCGGGGGCGCCCACCGGCGTGAATTCGAAGTCCCCCCAGTCCTCCTCGCCGCCTTCGCCGTCCTCGGCGTCGGGGCTCAGAGCCTTGAGCTCGTCGACCAGGGCCGCGCTGCGGGCGTCGTCGGAGGGGTCGCCGTCATGGGCGGCGCGCACCAGGTCGGCCAGGACGTCGGCGGCGCGCAAGAGGGTCTTGAGCACGTCGGGAGACGGCGCGAGCCGGCCGGAGCGCATCTCGTCCATGGCCGTCTCGAACACATGGGCGAAGCGGATCAGCGCCTCGAGGCTGAAGGCCCCGGCGCCGCCCTTGATCGAATGCACGGCCCGGAAGACGGCGTTGATCGTCTCCGGGTCGGTGTCGCCTTCCTCCATGGCGAGGAGCCCCGCCTCGAGTTCGGCGAGCTGCTCTTCGCATTCCTGGAAGAAGGTTTCCCGGATGGCGGCTAAGGGGTCCACTGCACTGGCCTCGGGGTTCAGGCGGCCACGCGGCGGATTGCATCCACCAGCTTGGCCGGGTTGAAGGGCTTCACGATCCAGCCGGTGGCGCCGGCCATGCGGGCGCGGGCCTTCTTCTCGGCGTCGCTCTCGGTGGTCAGCACCAGGATCGGCGTGGCGCGGTGGCGCGGATCCGAGCGCACCTCCTCGATGAAGGCGAAGCCGTCCATGCGGGGCATGTTGATGTCGGTGACGATGACTGTGGGGTCCTCGTTGGCCAGGACCTCCAGGCCGTGCACGCCGTCCTCGGCCTGCACCACCCGGTAGCCTTCGCCCGCCAGGGCCAGGCGCAGCATCTCGCGCATGGTCCGGGAGTCGTCGACGGTGAGTACGGTCATGGTCATTGAGCGTGGTCCTGAACCGGGTTGGCGTCGGCGAGATCGGCGCAGCCCATCAGGGCCAGACCGTCACGCAGGTCCTGCGAGGGCTCGACGAGCCTTAAGGCGAAGCCGTCGGCGGCCCAGGTGGCGCGGGCCGACAACAGGATCTGGGTGCACAGGGCGCCGATCCGGCGCACGGCCGAGGCGTCGAGGGCCAGGTCCTGTCCCCGCGACGCCAGGATTTGGCTGCAGAGGGGCGCGGCGGCGTTGAGGTCGAGGGTCTCGGCGAGGCGCATGAGCGATCCTTCGGCGGCGGGGTCCTGGGTCATGGCCGGCCTCAGAACTCGTCCCAGCCGGCCTCGGCATCCGCCTCGGCGTGAGGGCGGGGCGCCGCGCCGCCGCGGGGACCGGTGGTCCTCATGGCGGGAACGGGGGCGTGGGACCGGGCCGGGGGCGCGCGTCTGGCTTCAGGCGCGTGGGCCGTCTCGCCGCCGAGCTCGAAGCGGGCGATCAGGGCGGAGAGCTGCTCGGCCTCGCCGGTCAGGGTGTGGCTGGCGGCGGTGGACTGCTCGACCATGGCGGCGTTCTGCTGGGTCACCTGGTCCATCTGGTTGACCGCGGTGTTGACCTGCTGGAGCCCGGTGGCCTGCTCCTGCGCCGAGGCGGCGATCTCGGTGACCACGGTGTTGATCTCGGCCACCTGGGCCACGATCCGCACCAGGGCCTTGCCGGTCTCGTCCACCAGGCTGACGCCGCGGTCCACCTGCTGGGAGGAGGCCGAGATCAGGGTTTTGATCTCCTTGGCGGCTTCGGCCGAGCGCTGGGCCAAGGCCCGCACTTCGGAAGCGACCACCGCGAAGCCCTTGCCGGCGTCGCCGGCGCGGGCGGCCTCGACCCCGGCGTTCAGGGCCAAGAGGTTGGTCTGGAAGGCGATCTCGTCGATCACGCCGATGATCTGGCTGATCTGGCGGGCCGAGCCCTCGATCTCGCCCATGGCGGAGACCGCGTCCCCGACCACGGCGCTGGAGCGCTCGGCGTCGGCCTTGGCGTTGGCGACCATCTCACGGGCGGAACCGGCGCCCTCGGCGGTCCGTCTCACCGTGGCGGTGATTTCGTCCAGGGCGGCGGCGGTTTCCTCCAGGCTGGCGGCCTGCTGCTCGGTGCGGCGGGAGAGGTCGTCGGAGGCCTGGCTGATCTCGCCCGAGGCGCTGCGCACCCCGGCGGTGTTGCCGGCGACGATGCGCATGCTGCCCTGGAGCTGCTCCATGGCGGTGTTGAAGTCGGCCCGCAGCTTCTCGTAGTGGGGGGCGAACTCCTCGGCGATGCGGAAGACCAGGACGCCGGCGGAGAGCTTCTCAAGACCCTTGCCGATGGATTCGACGACGTGGGCCTGTTCGGCGGCGGAGCGGGCGCGATCGGCCTCGCCGTCGCGGCGTTGCTCCTCGGCGCGCATCTCCTGTTCGGCGGTCTTTTCGCGGAGGGCCGCGCCGTCGATCAGGCTCTGCTTGAAGGCGGCCACGGTCTCGGCGATGCGGCCGGTCTCGTTGCGGTCGTCCAGGTGCGGGACCTCGACCGCGGTGTCGCCCTGGATCAGGCGCGCCATGGCGCCCAGCAGGGTGGAGATCCGCCCCGAGAGGCCGCCGGAGATGGCGAAGGCGAGGATGGCGGCCAGCAGCAGGCTGACGCCGACGAGCGACAGGTTTGTGATCATGCTGCCGGTCAGGCGGGAGATCCGCGCCTCGACCAGGCGCCGCAGCTCGTCCTGCGCCGTCCGGTGGGTCTGGTCGTCCGCGGCCAGCAGGGCCTGGCGGGCCTCGACGAGAGTCTCGGGGCCGGCGCCGGCGATGAGCGCGGCCTTCTGGGCCAGCACCGCGTCGGCGGTCTGCTTGACGAGCGCGGCGCCGGCGCCGAGCGCCTTGCGGGTCTCGCCGGAGACGTTGGCCTTCATCGCCGTCTCGAGGCTCTCGACGGCGGTTGCGTTGGCGATGCGCACGGTCTGCAAAGCCTCGGCGAGGCGGATCGGGCGGGCCGGATCGGTCACCGGCAGGGCGGCGGCTTCGGCCAGGGCGGCCACGGCCTCGACCGCATCGGGCAGCTCTACGGTCGCCGCGTCCATGACGTAGAAGCTGTCCACGTCCGGATCGAGGGTCAGGTTGGAGGCGTCGCAGATGGCGTCGATCAGGAGCTTGCCGGCGGCCAGCTTCTTGGTCTGGTCGGGCGCCTGGGCGAAGGCCTGAGCGGCGGCGGACGACCCGAAGCGGGCGTCGTACTTGCCGCGGACGGCCTCGAAGTCGCCGGCCGCCTGGCCGTCGTCGCGCAGGCCCACGGCGGCGCGATGGAACGCCGGCCAGACCTTGGCCAGGTATTCGACGCCGTCGACCTCCTTCTTGGCGAAGGCGATCTGCTTCCAGCTCTCGTTGACGAACAGCGCCAGCAACAGCGCGATCGACGCGCAGAACACGGCCGAAAGCAGGCCGAGCCTCCCGCCCAGGGACATACGTCCATTGATGAATTCAGCGCCAGGAAGACGCATGCCAAGTTCCCCCTCATTGCGGATGTTCCGCCGTCGATCCGGCCGACGGGGGCCTGGACCTGAGGATCCCAAATTCTCAGAACTGGCTGAAAATTCGGTTAACTGTGGGAATTGAGGGGAATCGGTCCGCCATTATTGGCGAAGACTGGCGCGCGAACTGGGGTCTAGGCGCTGAAGTCCCGCTCTCCGGCAGCGACCAGCAGGACCCGGGCGGGGCCCTTCGGCGCGAGGAGGGCGTAGCCGGAGCGGCCGTCGAAATAGACCGAATCTCCGGTCCCCAAGGCGAGGGGGGCGTAGAGATGGTTGTGGAACACCACCTCTCCCGCCAGCACCATCGCATAGGCCTCCCCATCGAGGTGGAGCAGGGGGCCGTGGGCGTCGAGGGTTGGGCTCGTCACCTCGATCACCACGGGCGAAAGCGCCTTGGCCAGGAGGTCCGCGCCCGCCCGCCGGCCGGCGCCGCTCGCGAGGGCGATGGGTTCGCCTTCCCCGGCGCGGGTCACCGCCCGGCGGCCGGAGGCCACCACGGCGGTGTCAGCCTGCTTGGCGACCAGATTTTGCAGGTCGACGTCGAGGGCGCGGCAGAGGCGGATCAGCTTGTCGTAGTTCAGGGCGTTCTGGCCCAGCTCCACCCGCGACAGGGTCGAGAGCGGCACGCCGGTCTGGGCGCTGAGTTCGGCCAGGGTCAGGCCCTTCGCAAGCCGGAGCTTGCGGATGGCGGCGCCGGTCCTGTCCGGGCCTTGCGGTCTCATGCCTGTTGATTCCCCATAGCTTCGGCGAGCCTAGGGTTATTCGCCCCATCGCGACAGTCGAGGTCGCCGCCGTTCGCCCCCGGCGTGCGGGAATGCGACGAACGGTTGAATTATGGAGCAAATACAGGTGTTTGATCTAGAGTTTGAGTGATCGCATCTTGTGCATTTGCACCATCCGCCTATCCTCACCGCATGAGTAAGCGCATCCAGCCGGCCCCGACCGACAAGTCGATCGATCCGGCCGGCGAGTTTTCCATGAATGTGCCGGAGCAGCTGTTCTACCTGCTGTTCCAGATCGTGCGTCACCGCGACTCCGGCTTCGAGGTCGAACTCGCCCCCATCGGCCTGACCGTCGCCCGCTGGCGCACCCTGGCGATCGTTCGCCGGATGGACGGCTGCACCATGAAGGAGCTGGCGCGCTACAGCACCGTGGACCGCACCACCCTGACCCGTTCGGTCGATCATCTGGTGGTGGAGGGGCTGGTGGACCGTCACGTCCCGCCCAAGGACCGCCGCCAGGTGGTGCTGACCCTTACCCCCGCGGGGCTGGAGATCTACGACAAGGCCGCCAGCCTGCTGATGGACTACAATCGCCGCCTGGTTCGGGGCATAGCGCCCGAAGCCCAGCGGGACCTGACCCGGACCATGGAGGCGGTGCTCTTCAACCTGTTCGACAACCCCGCCGAGCCCGAGGCGATCATCAAGTTCGGCCGCGAGAGCGCCGGCTAGGTTCCTTCTGCCTTGGCGCGGGGGCGCCGGAAGGTCAGGAGCAGCTCCCGGGCCTCTGGGTCGGGCGCAAGGTTGGCCACCAGGTCCTGGCTCAGCCGGACCAGGGCGCGCTGAGCGTCGTCCTCGATCCCCTCCAGGTCGTCCCGGTTCCGTCGCCACACCAGGGCGACGGCGGCGGCCAGTTTGTCCCGCCCGGCAGGGGTCAGGGTCAGCAGCACCTGGCGGCGGTCGGCCGGGATGGCGCGCTCGACCCAGCCGCCAGCGACCAGCTGGTCCACGGTGCGGGTCATGGTGGTGCGGTCCACCACGCTGAAATCGGCCAGCTCGCTCATGCCGCAGGGTTCGAACCGCTCGATCACCTGCAGGGCGCGGTGGCGCGCCACGGTGAGATCCAGGGGTCGCAACAATTTCTCCAGCTCAGCGTCCCGGTAGCGGGCGATCGCGGCCAGCAGCATGAACACATAGTCCGGCGGCGCGAAGGGGAACTCCCCACGCGGGTCGGCCGAGGCGTTCAGCGAAGAGGGCTCGTCGTTCATCCACAGACTCAGCGGCAAGGGAGGATGTTCGCCGCCTCCGGCGCCCGTGTCACCTGACCTTCCGCCGACGAAAGCTGTAGAGGGGGTGCAGCCTGCCTGCCGAACCGGATCCCGACCGCCTGTGACCCTTTCCCCGCCCGCCATCGACGGCCTGCCTCCGGCGCTGCGCCGCCGCGCCATGCTGGGCATCTGCCTCGGGGTGATGCTGTCGAGCCTCGACATCGCCGTCGCCAACGTCGCCCTGCCCGCCATCTCCCTCGACCTCGCAGCCTCCCCCGCCGCCAGCATCTGGGTGGTCACCGCCTACCAGATCACGGTGATCGCCAGCCTCCTGCCCTTCGCGGCCCTGGGGGAGATCGTCGGCTACCGGCGGGTCTACTGGCCGGGGATGGCCCTGTTCATGCTCGCCTCCCTCACCTGCGCCCTGGCGCCGAACCTGCCCCTGCTGATCGCCGCGCGGGCGGTCCAGGGGGTGGCCGGGGCGGCCATGCTCAGCGTCAGCATGGCCATGGTCCGGCTGGTCCAGCCGAGCGCGCGCCTCGGCGCGGGGTTGGCCCTCTACGCCCTGACCGCGGCGGCGTCCCAGGCGCTGGGGCCCACCGTCGCCGCCCTGGTCCTGTCGCTGGGACGCTGGCCCTGGCTGTTCGCGGTAAACCTGCCGATCGGCCTTCTGTCCATCGCCGTCGCGGCCCGGATCCTGCCGGACAATCCGCGGGCCGCCCGGCGGTTCGACGTCCCGGGCGCCCTCCTGGCCGCCGCCGTCTTCAGCCTGCTGATCCTGGGGCTCGGGGGCCTCGGCCATGAGCGGGAGCGGATCTGGGCCGTCGTCGCCCTCGCCGTCGCCGCGGGCCTCGGCCTGGCCCTGGCGTGGGTCGAGGCGCGCCAGCCGACCCCCCTGTTGCCGCTGGACCTCTTGAAGCACCCGCTGTTCTCGCTCTCGGCGGGCACCTCGATCTGCGCCTACGCCGCCCAGGCCGCCGCCTTCGTCGCCCTGCCCTTCGTCCTGCACGGGGTGATGGGCCGCTCCCAAGCCGCGACCGGCCTCCTGATGACCCCCTGGCCCCTGATGATCGTCGCCATGGCCCCCGTGGCCGGGCGCCTCTCCGACCGCTGGTCGATCGGCGTGCTCAGCGGGACGGGACTTCTGGCCATGGGCGCCGGGATCGCCCTCCTGGCCCTCATGCCGGCCCACGCGGCCACCGCCGACATCGTGTGGCGCACCGTCCTCTGCGGCGTGGGCTTCGGCCTGTTCCAGACCCCCAACAACCGGGCGATGATGACGGCCGCGCCGCCGGCGCGCAGCGGGGCGGCGAGCGGCATGGTGGCGGTGGTTCGGATGCTCGGCATGGCCGTGGGCTCGGCGGTCGCCGCGGTGGCCTTCGGCCTCTTCGGGTTGGGCGGCGGGATGTGGACCCTAGGCGTCGCCGCGGGCTTCGCCGGCGCGGCCGCCGCCCTCAGTTTCGCCCGCGGCTGAGCGCCCTTCCCCCCCGTTCCGGTTGGCCGCAGTATCGCCGCCATGAAGCTGCTGCTGGTCGAGGACGACAGGGAGGGCTCGGCCTATCTCAAGCGGGCGCTGGCGGAGGCGGGCCACACCGTCGACTGCGCCTTCGCCGGGCGCGAGGGGATGCAGCTGGCCGTGGGCGAGCCCTACGACGTGGCCGTGCTCGACCGCATGCTGCCCCAGGTCGACGGGCTGACCATCCTTCGGACCATGCGCGCCTCCGGCGTGAAGACGCCGGTGCTGCTGCTGACCGCCCTGGGGGGGATCGACGACCGGGTCGAGGGGCTGGAGGCCGGCGGGGACGACTACCTGGTCAAGCCCTTCGCCTTCGCCGAGCTCCTGGCGCGGATCAACGCCCTGGCGCGGCGCCCGCCATCGCAGGATGCGCCCACCGCTTTCCAGGTCGCCGACCTGAAGATGGACCTGCTGCGCCGTACGGTGATGCGGGGCGGGCGACGCATCGAGCTGCAGCCGCGCGAGTTCCATCTGCTGGAATATCTGATGCGCCACGCCGGCAAGGTGGTGACCCGCACCATGCTCCTGGAGAACGTGTGGGATTTCCACTTCGACCCCCGCACCAACATCGTCGAGACCCACGTCAGCCGCCTGCGCGCCAAGGTGGACCGGGGCCACGCCGTCGAGCTGATCCATACGGTGCGCGGCGCGGGCTACTGCCTGCGCGCGCCGGATTAGGCGGGTGCGGCTGCCGGCCTTCCGCTCCACCGGGGGCAGGCTGGCGGCGGCCTACACGGCCGTCTTCGCCCTGGCGGTGGCGGCGCTGGGCGTGGTGCTGCTGCTGGCGACACGCAGCGCCCTTTCCGAACAGTTCGATTCCCAGGTGCGGGCCGAGGCGGCGGCCCTGACGCAGGAGTATCGCACCGAGGGGCTGGAGGGCGTGCTGCAGGCGGTGCGCGAGCGCGACCTGACGCCGGGCGCCCTGAACTACGGCCTGGCGGGTCCAGGGGGCCGGCCCCTGGCCGGTCGGCTCGCGGGGGCCAAGGCGCCGGACGGCTGGTCCCTGTTCCACATCCCCCGCGCGGAGGGCCGCCCCGAAACGGTGCGTCTGCTGACGGTCGCCCTGCCTGACGGCTACCGGCTGATGGTCGGGGACGACGTGGACCGGATCGAGGCCCTGGACAGCGTCATGCTGCGCGGCTTCGCCCTGGCCCTGGCGGGCGTGGTGCTGATCGGCGGGGCAGGGGGTTATGCGTTGAGCCGCGACCTGCGGCGGCGCTATGCGGCCATCTCCGGCACGGCGGAGGCGATCATCGACGGGGACCTGGCCCGTCGAGTTCCGGTGAGGGGAAAGGAAGACGACCTCGACCGGCTGGCCCTGACCTTCAACCGCATGCTCGACCGCCTGGCCGAGCTGATGGAAAGCCTGCGCCAGGTATCGAGCGACATCGCCCATGACCTGCGCACGCCCCTGACCCGGCTCCGCCAGCGTCTGGAGGCCGCCCAGCGCAGCGCGGACCCGGCCGAGCGGGCGGCGGCGATCGACGGGGGCCTCGCCGACCTGGACGCCATGCTGGAGACCTTTGCGGGAATCCTGCGGATCGCCGAGATCGAGCGGGGCGCGCGGCGGGCGGGTTTCCGCCCCGTGGACCTATCCGCCACGGCGCGGATGGTGGTCGAGACCTTCGCCCCCTCGGCCGAGGAGGGCGGCCGCACCCTTGTCCACCAGCCCGGCGGGGCCGCGCTGGTGGAGGGGGACGCCGAGCTGATCGCCCAGATGCTGGTGAACCTGGTGGAAAACGGGCTTCGCCATACGCCCGCCGGCTCGACCGTGCGGGTGGCCGCGATGGCGGGCGCCTCGGGCGTCGTGCTGCGGGTCAGCGACGATGGCCCCGGCGTTCCCGAAAGCGAGCGGGAGCGGGTGTTCGGCCGCTTTTACCGGCTGGAGCGCAGCCGCTCGACTCCCGGCAGCGGCCTTGGCCTGCCCCTGGCGGCGGCGGTGGCCAAGCTGCACGGGGCGGAGATCGTGCTCTCAGACGCGGGGCCGGGCCTCGCCGCCGACGTGCGCTTCCCGCCCGTCGACTGAACATTGGGGTTTGGCAATGTCGCGGACATCCGCCCGTCACACGGTTGGGCCCATCGTCTCCCCGACGGGGAGGAACCGGCCATGAAGACGCTTCTGACGGCCTGCGCGGGCGCCGCGCTGCTGGCGACGATGGGAGCAGCGGCCGCCGCCGCCGCAACGTCGGGCTACAAGCTGGTGGACCGCATCGCCGGGCCGGACGGGGGCTGGGACTACGCCGCCGTGGACGCCAAGCACAACCGGGTTCTGGTCGGGCGGGGCAACAACGTCATGTCGGTGGACCTCGCCACCAAGCAGGTCAACGGCACCTTCGGGACCGGCGTCGGCGTCCATGCCGCCCTGCCGATCAACGGCGGCGACCAGGTGCTGGTGACCAACGGCCGGGCCGACAACGTCACCATCCTCGACGGCGACACGGGCAAGCTGTTGGCGACGATCGCCACCGGCAAGAATCCGGACGCCGCCGCCATCGATCCGGCGAGCGGCCTGGTGCTGGTGATGAACCACTCCGGCGGCGACATCACCCTGATCGACCCCAAGACGCGCAAGGCGGTGGGGACCATAGCGGTCGGCGGCGAGCTGGAGGCCGCGGCCTTCGACGGGGCCGGCAAGGCCTACGTCAATGTCGAGGATAAGGGCGAGATCGCCGTGATCGACATCAAGGCTGGCAAGACCCTGGCCCGTTACAAGCTGGCCGGCTGCGAGGGGCCCACGGGGATCGCCTACGCCCCCGCCGACAAGCTTCTGATCACGACCTGCGACGGGGTGGCCGAGGTGGTCAGCGCCGCCACGGGCAAGATCGTCGCCAGCATCAAGATCGGCGACGGGGCGGACGGGGTGGTGTTCGACACCCAGCGCAAGCTCGCCTTCGCCTCCTCGGGCGGGGACGGGACGATGTCGGTGATCTCCATCGCCGGGGGCAAGGCGGCCCTGGTCGACACAGTGAAGACCCAGACCCGGGCGCGGACCATCGCCCTCGACGCCCGTTCGGGCCGGCTCTACCTGCCCACCGCCAAGGCCGGGCCCCCGGCGGCCCCGGGCGGACGGCCGGGCACCCTGCCCGGCAGCTTTGAACTCCTCGTCGTCAGCCCGTGAGACCACGAAGCTCATGAGCCCAAGAATCTGGGGCGCGGCCGTCGCCGGGACGATCCTGGCCGGCTGCGCCCAATTCCAGACCTATCAGCCGGCGCCGCTGGACGCCGCGCGCCTGCCGGCCGAGGTCGCCGCGCGGCGGCTGGAGGCCCGGCCCGACGGCGCCGCCTGGACGGGATCGGAGCTGTTGTCCCTGGCCCTGTCCCGCAACGCTCAGGTCGCGGCGGCGGCGGCGCGCTATCGCACCGCCTTGGCCGCCGCCCGCACGGCGCGGCAGCCAGCCGCCGCGACCCTGACCCTGACCACGGAATACAGCCGCGACGCGGGGGGCTCGTCCCCCTGGCTGTGGGGGCTGGGGACCGACTTCCCGCTGGACTTCGGGACCCGGCGTCAGGCCCGCCTGTCCACCGCGGACCTCGCCGCCCTGCAGGCCCTCTACGACTATGGCGAAGTGGTCTGGAGCGTGCGGATCGCTCTGGAGCGCGCCCGCGCCGAGCTGGTCCTGGCGGACGAGGCCATCACCCTGGCCGAACAGGCCGCCGCGCTCCGCCGCGCGCGCTACGACCGGCTGGCCCAAAGGGTGGCGGCGGGGGAGGACGCCCGGTCCGTGACCCTCGTGGCCCAGGCCGAGCTGGCCCTCGCCGACCGCCGCGGGGCCGACGCCCGCGCCCGCCGGGAAACGGCCCTGACCGCCCTGTCCAGAGCCCTGGAGATGGATCCGGTCGCCGTGCGGACCCTGCAACTGGCCCAGGCCCCACCGGCGTCGGACCTCGCCCCCCTTCCGGCCTGGCGCACCGAGGCGGCCCTGACCCGGCGCGACGTGCTGCGGGCGGTGGCCGACTACGACCTCGCCGAGATCGCCCTGCGGCTTGAGATCGCCCGGCAGTACCCGGAGGTGCGGCTGGGGCCGGGCTACACCTGGGAGCGGGGGGTGACCAAACTGCCCTTCAACCTCAGCCTGGTCCTGCCGCCCTACGACCTGAACCGCTCGGCCATCGCCCAGGCCGAGGCCAGACGCGCCGACGCCGGACGTTCGCTGGAAGCGGTCCAGTCGGTCGTGCTGGCGGGAGTGGACCAGGCGGCGACGGCGCTGGCGAACGCGCGCGCCGCCCAGGTCCTGATCGAGACCCGCGACCTGCCGCTGGCCCGGCAGATGACCGCCAACATCCGCCGGGGCGTGACCGGCGGCGCCTTCGACCGCGTCGACCAGCTGCAGGCCGAGGCGGCGGAAGCCGAGACCCTGTTCGCCGCCGCCGAGGCGCGCCGGGCCGTCCGCCTCGCCGAGGTGGACCTGCAGGACGCCCTGCGCCGCGCGTTCGATCCGGCCGAGACCGCCGTCCTGACCGCCGCCGTCAGTCCCCAAGCCGCCTCTCCTAACGGAGCCAAGCCATGACACCCCGCCCCCTGCCGGCGCCCATCCTGGCCGGCGTCCTTGCCTGCGTCCTGGCCTCCGGCCCCGCTCTCGCGGCGGAGACCGGGAGCGTGGTCAAGCTGGACGCCGCCACCCAGACCCGCCTCGGCGTCGCCGTCGCGCCGCTGGCGGCGGAGCGCCGCGCGGCGGTGGTGACCGGCTTCGCCCGGGTGCTGGACCCCTCGCCCCTGGCCCAGCTCGACTCCGATATCGCCGTGGCCGCCATCGCCGCCGAAGCCTCCCGCGCTGAGGCCGTGCGCGCCCGCGCCCTGAACGCCGCCGACGCCACCGTCTCAACCCGCGTCGCCGAGGCGGCGGAAGCCGCCGCGCGCGGAGACGCCGCCAAGCTCGCCCTGCTGCGTCGCCGGCTGGGGCTGGAGTGGGGGCCGACCTTCCAGCGAATGTCCGACGCCGCCCGCTCGCGGCTGGTGGCCGGGCTGGCCGGCGGGACCAGCGCCCTGGTGCGCATCGACGTGGCGGGCTTCGCCGCCCTGAACGCCGCCAGCGCCGACCTTGACCTCGGCCCCGCCGGGCGGGCGCGGGCGACGATCCTCGGTCCGGCCCGGACCACCGATCCGCGGCTGCAGTCCACCGGCCTGATCGGGCTTGTCACCGGAGCGCAGGCGCGGCTGCTGGCGACCGGGTTCGCGGCCCCGGCGAGCCTGGCGGGGGGCGCCAGCGTTCAGGGCGTGGTGTTGCCCCGTTCGGCCCTGCTGAGGAACGAGGGTCGCACGCTCGTCTATGTCCGCAAGGACCCCGGCAGCTTCGAGCTGCGCGCGGCCGAGGGCGGCGTGCCGATCCCCTCCGGCCTGTTCGTGCCGCGCGGCTTCGCCCCCGGCGAGGCGGTGGTGGTCCAGGGCGCCTCGGCGCTGCACGCGGCCCAGAACCCGCCCGCCAAGGAAGAAGAATAGATGCTCGCAAGCATCGTCCGCTGGTCGCTGAGCCGGCCCTGGATGGTGGCGCTGGCGGCGCTGCTGCTGCTGGCCTATGGCGCCTTCGCCCTGACCCGCGCCAAGTTCGACGTCTTCCCCGACTTCGTGCCCGCCCAGGCGGAGGTGCAGACCGAGGCGCCGGGTCTGACCGCCGAGCAGGTCGAGCAGCTGGTCACCCGGCCGGTGGAGCAGGCGGTCAACGGCGCTGCCGGGGTGGCGGCGGTGCGCTCGGAATCGATCCAGGGCCTGTCGGTGGTGACCGTGCTGTTCGCGGAAGGGTCCGACCCCTACCGCGCCCGCCAGGTGGTGGCCGAGAGTCTGGCCGAGGCGCAGTCCAGCCTGCCGGGCGGCGTGAAGTCCCCCAAGGTCGCGCCCCTTACGTCCTCGACCATGGACCTCCTGAAGGTCGGCTTCACCAGCGATCGGCTCAGCCCCATGGCCCTGCGCGACCTGGTGCAGTGGACGGTGCGGCCGAGGCTTTTGGCGGCGGCGGGGGTGGCGCGGGCCACCGTCTACGGTGGCGAGGTGCGGCGGATCGAGGTGCGGGTCAGACCCGCCGCCCTGGCGGCGCGGGAGCTCAGCCTGTCGGACGTACTGGCGGCGGTGCGGGCCTCCACCGGGCTCAGCGGCGGGGGCTTCATCGACACCCCTCAGCAGCGCATCCTGATCGAGCCCCGCGGCCAGGCCCTGACGCCTGACGCCATCGCCCAGGGCCAGATCATGGGCCCGGCGGGCTCGGCCCCCTTGCGCATCGGCGACGTGGCCGAGGTGGTCGAAGGCGCCGCCCCCGACACCGGCGAGGCGATCATCATGGGCAAGCGGGGAGTGCTGATCAGCCTCTCCAGCCAGTACGGGGCCAATACCCTGGACGCCACCCATGCGGTGGAAGCGGCGCTGGCGGAGCTGAAACCGGCGCTCGACGCCCAGGGCGTGGCCATGAACGCCGGGCTGCACCGGCCCGCCAACTTCATCTCCGCGGCCCTTTCCGGGATCGGGGAGGATCTCGGGATCGGGGCCGCGCTGATCGCCCTGGTGCTGTTCCTGTTCATGCGCGATGCGCGCACCGTCCTGGTCTCCTTCGTCTCCATCCCGCTCTCCCTGCTGTCGGCGGTGCTGGTGCTGGACGCCATGGGGTGGAGCATCAACACCATGACCCTGGGGGGCCTGGCCGTGGCTCTGGGGGTGGTGGTCGACGATGCGGTGATCGACGTCGAGAACATCGTCCGCCGCCTGCGGGCCGCCAAGGGCGGGGAGGTCCCGCCGTTCGAGACCGTACTGGCTGCATCGCTGGAGGTGCGGGCGCCGGTGATCTACGCCACCCTGCTCCTGGCCCTGACCCTGGTCCCGGTCTTGATGCTGCACGGGCTGCAGGGCGCCTTCTTCTCGCCCCTGGCGGCCGCCTTCATCGTCGCCACCCTGGTGTCCCTCGCCGTGGCCATAGTGGTCACCCCGCCGCTCGCCCTGCTGGCCTTCGGCCGGGCGCGGCTGCCGGACGAGCCGCGCTACGTGGCCCGGGCCAAGGACTGGCACGAGCGGGTGCTGGCGCGGGCCTGCGGCCTGCCCTGGCTGGCGGCCGGCGCCTCGGCCCTCGCCGCGGTCGTCACTGTCGCCGGCTTCCTCCTGTTCAACTCCGAGCTCCTGCCCGCCTTCCGCGAGAGCCACTTCGTGCTCGGGGTCTCCGGGCCGCCGGGGACCTCCCTGGCGGTGATGCGGCGCTACGGCGAGGGCGTCACCAAGGACCTCCTGGCCATCGACGGTATCCAGAGCGCCGAGCAGCAGATCGGCCGCGCCGAGGGGGGCGAGGACACCTGGGGCCCCGAGAAGAGCGAGTTCCACGTCGAGCTGAAGCCGGGCCTCTCGGGTCACAGGCAGGATGAAATCCAGGAAGCCATCCACGAGACCCTCGACGCCTACCCCGGCCTGCAGACCGAGGTGCTGACCTTCCTCGGCGACCGCATCGGCGAATCCCTTTCCGGTGAGACCGCGGCGCTGGCCATCGGCGTCTATGGCGCTGACCTCGACACCCTGGACCGGGTAGGGCGGCAGATCGCCGGGGTGCTGGAGGGGGTCGAGGGCGCGACGGACGTGGCGGTGCAGACCCCGGCGGAGACGCCGGTGGTGCGCGTCGACCTCGATTTCGCGAAACTGGCCCGCTACGGCCTCTCCTCCGCCGAGGTGCTGGAGGCGGTGCAGGCCGCCTATCAGGGCGCGGCGGCGGCCCAGGTCTTCGCCGACAACCGGGTGCTGGACATCGCCGTCACGGTGACCCCCGAGCTGCGCCAGGACCCGGAAGGCGTGGGCGAGCTTCTCCTGCGCTCGACGGCCGGGCTCTCCGTGCCCCTCAAGGACGTGGCCCACGTCTATCTGACCGACGGCCGGACCAGCATCGCCCACGAGGGCGGACGCGCCCGCCAGGTGGTGACCGCCAACCCCAGCCCCCGCGACGCAAGGCGCGTCACCGAGGCGGCCCGCAGGGTCATAGCCGAGAAGGTCACCCTGCCGCCGGGGGTCTATCTCGACTACGCCGGCACGGCCGAGGGCGCGGCGCAGGCGCAGCGCGAGCTGCTGCTGAACGTCGGCGTTGCGGGCCTGGGGGTGATCGCCCTCCTGCTGATCGCCTTCCGCGACGGCCGGGCCGTGGCCATCATCCTGGGCTCGGCGCCCTTCGCCCTGGCGGGCGGGGTGGCGGCGGTGGCCCTGACCGGGGCGAGCCTCTCGCTAGGTTCCCTGGTCGGCTTCGTGACCCTTTTCGGCATCGCCGCCCGCAACGCCATCCTCCTGATCTCCCACGCCGAGCACCTGACGACCTACGAGGGGCGCGACTGGTCGCTGGAGACGGTGCTGGTCGCGACCCGCGAGCGGGCGACGCCGATCCTGATGACCGCCCTGGTGACGGCGCTCGGCCTCCTGCCCCTGGCCGTGCAGACCGGGCAGGCGGGCCGCGAGATCCAGGGACCCATGGCTATCGTCATCCTGGGCGGCCTGGTGACCTCGACCTTGATGAGCCTGCTGGTCGCCCCGGCCCTGGTCTGGCGCTGGCTGAGGCCCCGGTCGCCTGAGGGCGTCTAGCGCCTCGGACAGGAGGCTCGCGAGGACCGTGGCGGTCCGCCGTTTCGTATCGCTTCGCGCGCCGCACCGGGGTATCAGCGGCCATGAAGCGTCCGACCGTCGCCAGCCAGAAGAAGGTCACGGTGGAGAACCTCGCCGCCCTGGGCGCCGAGCGGCTCGCGGAGATCCTGACGGCCTTCGCCGACACGCGCCCCGAGCTGAAACGCCGGTTGCGGATGGAGCTGGCGGCCGAGCAGGGCGCAGACCACCTGATCCTCGAAATCGACAAGCGCCTGTCCACCCTGGAGACCAGCCGGTCCCGGGTCTCCTGGCGCCAGAGGCCGAGCTTCGTGCGGGACCTGGATGTGCTCCGCGACCTGGTCTCCGGCCGCCTGGCCTCCCTCGACCGCGCGGCCGCCCTCGACCGGCTGTGGCGCTTCATGGGCATAGCGCGACGCCTTTCCGCGCGGATGCGGGACAAGGACGGCTCGCTCGCCGCCGTCTTCGAAAGGGCGGCGGACGATATCGCCGGCCTGATCGAGGGCGCGGACGAGGGGCGGACCGCCCCGGGCCTGGTCGAGGCGATCGCCGCCGATCCGCTCAGCTGGGCCGGGTGGCTCCCCGCGGTGCTGGCGCGGTCCAACCCCGGATTGGCGCAGGCGGCCCTGCGCCGGATGGGCGACATGCCTGGCAGCGCCTCGGGATGGAGCACGGCCCTCCGCGCGGTTGCGGACGCCGCCGGGGACATCGACGCCTTCGCCTCCACCTACGGCGTCCAGGCCCTGCGCACGCCCCCCGTGGCGGCCGAGGTCGCCCGGCGGATGCTGGCCGCCGGACGGCTGGACGAGGCGGGAAAGCTGCTGCAGGCCGCCATCCACCCCGGCGGCGGCGGTGTCTGGCCGGTCAAGGGCGCACCGGCCACCGTGGACTTCGACTGGGAGAGCGTCTGGATCGACTACCTCGAGCAGTCGGGACAGGCGGGCGCCGCCCAGGCCGCCCGGTGGGCCTCCTTCGAGCGCACCCTGTCGGTCGAGCGGGCCAAGGCCTTCGTCCAGCGGCTTCCGGACTTCGAGGACGTGGAGGCGGAGGGTCGGGCCTTCGACCATGCCGTCGGCCACGCGGACTTCGAGCGGGGTTTGCGGTTTCTGATGGAATGGCCGGCCCTGCCGGAAGCCGCCCGGATGATCCAGGCGCGTCCCGACGATGTGCGGGCGAGCGATCAGGAGGCCGAGCTCTGGGCCTCGATGCTGCGCCGCCGCCAGCCCGCGGCGGCCCATCTCCTGTTGCGCAAGGTCGCCGCCGCCGCCTTCCGTCGCCGCGACTTCAAGACCTGCGACCGCCTCACCGCCGAAGCCGACGCCATAGAGGTCTGACCGAAGAACGCCCCGCCCCCCTCAGAGCGCCGCCCGCACCCCGGCGTAGGCGGTTCGGCCGGCCGTCCGGTAACCGTAGACCTCCTCGTATCGGGCGCCCGTGGCGTTCTCGATCCGGCCGAACAACTGCAGGCGGGGGCCGATCCGCCAGTCGGCGGCGAGGTTCACCAGGGTGAAGGCGGACAGACGCTTGGTCTCGGTCACGACGCCGAAATAGGTGTCCGTCATCGGCCCATTGTAGCGGACCGTCAGGGCGGCCCCGAACCGGTCGCTCGCCGCGCGCCAGACGAGGTTCACGCTGGCGGTCGTATCGGGGCGACGGATTTCTTGCACCCCGTTCTCTGTCGCGCGCAGGCGGGTGAAGGCCGCATCCGCGCGCCACTGCGGACCGAGGCGGAAGGAACCGGTCAGCTCGATCCCGTGCTGCTTCGAAAGGGTCGTGCGGTTGGCAGGCGTCGAGACGAAGCTGGGGGTGAAGGCGGTGAAGATTTCGCCCCGGAGCCGGCTGCGGAAATAGGTGATCCCGAGGCTCGCCCGCCCTTGCAGCAGCCCCTGGTCGGCGCCGATCTCCCAGCCCTCGGATTTCTCCGGCCTCAGGGCCGGATTGCCGATGAAGTATGCCGGATCGTAGCCGAAGAGTTCGATGAAGGTGGGGTTGGTGACGCCCGAGCCCGCAGCCGCCCGCAGCCGCGTTCCCATGCGGAAGCGGTAGCTGCCCTGGATCCGGTAGGTGGTCGCGTTCCGAAACCGGCTGTTTGCGTCGTGGCGCGCTGAGGCGCCCAATCCCAGCCGGTCGTTCCAGCTCAGGTCGTATGCGCCCATTACCCCGGTGTTGCGGATGTGGCGAAGAAGGTTCTGCGCCGTCGGCGTCGCGGTCAGCGGCAGGTTGCGGAAACCCAGGCGCTCCACGTCCACCGCCGCCGTCAGGCTCTGGCGCAGCGGCCCATCGCCGAGGCGAAGGGCGCTGACGTAAGAGAGCCGGTCCCGCGTTCCGTTGCTGAAGACGCTCGGCCGACCAACGTCGCTGAAGCTGCGGCGCTGGCTGTGGTTGGTCTGGAAGGCGAGGGACTGGGCCCAGCGACGGTCGAACAACTCTCCCTCCGCGCGGACCAGGCCCATCCGCTGGCGGCTGGCGTAGAAGTCCGCGCCATCGACCGGCCGGCCGAAGCTCGGGGACGAAGGCGAGGCGTAGTCGCTCGGATTGGTGTCGGCGTGGGTCTCGGCGTAGCGGGCCGCGACCACCAGGCGGAAGTTGTCGGCCGGGGCGAAGACCGCCTTTGCCGAGGCGGTTGCTGTCTTGGCGTCGAGGTCGCGCACGCCCAGGCGCGCGCCCGGGGAGCCGTCCGTCGTCGAATATCCGGCGGCGACCGCAAGATCGAGCGGGCCCGCCACGACGCCGTACCGGGCCGAGGTCCGAAGGCCGTTGAACGACCCGCCCTCGATCATGCCGCGCAGACCCGGCGCCTCCCGACCGGAAAGGGTGATGTACTGGATCACCCCGCCGATGGCGTTGGAGCCGTAGAGCGCGCTCTGCTGGCCCCGCAGCACCTCGATCCGGCCCGCCTCGTCGGTGGCGAGCCCGGCGAAGTCGAATTCGCCCTGGGCGGGATCGCTCGCCAGCATGCCGTCGATCAGCACCACTGTGTGGTTGCTCTCCGCGCCGCGGATGCGGACCTGGGTCAGGCCGCCTTCCGGGCCCGCTCGGCTGACCGCGACACCGGGGATGTCGCGCAGCAGGTCGGACACAAGTCGCGCCTGGCGGGCCTGGAGATCGCCCGCTTCGACGATACTGACCGAGCCCCCCAGCAAGTCGGCGCGGACGCCCTCACCAGACCGGCTAGCCGTGACGACCAACTCGTCGTCGGGGCCGGCGGCCCGCGCCGACGTCGCGGCGCCCAAGGCGGCAAGGGCTAGGCAGGACGCGCCCGCGAACCTCATGTGTGATTTCCCCTCCGCGTCCGCGAGCACAGGCTGCGGACACCGGCTCAGCTAGCCGACATACGGGCGTCGTCAACCAGTCCCTCGGTTCCGCTCCGCCTTAGAGGACGGCGGCGGTCATGGATTGGCGGTGCAGGCAGTCAGACCGCAAACTGTCTCGACGACGGACCGCTGGGCACGAATGGCGATGCTGGTCTTGGGCGACCGTTTTCGGCCTGTCGCCCAAAGGCGAACGCGCGCTGTCGTTCGGCCTCGGCTGCCTCCCGTTGGGTCCGGCTATTTCTTGCGCGCGCGAAGGACGGGCTGCGCGTCCTCCTCGGCGTAAATCTCCTTCAGCCGGCCATGAGCATGGGTCAGGGCCTTGGTGAGCAGCCGCAGCAGCTCCGCCCGCTCCTCCATCGACAGATCGCACAGCAGGTCGGCGTCCCGCTTGGGCAGGAAGCGCTCGATTTTCGTCACCATCTTGGCGCCGAGAGGGGTCAGCTGCAGCGAGTTGCTGCGGCGGTCTCCGGCCCGGCGTGTTCGCTGGACGTAGCCGTTCTCCTCCAGCCGGTCGATCGACGCCATGAGGGTTGGTCCCTCGACGTTCATAATCCGGGCAAGTTCGGTCTGCGTCAGGCCGGGGTTGCTGTCGACGACGACCAGCATGCCGCCATGGACGGGGGTAATCGGCGTCGCCTGGCTGTGGAACTTGGCCATCCAGTAGGCTTGGAACGCAGTGTGCGTGCGGCGTAGAAGGTAGCCCGCGACCCCCGAGAGCGCCGGGGCGACGATGACCTGCTCGCCGGCGCTGCCCTGGGCCTCGCCTACTCCGGCCTTCCGAGGCGCGCCGGCCGGCTTTTGCGGCGCGTTGAGCTTGTCGGCTACGGGCGCAGTCATCGGGGTTCCTAATAGAAGCCAGCCACTTCCACCATGAAAGCGGCGGGCGCGGCAAGCCTAGCCACACGTACGATCAGGATGGTGATCGAACCAGTCAACCTTATTGTAAGGGTCTCTCATCTTTCTGTAGACACCCTGTTCCGCCCAGTGCATTTTCCGGCCCGACGCTGGCGCGCGCGACGCGAAAGCCAGCCGCCGGGGGGCGTTGGCGCCGCCGCGGCTGACATTCATAGGAGGAGCCTGGAGTGGCTTACATCTTCCACGAGGACGATCTTCCCCGCTTGGTGGCTGCCGTGCCCGGGCGCGAGCGCATCTTCTTCGTCAACAAGGAACTGGCGGACACCGACAATATGCTTGCCGGCGTCATGCACTATGTGGCCGGCGCGAAGTCGCCGTACCACTTCCACGAGAACTGCGAGCACTTCTATTTCATCATAAAAGGCCACGGAACGGTGGACACGCCCGAGGGCACGACCAAGGTCGCCCCCGGCACGATGGTGTTCATTCCCGCCGAGGACAGGCACCGGCTGAAGGCCTCGGAAGGCGAGCCGCTGTTCTACTTCGAGTTCCAGGCTCCGAACCGCTTCGTCACCACCATCCTGGACGGAACGCCCGACGACCTCCGGTGGAATCGGATCGAGGGCGGCGTGTGGATGCAGACCTGACGGTCGCCCCTCCCGCGCAGCATTCCTGAAAGGGCATCAAGACCATGACCACGACCTTTATCGACACCAACGAGCTGCCCCGGGTGAAGACCCCGGTGGGCGAGATGACCGAGGTGATCAACGAGCAGCTCGTCGGCGCCAAGAACGTCAAGGCGATCGTCCGCTGGATCGAGCCCGGCAAGACCTTCGAAGCCGCCGCCGCCGACCGGCACCAGCTGGTCTACCTGATGGAAGGCGACGGCAGGATCAGCCTCAACGGCGCCGAATATGACGTGAGGAAGGGCGGGGGCGTCTACCTGAAGCCGTCCGAGGCCGCGAGCGTCACCGCCGCGACCGGGTCCGTGAAGCTGTTCCACCTGGTGGTGCCGCAAGTCCCCGCCTGAGCCGGTTCGGGCGCTCCCCCCCCCGGGGCGGCGGCGCCGCCAACCAATTTGACGACAAGCAGTAGGGGAAGGCGACGGTCATGCGCCCGCACAATCTCGAACAAGCCATCCAGACCGCCGGCAATCCGGTGCAGATGCTCCGGAACTCCAAGATCGGCGCCTACATCTACCCGGTGGTGCCGCCCGAGTTCACCAACTGGCGCGCAGAGCAGCTCGCCTGGCGCGACTCCGTGGTGCTGGCCGACCAGTCGCACCACATGGCCGAGATGCTGGTTGAAGGCCGCGACGCGGCCAGGCTGCTCAACCACCTGGCCGTCAACAGCTTCGCGGGCTTTGAGCCCAACAAGGCTAAGCAGATGGTCGCCTGCAACCACGACGGCTACCTGATCGGCGACGGCATCCTGTTCTACCTGGCCGAGAACCAGTTCAACTTCGTCGGCCGCGAGCCGATCGTGAACTGGATCCAATACCACGCCGAGACCGGCGGCTACGACGTGAAGGTCAACCGCGACGACCGCTCGCCGGGGCGCCCGATGGGCAAGCCGGTGGTGCGCCGCCACTACCGGTTCCAGCTGCAGGGGCCGAAGGCCTGGGCGCTGCTGGAGAAGTTGAACGGCGGACCCATCCCCGCGATCAAGTTCTTCTCCTTGGGCGAGATCAACATCGCCGGCCGCCGCGTCCGCGGCCTGCGCCACGGCATGGCCGGCGCGCCGGGCCTGGAGTTCTGGGGCCCCTACGAGCAGTACGACGAAATCCGCAACGCCATCCTCGAGGCCGGCGAGGAGTTCGACCTCTACCAGCTTGGCTCGCGCTCCTACTCCTCGATCACCCTGGAGTCGGGCTGGATCCCGTCGCCGCTGCCGGCCGTCTATACCGGCGAGAAAATGAAGCCGTACCGCGAGTGGCTGGGTCCCGGCCGCTACGAGGTCGCCGGCTCGCTCGGCGGCAGCTTCGTCTCGAACAACATTGAGGACTACTACGTCACGCCGGCGGAGATGGGTTACGGCCCGTTCGTGAAGTTCGACCACGACTTCATCGGCCGCGCGGCGCTCGAGACGATGAGCGCGGCGTCGCAGCGCAAGAAGGTCACCTTCGCCTGGAACGGCGAGGACGTGGCCAAGGTGGTCGGCTCGATGTTCCAGGACGGCGAGGCCGGCAAGTACATCGAGCAGCCGCTGTCGAACTACGCCTCGTCGATGTACGACCGCGTCGAGATGGGCGGCAAGCTCGTCGGCTTCTCCATGTTCGGCGGCTACAGCTGGAACGAGCGGACCGCCCTGTCGCTCGGCGTCGTCGACCAGAGCATCAACATCGGCGACGTCCTCACCCTGGTCTGGGGCGAGGAGAACGGCGGCACGGGCAAGACCACCGTCGAGCGCCATAAGCAGATGGAAATCCGCGTGAAGGTTGCGCCGGTCCCCTACGCCAGGGAAGCCCGGGAGTCCTACGCGGACAGCTGGCGCACCCGCAGCGCCTGATCTCGAACGCCGAGCTGAAACGGGAAGGGCGGGTCCCGCGGGTCCCCGTCCGAGGAGGAGGGGACAGCATGAACCGTACGATCGCGGGCGTCGCGGCGGCCCTTGGGGGGCTCGCCGTCACGGCGGGCGCCGCCTCGGCGCAGAACCTGGTCGTCTCCAACGCGCGCATCATCGTCGGCGACGGCCGGGTGATCGAGCGCGGCTCGGTGGTGGTGCGGGACGGCAAGATCGTCTCGGTGGGCGCCGGCGTCGCCCCGGCTTCGCAGGGCGCCCAGCGGATCGACGCCACCGGCATGACGGTTATGCCCGGCTTCATCGACGTCCACCGCCACCTGATCCAGGGCCAGCCGCAGCAGTTTTTCGCCGAAAGCGCCGCAACGCGCATGCGCGAGCTTCTGGAGTCCGGCGTCACCACGGTGCAGTCGGGGGGCGACCAGGCCGCCGCCATCGTCCAGCTCAAGCGCGAGGTCGAGAGCGGCGCGATCAAGGGCCCGCGGATCCTCGCCGCCGGCCAGACCACGATCATGGCGTCCAGGACCGAGGAGGAGGTCCGCAAGGCCGTCCGCGACGCAAAGGCTTCCGGCTCCGATTCCATCGCCGAGCTGATCTATCCGGCGGCGCAGAATCCGTTCGCCCCCACCGAGCAGGAGCGCAAGAACCTGGCCTGGGCGGTCGATGAGGCCCGGAAGGTGGGCATCCCCCTCCAGGTCCACGCGGTGAGCCCCGGGGCGATGATGGAGTCGGTCCGGGCGGGCGTGAAGAAGTTGATCCACACGCCGCACTACGGGTGGCTGACCGACGAACAGGCCAAGGAGACCGCCGCGGCCGGCGCCCAGGTCTCAAGCTGCACAGGCTTCGGCGCGCCGGTGTTCGGCGTCTTCAACCAGGACAACAAGCCGACCTTCCGCGACGGCAAGCCCTGGCCCGAGGGGGTGCTGGCAGGCGAGGGTCGCGGCCGGGAAGCCGGCTACAAGCCGGTCAACGCCCGCACCCTCTTCGACAACGGCGTGACCCTCGGCTACTGCACCGACACCAACTACAACGCCACAGCCGCTCTCGCCCATGAGCTGAAGGTGCTGAACCTGGTGTTCTCTCCGATCGACCTGGTGAAGATCATGGGCCCGAATTCGGCCGCCCTGATCGACCGGCCAGACCTTGGGACCCTCGAGCCCGGCAAGCTCGGCGACCTGATCGTGCTCCCCGCCAACCCGCTCGAAGGGTTCTGGAACTTCGTCGGGCCGGTGGTGGTGGCCAAGGCCGGCGTGGTCCTGGTCGACAAGCGCAAGCAGCTGAAGACCGTCCGGGTCCTGCCGCGGTAGCCTTCTCTCTCCCGTCTTCCTGCTGGACCGGCGCGGCCTGAGCCGCGCCGCCAGCGTCGTCAGACCGTCAGGCGCCTAGAACGCGTTCCCGCCAAGGAGCTCGCGGCCGGCCACCGTATCGCAGGTCTTGCCGGCGGCGGGCGGGGTCTTCGGGGGGCATTTGGCGATCGCGCCGATGCGCGAGCCGAAATTGGTGCCGTCCCGCAGCGGGTTGACCTTCACGGA